>CAVPGX010000040.1:0-79755 GCA_963704065.1 uncultured cyanobacterium | reverse complement strand
GGGAACTCGCTTGAAATTTATTGTAATCGCATCCACCCTGCGAGATTGTTCCCAAACGGGGAACAATATATTAAATTTAATTTAGGGAACAATATGCTATTAAAGGAAGAGATTCAGTCTATGAAGACCATATGCGCATCATCGCTCGGAAAGCTCTGATTCAATTTTGGGAAAGCAGTCCCAAGTATGCTGATGCTCGTGCGGGCCTCGAGGCCTGGTACCACGAAGTCAAACAAGCCGACTGGTCTAATCCAGCAGATATCAAAGAGCAGTACCGCAATGCCAGCATCCTAAAGTCTGGGCGAGTTATTTTTAATATTGCAGGTAATAAATACAGATTGGTCGTTTACATAAACTTTTTCAAGCAGATTGTGTACATCCGTTTTGTTGGTACCCATAAACAATACGATCAGATTGACGTTGATACAATATGACTCAATCCACTATAAAACCGATTAAAACTGAAATTGATTACGCATACGCGCTAGAGCGTATTAGTACCCTCATGGATGCTGCTCCAGATACCCCTGAAGCGGACGAGTTAGATGTGCTGACTACCCTTGTGGAAGTGTATGAAGAGCAACACTATCCCATTGATTTACCTGATCCAATCGCTGCTATTTCCTTTCGGATGGAGCAGGCTGGTCTTACTCAGCGGGATTTGACGCCCTACATTGGCAGTCGTTCTAAAGTTTCTGAGGTATTGGCGAGAAAGCGTCCCCTCACCCTTAGCATGATCCGGGCACTCCATAGCCACTTGAGTATTCCTGCAGAAGTTCTTTTACAAGAGCCTAATGCGATTCTCCCTGAAACACCTGAAGATATCGACTGGTCGCAGTATCCGATCAAAGAAATGGCCAATAAGGGGTGGATTGAGCATGGGGCTGATATTGCTGACCGTGCCGAGGAAATCATCCGAAACCTAATTGAACGGGCTGGAGGATACGACACAGCTTTCAAAATGTTTTGCCGAAAAAATGATGGTATGCGTCGTAATGCCAAGATGGACCCCTACGCCTTACAGGCTTGGGGATTACAGGTGCTGGCGATTGCGAATGAAACACCCTTACCGGCAAAGTATAAGTCTGGCAGCATCACAGATGCTTTTATTCAAGAAATGGTTCGCCTAAGTTGGTCGGAGTCAGGACCACGTTTAGCGAAAGAATATTTAGCGAATCATGGTATTCACCTGATTTATCTGCCACATCTACAACGCACTCATCTTGATGGAGCAGCCTTAAGACTACCTAATGGAACTCCCGTAATTGGTCTGACCCTTCGGTACGATCGTCTCGATAACTTTTGGTTTTCCCTTTGTCACGAATTAGCTCATCAACAGCTACATTTGGAGTCCTCAGATACAGACTACGCATTTTTTGATGATTTAAGTCTTGACCCTGTGGAGGAAGATGAAAAAGAACTGCAAGCCAATGATAAGGCGAAAGATCTGCTGATTCCTTCTGAAACTTGGAATCAAGCCCATCTACTAGAAAAGCCGTCTTCATCTGCTGTTGTTTCTCTAGCCCAACAGCTTCGTATTAATCCCGCTATCATCGCCGGTAGAATTCGCAAGGAAACAGGTAACTACCGAATTTTGACTCACTACGTAGGCAATAAAAAGGTAAGAATCTGTTTCATTTGACAGTGGATATTCAGCCTGCCTCTGTTATCAAGTTGTGGCATATTCCTAGGGCCAAGAAGCAAGATAGAAGATGCAATCACTATTGACTAACTACCCCTGGAAGATCAGCTATGCCAGCGACTCCAGTAATCCCGTCACTGACTTCTACATCCCGGCCCTCGAACGCGCCATCCAATACGATCGTAAATCCGGCTTCTTCAACAGTGCCATCCTCAGCCAGGTCGCCAGCGGTCTCGGGGCCATGCTCCAGAACGCCGGAAGCAGTCAGGGCCAGATGCGCCTGATCATGGGCTGCCATCTCAGCCAAGCCGACCTCGCCGCCATCCAGCAGGGCTACACCCTCCGCGATACCGTCGCCGCCAACCTGGAAGCGAACCTCACACCACCCGAAAACTTCGCCCAACTCAAACGCCTCGAAATCCTCAGTTGGCTGATCCAGTCCGGCTATCTCGACATCAAAATCGCCATTCCCCTCAACCGCGATGGCACCCCCCTCGACCCCGAAGCCACCCTAGACACCAACCATATCTTCCATGAGAAGGTTTGCATCTTTACCGATGCCGCCGGTAACCAGCTCGCCACCAACGGCTCGAATAACGAATCGATCGGTGGTTGGGGCTACAACATCGAATCCTTCCATGTCTTCTGCTCCTGGGAAGGCCAACGGGATCTGGCGCGGGTGCAAGAAGAAGTTGTCCGCTTCGAGCAACTGTGGAATAACCTCACCCCCACCGTCAAAGTCTTTGAAGTCCCAGAAGCCGTCAAACGCAAGCTCCTGCGCTATGCCCCAGCCCAAAGACCCACCTGGCAACCCCAGGATGAACAGAACAACCGCCCCCTGAAGCCCCAAGAAAAGCCAGCATTAGAGTCCCCTGACCAATCAGACACACCACCACCTGATCCAACAACTCCCCCAGAATCCGAACTCGATGCCGCGACGATCGCCAGAGAACGCGCCGCATTTGCCGAAATCGCCAATATCCATCAACATCCGGGTTGCCTAGCCGCCTGCCTCGAATCCATCCCCATCACCCCCTGGCCCCACCAGCTCAAAATCCTCCGACGCGTCGCCGCTGAATTTCCCCGCAGCTTTCTAATCGCCGACGAAGTGGGCCTGGGCAAAACGATCGAAACCGGGCTAATTCTCCGCTATCTGCTGGTTTCCCAAAAGGCCAAACGCATCCTCGTCCTCGCCCCGGCCAGCGTTCAACCCCAATGGCAAGAAGAACTCCGCGAAAAATTTAACCTCCACTTCTGGAGCTACACCCAAGGCGAACTCAAAGACCCCTATGGCCAAACCCAACCCGCTTTAGACAACCCCTGGAATACCAAAGACCTGGTGCTTGCTTCCAGCCATTTAGTCCGGCGTCAGGAGCGCATGCAAGAACTGTTGGATTCCGAACCCTGGGATTTGGTGGTCTTAGACGAAGCCCACCATGCCCGCCGCAAGTCACCCCAAGCCCGCAAGGAAACCCCCAACCGACTGCTGCAACTCTTAGAGCAATTGCGTAGCAACACAAAAGCCCTCGTGCTGTTATCCGCCACCCCCATGCAAATCGACCCGATTGAGGTCTTCGATTTGCTGCATGTCCTCGGGCTTAAAGGTCACTGGGCCTATGGCGATCAGTTTTGTGATTACTTTGCTTCCCTCAGCAACCGCCCCGATTGCCACCTGCTCAACTTCTGGCAAACCATGTCCGCCGACTACTTCCACCAAGGCGGCTCCCCCTGTCCGAGGCTGCAACAACATCTCAGCCAACAAGATCGGATGCTCGCCAGTCGGGTCGAAGACTTTTGGCTGGGCCGCATACGGATAGTCAACGATCGCGCTTACCTGCAAGATGAGGCATTCATCAACACCTCGCGACAGTTCCTCTCAACCAATACGCCCCTCAAAGATATGATGTTCCGCCATACACGGGACACCCTGCGGCAATACTACCGTCTGGGGCTACTGGACAAGGACATCCCCCAACGCCAAGTATCAGACAACGCGATCACCCTGGAACCCACCCGCGAAGCCGAACTCTATCGCCAGGTCAGCGATTATGTCCGTCATTTCTATCGACTGGCCCAGAAAGATAATCGCACCGCCCTCGGCTTTCTGATGACCTTGTACCGCAAACGGCTGACCAGTTCCTTCTACGCCGTGCAGCAATCCCTCCAACGTCGCTTAGATGCCCTGCTTGAGCAGCAAGGTAGTGGCCTAACTGACGACGACTTAGCCGAACTGGATGATGCTGATGACGCCATTATCGAAGGACTGGAATCCTATATGGAACCAGTACATCCCGAAGAAATCGCCTACTTGGAGTCCGTGCTGCGCCAATTTGAAAACACCGGCGAAGACAGTAAGTTAGCCCACTTCCTCACCATTTTGCGCCAAGAACTGGTCAACCGCGAGAGTGCGATCGCCTTTACCCAGTACACCGACACCATGGACTTTCTCCGGGAAGAACTGCGTCAACTCTATGGAGCACAGGTATCTTGCTATTCCGGTCGAGGCGGTGAAATGTCGGCGCAATGGTCAATGGGTGACTGTCCCAAAAGAGGAAATTAAGCAGCGCTTCCGGGACGGCGAAATCAAAATTCTCTTGTGCACTGAATCAGCCAGTGAGGGCCTGAACCTACAAACCTGCGGTGTCCTGATTAACTACGACATGCCCTGGAACCCCATGCGGGTCGAACAGCGCATTGGCCGAATTGATCGCATCGGCCAAACCTATCCCACCGTGCGGATTCACAACTTCTACTATGACGGTACGGTCGAGGCCAAAGTCTACCGCAAGCTAGCGCGATCGCATCGATGCCTTTGCCTCAGTCGTTGGTAACTTGCAACCCATTCTGGCTCAGGTGCCCACCTTCATCGAGCAAGCCACCATGAGCGTCGATCCGGAAGAAGCTGACGTTCTGCTCTCAGAATTCGATCAGGTGCTGAACACGCCACCGTTGCGACCCGCCCTCGATGAAATGGTCCGCATGGACGTAGAAGCTGACCTCAAGGAAATTCAGCAGCCATTATCACCAGCGCCAGTGCAGCCATTTGATCTGGAAGAACGGTTTATCCAATCCCAGTTACTCCAGACCCAAGGAATTGTTTTCAAACAACTGGAGACAGGCATATACGAGCTGAACTGGATGAATCAGACTTATCAAGTTACCTTCGATCCAAGCCGGTTTGAAGACCAACCATCGCTCCGCTTAATGACGTGGGGTGAACCCCTATTTCAAGCGTTGCTCAACTGCCTTATCGGGAGTCAAAGTGAGTCTAAAGTGCATTGATCAATGCATCCCGTGAAATGTGGGTTATCAGATTACAATTCTCAACCTCAGCAATTTGCGTCGAGTCGTATCGCGCATAACAAAATGCAGCAGGCTCAATCGAG
Organism: uncultured cyanobacterium; assembly: GCA_963704065.1. Taxonomy (GTDB): domain Bacteria; phylum Cyanobacteriota; class Cyanobacteriia; order Leptolyngbyales; family Leptolyngbyaceae; genus Romeriopsis. The sequence goes on along the minus strand of CAVPGX010000040.1, from coordinate 74,727 downwards.
CTTAAATGTTGGCAACAGCCAATACCCTTCGCACTTGCCTACATTCCGCAGGTAGGTGTTTTCTCAAAACCTCCTGCGGACAGTGCTTTCCAGGATTATCCAAAATTTTGGACGTCGGCCCCCAGGTGAAGCGGGTGGCACTTCTCTAGTGGCCTGGAATACTTTCCCCGTCTTCATCTGAGCTGTTAGCTAATTGGAGAGCTCCTAGCATGTCCGAACGATTTGTATATTTTCGTACTATTAAGACTGATGCCTGAAAGTTTTGTTGGGTAGGACTTTTAGGAAAGTGTACTACCTGCGAAATATAGGACTCTGGTCTAGTGCCGCATTCAAGCACGATCGACGAAAGACATAATTTGTGCTGATCAACCCGCACAAAAAGATCTTAATTTTTATCAATTATTTCCTGATTCATCAAACTTGGCATGATGCATTATCGCCAGTAAAACATTTAGTTCATATTGCGATTGTTGGCTGTTTTAGAAATCACGATTCTCAAAATTGCATAAGGATTATTAAATGACTTTTAAATATTGCATTGTGTGCTTGATTTCTTGATTTAACTAGTTCTATATTCTATTTGATAATTAGCTTATCAACATTAGATCTTGATTTCGACTATCTTTGCTTTGTTGGGGCTTAAACAAATTAGGTCTCATATGAGGCAATTCGATTTTCAGCCTTAATTTTGGAGCCCCGTTGCGATGAATACTGAACGAAGCCGCTCGCCTCGAAGCATTGCCGGTGATCAGGCGCGGCATAAGCTTGGTACTACTTGTACTGCCGACGTTCAATTTACTGATGAAGAGCTAAAGCTACTCGATATTGGTAGTCGGGCACTATTCACCAAAATGCCCTTGGAGGGTCCAGGGTTTGAATGCTACGGCTACGGCCAAGATGGTCGTCATCACCACGGTACTTCCAGTACGGTCAGAGCAGTTAAGTTCATCTGTGCACAATGGGCGAAGAAGCATCCTGATCAACCACGCATCGGGGTTGGCGATATTAGCCTCCCCGATGGCGGCGATACACCGCGTCATGCGACGCATGAAGAAGGTGTGGATGTGGATTTCAGCCTAGTTACCAACAATGGTAGAGAAGAGGGGTCTGACTGGCGGAATGCGAATTATTCACGGGAACTGACACAGGACTTTATTAACCTCATCTGGGACAATCCGATTTTGCCCGTACGTGTGATTTTGTTTAATGATCCCAATGGCTTCCGTGTCCAATGTGTTGCATGGCCATGATAACCATCTGCATGTTCGGTTTGAGTTTGGTGAGCATCTTTCAACGCCGAGCTACACACCAGATAATGGTAACTTGCAGCTCGGTTGCCCCCTACATGAAAGGAGCGCGGGTTGAGGCCCTGCAAGCCGATTTGGCTAAGGCAGGAATTGACATTGCTAAGGATGGTATTTTCGGCAAGGATACAGACCAGGCTGTAAAAACGTTTCAACGGAGAATGTTCGCCGATGACGATGGGATCGTCGGACCTCGAACCTTGGCAAAACTATCAGCGCTGGTGCAGACCCCAACCGTAGCAAAAGAAACGTTAGGGATTAAACATAAGAACTACCTCAATGTAAAAAATAACCCATCCGATCCCTGGAAGGGCAGTATCGGCACGGACGATCGGGGGCATACGATTTTCGATGATCCGGTTTACGGTATCAGAGCTGCGATTATTACGCTGAGGACTTATTGGTTTCGCTATAACAAGCGCACCATTGCCGAGATTTTGGCAACTTGGGCCCCTGCGTCGGATACGATCGGGTCCCTGCCGGATGCGCCGCCGAATTCGCCCCCGCAATATTCGGAGTTTGTGACGGGTCGCACAGGCATCGACTATAACCAGCCGTTGGATTTTTTTGATGCGCATCAACAGGTCAAAAACAAGGCGCAGCTGACGAGCGTCATTAAGGCAATGGCGGAGTATGAGAACTATGCTGGTTTTGACTTCCCAGACGCAATCGTTGATCAAGCGATCCAATTAATTGAAGGTGGTCAGGTAGGGAGCAGCGATACGTCTCAAAGTGGTGATGCAACCGTCGTTTCGGAGAATGCGCCGATGACGTTCACACTCAAGCCGACTCACCTGAAGCATCTATGCCAGATTAATCATTTTGCAGTACCTGAGCAGGGCATGATTTTCTTTGCTTTGCGAGGGTGTTTGCCAGGGAATATGGACGATCAATCTTTTCGATCGGAACATGCAATGCGACTCACACCGATCAACTATCGATCGCCGCATTGTACGTTGATTCAATGGTTGCCGGAGCAAGACCAGATGGCATTGTTTCCAGGCAGCACGATTCCCTACATTGACAGCGTGGCCAAGGCCAAGGCCAAGGGTGGCAAAGGAGCAAATCAGATGATGACGGGCTACTACCGTCAAGGCTATGAGCGAGGTCGTCATTATGGCTCGGTGCCGCATGAGGCATTCCTGCAGGTGGGGAAACGGGCAGTGCGTCGGACTGCCGATGATTTGGATTATGACGCAGAAGATCGGGTTGAGGTGAGTAATCCTGATCCGCTGTGGGACAATCTACACTGTGGGCGTTGCCAGACATCTGATGATGAGCGCTTTTATGCCAGTGCTGGATGCCAGGTGGTGGCAGGTTATCCGGAGGCCGAAGGATATACGGAAAGTGGCCCGTGGAAGATTTTTAAGCAAAATGCCTATGGTCGATCGCAGCAACAATTTCCCTATGTTTTACTGTCTGGGAATTCGGCGCGGTCAGTGGCGTTGGATGATACAGGGATGGCGTCACCCCGGTTGCGCTATGGGTCTACGGGTAAGCTGGTAGAGGCCGTGCAGCGGGCTTTGCAGGAGCAGGGGTTTTATAGTGCCGGCATTGATGGAGATTTTGGGCCGGGGACATTGCGGGCGGTGTTGAATTTTCAGGAGGCGAAGTTTGGGGCAGATCAGGATGATGGGATTGTGGGGCCGATGACAGCGAAGGCTTTAGGAGTGGCCTGGCCTGAAGTAAAGTTAGTGGGATAATGGAGAGATAAACGGACAAGATAGGCGCTGATCGATGTGCTGTTGCCGCTGGAGGCTCAGACGGTAGAACGACGGAAACAGCGGGCAATGGAAGGAATACGGGAAAAGCTGGTCAAATAGTTCCCAGTTCTGGGTGGTCTACGAAACCGAGCTAGCACGGGGAGATCTGATCACTAGAACAGCCGGCATTGGGATGAATTGAATTTTGAGCCACAGCAAACCCTCGCGCGACTCAGTCAGGGCAAAGAATCGGTTCAGAGGTTCGCGAGGGGATGCCCTTGGGGACTCACTCCGCCGAGAGCCGATTTTTCATTTGGGCGAGGTCTTTGGGCGGCGCTCCCCAGGCGTATTTGTCTAGGATGGTCTGGTAAATTTCCCGCAGCATGGCCGCCTGTTCAGTAGGATTAGCACTGTTAAAGCGATCTACGGTTGATTGAGTAAGGACCTGATTATAGATTTCATCGACGTTGTGGTAGGTCGGGTAAGCCACATATGCTTGACCAAAATAGTTTCTTGCTTGACTTAAATTACCGGCCAAGAGTGCTGCAAAACCGTCCTTTTCATGCTCTTGTGCAGAGCCTTCGGATCAACCCGTATACTAGGAGGGAGATTAACACCCTGATCTTCGGCTTCTTGCTGTGTTTCTTCCAGCCTGTCATTAGCTTCCTTGATTTTCGCTGCAGCGTTCTGGATTTTAGCTTCAGCGTTCGTCGACTTCCGACCTTTTCGTTCTCCTAGCATTTGACTTTAGTCTTTAATTGTTTATCCAGTTCACGGTTATGTCTTATCCAGTTCACGGTTCTTCGATCTAGTATATAGGTGTTCACTGACCATACAATGCCTAGGCTTAGGATGGTTAAAAGACCAATAATAGAACTGATAAATATGAATTTGTCACGAATCTTTCTTCTGCGACTTTCTCGGCAACTTAACTCTACAAATTCATTTTCTAAGTCATTGAAATCAGTCCATGATATTGCTGAGCTTCTTCAAGCAATTCACCTCTTAGCAAAATTGCTTTCGGATAATTTCGTGCTTCCCACTCTTTTGCCGTATCAGTCAGGCGTAATCGTTGCCGCAGACTAATGCGCTCATCATCCAACCATTCAATTAACCGAGGCCAATTGCGAATGAGGGCTTCGTGGGCTACTTCGATTTGGGTATCGTCTGGGGTTGCGCCAGGGGTTCGGCGCACCAGACGAGCGGCACACAGTTTATCTAAAACGCGATTAATCCGGCCTGGGTCAATTCCCAATTGGTGTAGCTCTTGTTGGCGAATGCGGTTGTTGGTGACTTCTAACCCAGTACTGGGGCGCACCATCTTGAGCAAGATTCGCTTGGCTGTCTCCTGATCTTCTGGAATCAGGTCGTATAGAACTCATCGGCACTGTGGGCCAGGGCTCCACGCCCTCCACCCAACTGACGATAGGCATGGTAAGTTACCCGGTTGCGATCGCGTGTTTTCCCACAGTTGTAGCAGCATAAACTGTAGCAGGGGTAGGCCGGCAGGTTCTCCTAGCACATCGGCAATGAGTTGATCAACAACACCTGGTTCAAACCTTAAGGCCTACCTGTTCTGCTGGCGCTTGATCGCCTCCGAGCTCACCGGCATCTAGGGGCAAGACTCGTACTAGGTTGGCTTCAAACAGTGGCCAAAAACGTGAGGGAGCTTAGCCACCTGGGTTTCAAAATCACTCCGCATAGTCAGGATCAGATAATTTTGGGGAGAGTCTGAAGCCTGAACCAGAGCGACTAGATTCTCGATAAAACATGTTTCGAACCGTATCTGGGCAGAGGGTAAATATCTCCTCGAATTGATCAATCACTAAGACTGTTGGTCGATCTCCCACCCCCTGACGGACTCAAGCGCTGGGTAAGTCGGCCGAGCGGTCTCTAGCTGGTGTACCTGCTGCCGCATCAGTTCGCTATCAGGCTTGGTTCAGGGGAGAGGGTGCTTACTAAGGCTTCAAGAGGATTACTGCCGGGTACCATGACGGAGAAGTAATGCCACTGGTCACTATTGGGCAAAGCCCCTGCTTTGAGCTTAGGAATTAAGCCACCCCGCACCACCGACGATTTGCCACTCCCCGATGCGCCGACGACTACCAGCAGGGGATTCGAGCGCTAAAAACTCTATCAGTTGAGCGACCAGCCGCTGTCGCCCATAAAACAAGTTGGCATCCGTTTCCTTAAACGCATCTAACCCCAGGTAAGGGCAGTCAGCCTCGTTTAGCTCGGGGGCCAGGTTGATATCAAACTCTGCCAGGGTGGCGTTGTCGATGCTGTGACCGCTGCGCAACAGCACCGACACCCAATAGTCGAGCAAACTCTGGGCGGCCAGACGATCATCATCGTTGTCAATCAAGGCCCCAGTTTCGCGACCTTTCTCGATCAACGCACGGATGTTAGAAACAAGGGCATCTTTATCATCGGTTTCGCGGTAAAGCTTGAGCAGGTCGCCATGGGCTAGCCGCAACGACGCAAAGGAAGGAAACCTCAGGGTGCTGTCATCGGATTTAAGGACGGTTGCCAGGGTTGTCATGAGATTTTCTCCACCACCAGGGCTATAGATTGGCTAATGGTTCGCAGCTCTCCACAGAGCTGAATCAGGCTGAGATCAATCAGGGAAAAGTAGTTGAGGGCGGCGCGGCGGTAGACGCAAAAATGATGCCGAATTTTCGCCGGGTCGGTGGCGGTAATAGCATCGTCTAGCTTTTGTTCGCACTGTTGCAAGATCAAAATTTCGGTATCGGCGTCTTGGGGGTAGAGCTGCTGGGTCTTTTCCTTCAGGTCAGTCCACGACCATTCGAGCTCGGTGGTGTCGCGGTTGAGGTTGGTCTCAATGCGGCGCAAAATCGAGTCCACCTCTTGCCAGGCATCGTGGGTCTGCACCCGATGCCCCAGCCGTACACTGATGCCCGATAGAGCGGCAATGCCCTCGGTAAACTGCTGCACTTTGGCAGGGTCAGCGGCGATCGCCTCCATTTTTTCCTTCATTGTCACCAGGCTAGTTACCAACCCCGACAGTCGTAGGGCTTTGGCCGTTTCAGTCAGGCTGGCGTTGAGGCGCACGGGCTGATCGGCCAACAACTGGGTGAGCAAAAAGATCGCCTTTTGCAGGGGGCGGGTATCGAGGCTGTCTACGGCGATCTGCACCTCTTGCTGGGCGTCGTCTAATCTGCTCAGCCAGGGTGCATCGGAGGCGGTAGCGGGGCGAGCCGCGATCTGCCCGCTGGGCCTCTTGCAAAATGCCCTGTAGAGCCATGGCGTACTCTGCCAGCATGGTCAGCGCCATCTCATCGCCAGGGAACCGGCGAGCTTCCTGCACAATGTTGCGATAGCACTCGATTTCAAGTTTATGGAGCAGGTCGTGCAGGGTTTTGTAATAGCTGAGCAGCTGAATCTGCTCGCCAATTAGCTTGAAGTCGCTCCGAAAGACCGTCACCGATGCGTAAATTTCAGGGTTAGAGAGTAAATCTACAAGGGCCACAAAGCCCTCACGGACATCCTTTGTGCTGTTTGTAGGGGGGACGGATTGGCCGATGGCCTCGTTAAAGGGCGTTAGGGGTGTTTTGACGTACAGCTCTGGGATGAGAATAGCTGGTGGCTGGTGCGGGGGTATGTCGCTGTCGTCAACCATCAGCTCTACGTCGCGGCGGCTACCCTGACAGCTACACTGCACCTGAATTCCGCGGCAGCCGGTGGCATGGGCATTGGGGATGGATTCCCCTGCTCCCAGAGCCAGATAGAAGCCTCGGGCGTAGGCGATCGCCACATCGTCTTGAATGGCAGCATTCATGCCGATGACATAGTTGATATGCTGCGAAATTGCTTCGGCTTGGGCTTTGGAGTGGCAGGCGTTGATCACGACACATTCCACCGTGTTGGCTACCTGGCGAAACAGGTCGGACAACACCGCCGTGCTCACCTCAAAGCGCTGCCCTTGGTCGCGCTCTAGTACCAGCCCTGGTTGCCCCGCCCCGTGGCCACAAAAGTGAACAACCCGAGGGTGCAGCTCTAGGATCGACCGCTGCAAATCATCCCACTGCACGGCGTCGCGCCGCTCAAAGTTAAATTCGTCGCGGTACTTTGACTTCTGCAGCAGATTTTCGATATCGCGAATTTCTCGGTTAAGCTGTAGCGCCGAGGTGTCGTCAGGGTTAGCGGCCAGAGTGAGGATGGTTTTTTTCATAGGAACAGTTACCCTCAGCAGGAGTGGATACGATCGTGAGTCAGTAAAGACTGGGGCTCAGGACGTGTAGGGTCACTGTTGGAAAAGGGCTTCAGACCAAACAGCAGGAACAGTACCAGGGCGATCGCGCTCACTACCCACCACAGCAGCGACTCATGCGCCTTCGTCTGATCGCGCATGGACTTCTCATCCTGCGGGCGTTCCACGATCGGTGCCTCTGACTTTGGCTCTGGGGGCAGGGCCGCTAATGCTGGCTGCGCAGCAACCACCCTGGGCTCAATGCCACCGGATAAGATGTCCTGAATGCGACTACCCAGCATCTTCACCCCAGCGGGGTCGGTAAAGTACACTAGGTGATCGCAAGCTACCTCCACCATCACCGGGGCTGGGTGGCGTCTGGTCGGAATCGCCTGAATGCTTTCCACCGTCACCGCCAGGTCGTTGGGCACGCCATAGAACGGCAGCTTCATCAAGGACTTCAGCCGCGCCACCAGTTTGCCCTTGAGGCTGTCGGGTGAGCCCGTAATCAGCGAAGTATTGCCCGCAATCACCGTGTAGGCAATGCCGGGGTCATTGCTGGTGGCCAGCGCTTGCAGAAACTCGGAGTCGGGCTCCATTTCGTCGAGGGTCACGTCAATGTCTTCGATCTTCTCTAGCAGCGCTCCCAGCACTCGCAAGGGGAAGGCCACCGTCGACAGCCCGTTGATCACAAAGGCGATCATAGTCGTCAGGCCCGCCTGCACCTGGGGCCAGGGAGAACCAGCGCTCGGGGTGCCCAGCAAAATCAGGTGTTGCACGATGTCATTGCCGCCCTCCTGTTCAATGAACCAGCGAGAGACCAAGCCCCCCATCGAGTGGGCGATGATGTGCAAGGTCTTGCCATGGTTGAGACCCAGACCCACGTCCCGCAGTCGTTGCTTGAGTCCACGGGCATGGGCCGTAATTGACGTGTTGAGGCTTTCGTAGTCGAAGGCCAACACCAGGTCGTAGCAGTCTTTGAGGGGCTTGGCTGCCGCTTCTAAAGCAACAACGGCGGTTTCGACGCTGGGCACCATGCTCTGGGTGTCGCCAATGATGCCGTGGATGTAGAGGGCGATGCGTTGGGCCTGGGCCACCCGCTGGGCGACGATTTCCGCATCGACGATGTAAGTAACCTCACCGTGGCTGACTTCTACGATCGCCAGCAGCGGATAGTCAAAGGTCACCCCCAGCGTTTGGCTCAGCGCTGGCCCTAGCTTTTTCGTCACCACCTTTTGAAAGAAGATGCGGATTGCCCCGCCCAAGCTGCGCTTGCCTTCGCTGATCGGTTCAGGCAGATGATCGATGGTGATTTCAGTCTGGTTGCCCTGGGCCATGCCTCGGCCTAGGGGCAGGTAAAACTCCCCATCGTAGGCTACAGGCAACACGTAGGCACCCTGCTCCAGCGAAACATCGGCCACCACTTTCAGGGGATTCTCTGGCGTCACGGCGGCAGGATTTTTGACCTCCTGCAGTTCCAGAGCGCTCAGCCCGGGGCCGGTAGCGCGGCTGGCGGTGAACTGAAATGGCTGGGTCTGGTCGCGCAGCAGCGGCGGCAAAATGTGGTTACCCAGATCGCGGGTGGACTGATTTATGGTGGTCAGTCGGGCCTGGGCTTGAAAGGTACTATGGGTGAGCACCTGCACCCCCGCTCCTAAATCTGCGCTTGAGGCTGGGGACAGGGCAACGGTCGGCTGCGGTCGCACAACGGTTAGTGTGACCTGGCTAGTGATCCAGTCAGTTGCCGTATCAACGTCGTCGAGATCAGCGTCACGGGTTTGAACGCGATTCATTAACCGACCCAAAGCAGTTTTAGGCATTCCACGGGTGGTTATATCTCGTGGTGTATTCAGGGCTGGCTGCTCCAGGAGAGCCCCATCAAACTCCATCGGGCTAGCAATAAGCTTGAAGACATCGATATATTCGCTAATACCCTGCTGCCAGAGGTGTTCAGGAATTCCAAGGGGTACATTGCGTCCTTCTGCAACCCAAGCCTCTTCGCCAGGGTTGAGGCGCACGGCCTCGCCCCGAAACAAGGAGAAAATCCTGAAGGTTGCGGTCAGGTCAAGCACGGTGCAGTAAAAGGTATTCCCCTTTCCAGCGGTAATAAATCACGCGCTGATGTGAGTGTACTGATGCATAACTCAAACAATGCCCAGAGGCGGTTGGACTGTCAATTGACTTAAAGTCCGGGGGGCGAGATTGTGCTGGGGGCAATGGAACCTAGGTTTTGGCCGTAGTTTGTTCCTGCACCATCTGCATCTGTTCGCCACAGCAGATCTCGGAATGCTTCATGGTCTCGGGACAGGGACAAGGCTTTTCGTAGACCAACTGGGCACCGCACTTTTCGCAGGCGTAGCGCTCACCGACTTTACGTGACATGGCCATCTGCTCCTTTACGTTGTTTTGCTACTAGTTGACACTTGCTGCGCGCAGTTCCAAAACAAGAAACCAACGCCTTCCTCCGTAAGACGTTCACCGATGCGCTGGACAAGCCAGGAATCTGGCCGAGATATTTTCCCGTCTGCCGCCGTGATTCGGCGCAATGCGGTCGCCAAAACTCCTGGACAACCACCTCAATTCGGGCCTGAGGTGGAATGACTTCAGTATAAGTCTCTCCTCCCAGGCCCCTGACTTTCTTCAATGTTTTTTAACTGGGCCAGACTGTGTGTGCGATTTCAGCAGTTGGTCGATCGGGTCTTCCCCATGCTGCTCCGACGGAATGTTGGTCGGTAGATGGTTCCCCGGCATCATGGTTGAGTTTTATGCCGTCACCCAATCGACCAGCATGCGCACCCCATAACCGGTCGCACCGACAGCGTTATAACCATGTGCTTTTTCGGTCCATACGGGTCCTGCAACGTCAATATGAGCCCAAGGTGTGTCCTTGACATACTGTTTGAGGAAGACAGCGGCACTAATGGCACCCCCAGCGCGCGCGCCCGTATTTTTCATATCGGCTAACGGTGATTTCATACTCTCGAAATAACGCTCTTCCATCGGCATGCGCCAGATTTTTTCACCGGAGGTTTGAGCTGCCGCTGCCAGTTGCTCTCCGAGTTGCTCATCAGCACTCCAAACGCCCGCAATATCATTGCCCAAAGCCACGACACAGGCACCGGTTAAGGTGGCCAAATCAACCATGCTATCAACTCCGAGTTTGTCGGCGTAGACCAAGGCATCGGCCAGGGTCAAACGCCCTTCCGCATCGGTATTGTTGATCTCGATCGTCTTACCATTCGAGGCGGTGAGGATATCGCCGGGATGCATGCCGCGACCGCTGATCATGTTTTCCGTTACGGCACTAATGAAGTGGACCTCGACATCGGGCTGGAGTCCGGCAATGGCTTTGGCCGCACCAAAAGTCGCCGCTGCACCACCCATATCGGTTTTCATCATTTCAATTCCGGAGCCACCCACTTTAATGTTGTAACCGCCCGAATCAAAGGTCAGCCCTTTACCGATGATCGCCAGCTTTTTGCGGGGTGTGCCTGCAGGCTTGTAGGTCAGATGGATGAACTTGGGGGGCAGATCCGAGGCTTGGGCGACCCCGAGAAATGCGCCCATCCCTAATGCTTCGCATTCCGCCTTTTCTAAAATCTGCAGCTCGAGGCCATATTCATTGGCTAAGTCTTGGGCCATTTCGGCCATGCTGATCGGGGTCACATAGTTTGCCGGAGCGGCAACGAGCTCACGTGCGAGAAAAACGCCCTGGCAAATCTGGTCAGCTTTGGCGATCGCGGCGGCTTGGTCCCCCAGTCCCAACAGTTGCACCGTTTCGATCACACCGTTTTCATCCTTTTTTTCCGATTTGAAGCGCACGTCTTGATAGAGTGCAAGCTGCACACCTTCAGTTATCGCTTGAGTGGCGGTAGCGGCAGGAATATCCCCCGTCGGTAAGCTAATCCCCAAGGTTGGACATTTCTCCTGCCGCGCCAGTTTGGCGACGGCGGCCGCGGCAGACCGGAGACCTTCGGCGGTAAGATCAGCGGCTTTACCCAGACCGACCACAATCAGCTTTTTGAACGAACCGCCCATAACCCGGCTAGAGAGGGTGCTATTGGCTTTTGCCTTAAAGTCGGCTTCGCTGATCATTTCGCTGAGTAAGCCCGCAAGTTTGCCGTTCAAAGTTGCGAGGTCGCCGCTTAGTTCAATTTGATCTTCGAATATGCCGATCGCTAGTCCGCTACCAGTCCAGTCCAAAAGCGATGTGCCCAATGCTTCAAACTTCATAACGCTTCCAATTTATCCTTCGACTTCACAATTCTGTTTGTGGGCAACTGCAATGACACAAGCTGCTTAATCCAGTATCGGTCAAAACTGGGATTTCGGCTGGTATGTCTTTTCGCTGGCATGGCTTTATATAATTGGGAGATCTTTTATACTTGGGAAGTCATAGTATGTCAGTGCAAGTCATGATTTTGACACTAATGGCATTTTTCTGTCGACGAAGTCAGTCAAGATTTGCTCTAATGAGGGGAAACTTTCCTGTTGTGAGCATCGAGTTTCTGTGATTGAGTAGCCTCGAAGCATTAGTTCAGTTCAGTTAATCGGTAAAGCTGCTGCCGATACTGGCGATTACGATACACTCTGGAGTCGTCTCATGTGGAAACCTCCTCACTGGCCCCCGCATTTTTCTAAGTCCTGGATTCCCTTTATCCTCGGTGGTGTGAGTACGATCGGACTGATTACCGGCATGCTGGTCTCAATGTCGGTGAAACCCGGCGATCGGTCTGAGGGATGGTTCAATGCGCTGCGGTTAACGAATCCATCAATTGAAAATGATGGGTTCAGCTCGATTCCGGCGGACAACCAGCTCAGTCCGGTGATTGCACCGCTGATGAACCAAATGCCGCAGCAGCGCCAAGCGATGCTCCAGAAGATTGCCCAAGCTCCACAACCGTCGAGCGATCGTAGTCGGGCCCGTTATGTGCTGGCGCTCGATTTAATCAAGGCCCAACAACCACAAGCGGCATTAGCGCAGTTGCAAAACTTGGAGCAGGATTATCCAGTATTAGCGGCACCGATTCTATATCAGCGGGGAGTAGCGCTCGCGGCGCTACAGCAACCGGACCAAGCCCAGGCCAGTTGGGAAATGCTGCTGCAAAAGCACAGCCAGGATCCTGCGGCGGCGGCAGCCCTGTATGAATTGGGCAAACAAGACCCCCAGTACTGGGATCAAGCGATCGCCCAGTTTCCCACTCATCCACGTTCGGTTGAAATTGCCAAGACCCGACTGCAACAGAACCCGAAGCAGCTGCCACTATGGCTGTTGATCGCGAAGGCAGAACCGGATGCAAAGGGGACACCGGCCCGGCTCGATCAGTTAGTCAAACTGTTTGGGCCGCAGCTTCAGCCGCAAGATTGGGAAACTGTAGCGTTCGCCTATTGGGAAAGCCAAGCCTATGGCAAAGCGGCTAAAGCCTATGCTAAAGCGCCACAAACGCCTCAGACCGCGTATCGGGCCGCTCGGGGATTGCATCTGATGGGCGCATCGGGGAGCCAGCAGCGCTATGCATTTGTCGTTCAGCAATTTCCCGGCACGCCGGAGGCGGGCTTGGCCCTGACGCGCTTAGCGCAATTGGCAGAACCGCAACAGGCACTGCCTTATTTGGAGCAAGTGATTGCGCAGTATCCCGATCGCGCACCCGATGCCTTATTGCAGAAGGCCAAGCTACTGGAGCAATTAAAGAGTGCTGAATCGGCGTCACAACTACGCCAAAGTTTGCTGGCGCAGTTTCCGCAATCGAAGGCGGCGACCGAGCTGCGTTGGACCATTGCGGAGGGAAACGCCAAGGCTGGCGATCTAAAACAGGCACAGCAATGGGCGGAGCAGAACCTTAACGATAGTGATGATCCGGATTTGGGGGCGAAGTCCGGATTTTGGGCCGGCAAGTGGGCACTCAAACTCGGGAATTCCAAGCAGGCGGGCAATTATTTCCAGCAGGTGCTTCAGCAGTATCCTGAGTCCTACTATGCTTGGCGATCGGCGAGCCTACTCGGTTGGAATGTGGGCGACTTTGGCACGGTGCGTCCCCTGCAACCAGCAATTCAAAAGCCGGATAACCAGCCACAGTTGCTGGCGGGCTCACCAACCTTGCAGGAACTGCACCATATCGGCCAGCCGCAAGCTGCTTGGGCCTACTGGCAAGTCGAATTCCAAAATCGTCAGTCGCCGTCAGTGGCTGAGCAATTTACCGATGGTATTTTGCGGCTTGGGGTTGGGGATCGGCTCGACGGAATTTTCATGGTGTCAAATTTGGCCGATCGGGATGCGCCAGCGGACCAGCAGCAGTATCTGAAGTTGAAGGCGCAGAAAGATTATTGGCAAGGACTGTATCCGTTCCCGTTCGCGACGGAAATTGCTAACTGGTCGCAGCAGCATCAGCTGAATCCCATGCTTGTGACAGCGCTGATGCGTCAAGAATCGCGGTTTGAACCGCAGATTAAATCGGTCGTGGGTGCCACAGGGCTGATGCAAGTGATGCCGGAAACGGCAGAGTATATTGCCAGTAAGATCGACGTCAAGGACTACAACCTGGAAAATCCCGAAGATAATATCAAGCTGGGCACTTGGTATCTCGGCTATACCCATGATGAGTACGATGGCAACTCAATGCTGGCCGTTGCCAGCTACAATGCTGGCCCTGGTGCGGTTGGTAGCTGGCTCGCGAAGTCGAAAACTCGGGACGCGGATGAGTTTGTTGAAGCAATTCCCTATGATGAAACGCGGGGCTATGTGCGATCGGTGTTTGGTAACTACTGGAACTATCTGCGGCTTTACAATCCGGAGATCGCTCAGAAAGTGGCGCAAATTTCACCGAAGCAGCCTCAGATAACGCCTTAAATGATCGGGTTAAAAATCAGCGACCCGGCAGACTAATCCTTTGGGCAGTGCAGTTGATTTTTGCCGGGATGTAAGCGGGAGTATCGCTTGATTATCCCACTGCGCGATCGAGCTAAACTGCTCAAAGTGACCACGGATCAGCGCTGGTAGCTCTGGTAGGTCGAACTGTGCATCACCGGCCGCAAAGTCCGCCCAAAAGTCGCGCAGATGGGGTAACAGGCGGACCGCCTCCCGCTGGGATAAATTCCAAGGTTGATGCATGAGCAGCCGCAGCATATAGCTTGCCGATCGCTCATTCATCAAGTTGCGCGTGTAATCCGGCAGGGTTTCCCAGTCAGGTACCGCTTCCACCCGATCGGATTCAATCACCAACTGCTGCTGGCCAAAGCGATCGGTTTCAAACCGCATTACCCGATAGGGATGGGGATAGCTGACTAATGAGCCGGTCGTAATGTCGTAAATATCGCCCTGCTGCGCAATATTTTGAATGTGCAAGTGGCCGGTCAGCACAATCTGTACCCCTGCCGCCCGCAGATGCTCAAGTAGCGTATGGGCATTTTGGAGGATGTAGCGCTTCCCCAGCGGATCCTGCCGTTGATTGGGCATATGCTCAATCACGTTGTGATGAATCATCACCAGTACACACTCATCTTGTATTGTTTCGAGTGTGTCGATTAGCCAAGCCATTTGTGCCGGGTCAATGCGTCCAATCTGCTTCCCCGCCGCATCGAAGGTATTTGAATTCAGTGCAATCAGCCGCAGCCCCGGCAAGATTTCCTGCGTATAGTAATGGCGATCGGTATTTTGATAGCCACATTCACGATAAAAGTGAGGAAATTCCGCAAAGCTCGCCGACTGCTGATTCCGCTGCAACGTCGGGACATCGTGATTGCCCGGCACCACATAGACCGGATAGGGTAACTGTCGCAATCGATCGGCGAGCCACTGATGGTTTTCCGGCTCGCCATGCTGGGTCAAATCGCCTGGCAGTAGCAAAAAATCTAAATCCAGCGCCGCTAGCCGCGCCAAAATCTCCTCAAACACCGGGATGGAGACCTCGACTAGGTGCAAACGATTGGGACTGTCCCATAGTGTATGGGGCAGCGTGATGTGCAAATCACTAATAACCGCAAATCGAAAGTTCAAGGACATGGGGCAGTAGACCAACTCAGTCTCTACGATACAGCGACGCTGGCCAAACGGTTGCTTGTTGTGCGGCACCGAAAAACGATATAACTGAAATCCCGATCGATACGACCCTAATCTTACGTAAATTGATCGACCTGGCAATCGCATTCCTTTCCCACATTCAGTATGGCTCTCGTCCGCGTCCGTGAACATGTTAATCCCTTGGCCAAGCGCTACCAATTGCCGGTGTCCTTGCCGCAGTGGTCGGATGTATTTGCCGATGGCTTGCGGCCGCTACACATTGACATTGGCTGTGCGCGCGGGCGGTTTTTGCAGCAAATGGCGCCCCGACAGCCCGACTGGAACTTCTTGGGCTTAGAGATTCGGGAGCCGCTGGTGATTGCGGCCAATCAATGGCGCGATGCCCAAGCCCTGGACAATCTACATTTCCTGTTCTGTAACGCCAACAACATGCTGCGGCCATTGCTGGAGTCGTTACCGGCAGGTGTTGTTCAGTGCGTATCGATTCAGTTTCCGGATCCTTGGTTCAAAAAAAAGCACCACAAGCGACGTGTCGTGCAGCCACCGTTGGTGCAAGATTTGGCTGACTATATGCCGCCTGGGGCGATGCTGTTTATTCAATCCGATATTCTGGACGTGGCGACGGAAATGCGCGCTCGGTTTGCCGCCCATCCTGCCTTTCAAAATCAAGCGCTCGATTGGTTGCCTGATAATCCGATGCTCCTTCCCACGGAACGGGAAATTGCCACCCTGCGCGATCACGATCCGGTTTATCGCATGGTGTTTCGCCGGCTTTAGCAGTTTGCCCCGCAGATCCAAGCCTTCGACCACATCCGCGCCTGGTATTCGCCAGCGGATAAGGGCAAGCCGAGATAGACCGGTAACCAGAATAGGAATGCGAGGATGATCAAGAGCCCCAGCGCGATCACCCAGACGCGCAAGGCTGGGTAGCGCCAAGCGCGATCGCCCCACCAAGCCAGTGCCATCATGCTGAATATCGATGCGCCCATGTAGTGATAGAGAAAAATACAGCGCGTCACCCGCGTCCACGGTAGCAAGTTGGCCAGGTAGTTGATCAGCACATAGCTCGCGAACCAGAAATCCGCTGCAACCATGACCCGGCGGCTTTGGACCTGGGGATTGAGCCAAGCCAGCAGACGTTGCCAGATTGCCCCGATCGTCATGAGCAAGAGTCCGCCAGTTGCGACAGTTGAAGCCCACCACAGGATGGGATTGCCCATCGCATGGACGGCATAAACCGCACCGGTCGGTCTGACTGCCCCGTTCGACGGGAGCACGCGGGTTGGGTCAATGCCGACTTGGTAGAAATAGGCGATTGGCTGCTGCATCCAGAGCCAACTCCACCAGCCGGAGCAATAGGGATGCACGTCCTTGCCGGATTTGACGTTTTGGTGATAGGTCAGAATCTGATGCTGCAAGCCCCAGAATGTTGCGTCACGGTTGAGCTGCAGATGCGGTAGCCAAATTAATGCGTAGACCAGAAATGGCAATATGCCGAGACATACAGCGATCGCGATTGGATGGATTTGGCCAAATTGCCAAAATAATGATGGCGATCGCGGTGCCTGCAGTTGTGTCAGTGATTGCGCCTGGGACTTTGCCGGTTGGATGGTGGCGGGTCGTTGCGTTTGTGTGCTGAGCCGATATAGCCAGCCGATCGCCCAGCATCCGTAGGCCCCCAGCAGAAACCAGAGACCGTTCCACTTGATCGCCGCCGCCGCCGCAAAATTGACGCCGGACAAGCTGAGCCAGCCCCAACAGCCTAAACGCCAGCCGATTGGTGACACTGGCGGTTGATCACGCAGCGCTTGTGTCCGGGCCGCTAAAACAAAACAGAGTTGTCCCAGTAAGCCAAACAGTACGAGATAGACGTTATTTAAGGCGTAGCGTGATTCCACAAGAAACAGGCCATCTAGCGCCATAAACCCACCGACCAGCAGTGCTAATCGCTGATTTCGACTGACCTGCCGCACTAACTCGGTCCCGACGATCGGGATGAATGAGCCCGTTAGGGCCGCGCTCCAACGGTAGCTCCAGGTTGTCCGAAATGTGCCAGCCAGGTCATTACCCACGTTTGGCCCAAGCTGTAACTGCTCGGCAATCCAGATACTGGCGGCAATGATGTATTTACTCAGCGGCGGGTGACCATCAAAAAACGGGGTGCCTGTGAGATAGTTGTTGGCAAATTTGGCGTAGTACACCTCATCAAATACCAGCGTATTAAACCGTTCGAGTCCCCAAAAGCGCAGTCCAGCTGATAACAGCAATATGACTAAAAGCCCGATGAAATATCCTGTCAAGGAGTGGGTACGGGGCGGTGTCGAATCCGGAAAAGTCGTCATGGTGAAGTTGCGATATCGCCAGCGGTAATCTGGCCTCGAGTCCGCAGAGATGGGTCATTTGGCGGAGGTTACCTTCCTCAAGAATACCGAGGTCTGGATGACTTGATTGAATCTTGAATATGCAGTTCCGCAGTTTTGGTGTTGGCCGCCGAGTGGCGCATCGCCAAACTAGATCTAAAGACACCTGCATCGTGCTGGGTGTTTGAACAAGTTGGGTCTTTAACGAGAGGACAGCATAATTTTTATGATGACGCAGATTACCAATCAATTTTGTTTACGCTTGCGGGATCTCTGCTTCGTTACGGCGGGGATACTGCTGTTGCAAGGGGTTGTTTTCCAATCAGCCGCAACTTCACCGGATGGTGGGGTGAGTTATCGGGGGTCGGGGCGGATTGAGCGTCAGGGATGATGTTGTTGAATCTGACGCAATTGAATCTGACGCAATTAGTCTAGTCCGATCGCGCGGGGAATGTGCGAATCACGCTGATCGCTGCCAAGCTTGTGACTGACTCCAGTAAGATGCACAAGGAGCGATAACGTTGTGATTCTTCGGAGCGTCATGCTTTTGCAATTTTTTTGTCGATTGCGTCGGTTATTCAAGGGACGACTGCGATGTTGGCTAGGTGGGTGGTCGGAGCTGAAGCCACGTTTTGCCCGCCCGCTACTGGTCATGACTATCGGCATTAGTTTTGGGATTACGGCCTGTGGGTTGCCCCAAGTATCGGCGGAAAGTCGATTGTTTGCGCCGATCGCGCTGGAGTTTGTGGATGCGTATACCTTGCCCCCAACGGTGAGCCAGGATGCGTCGGTGGGTGGCTTGTCCGGCATCACGTATGATGCCAAAACTGGCTTATTTTATGCTGTGTCTGACGATCGTAGCCAGCGCGCCCCCGCCCGGTTCTATACGCTGCGGCCACAGCTAAAGACTGATAAAACGACTAATCGCTTATCGATTCAAGCCATTGATATCACGGCAACCACAGTGCTAGGAAACGCTGATGGTCAATCCTATCCACCAGGGACGATCGACCCGGAAGGCATTGCCCGATCACCGCGAGGCAGCGTTTTTATTTCTAGTGAAGGTGATGCCAAAGCCGGAATTCCACCCAGTATCAATGAGTACGATCGGAAAACGGGCAAATTACTGAAAGCGCTGCCGATTCCGGACGCCTATATTCCCCAGACAACGGACGGTCAGCGTCAAGGGATTCAAAATAATAAAGGCTTTGAGGGATTGACGATTAATGTGGATGCGACGGCGGATCTATTCCGCGTGTTTGCGGCGATCGAGCGTCCACTGGAGCAGGACCGCGCGATGCCTACCGCTGCCCCGCCCTCAGATGAGACGGCTGCCCCGCTACCCAAAGACCAACTCCGGATGATTCACTACGCGCTGATTTCGAGTCGCGCCGATCGAGTGGGGGAATATGTCTATGAGCTGGATCCGGCACCAATCGGCACAATTGAGCATGGGCTTTCGGAGATTCTTTCCTTTGATAATGCGGGCCGCTTTTTAGCGCTTGAGCGATCGCTGGGCCTGACCGGGTTCACCGGCAAGATCTTTCAATTTACCTTTGCCGATGCCCGCGATGTCCAAACGGTGGCGAGTTTGCAGGCGCTGCCGACTGATACACAACCGGTCCGCAAACGGCTATTGTTTGACTTAGCGGAGCTGGGCGTGACGATCGATAATGTCGAAGGGATGACTTTGGGGCCGCAGCTGGCGGATGGTTCCCAGAGTTTATGGATTGTCAGCGATAACAATTTCGATCAAGATCAAATCACGCAGTTTTTGCTATTCCGCCTGAAGACCCTCAAGACGCAGAAGTAATCGCTATGACCCACGCGACTGATATCCGCACCCTGCTCCATTGGATGGCTGGTGAATTTAGTAATCAAGCGCAAGCCTTCGAAAATCCACCATTTTTTGCACATATTCGCGTCTGTATGCGACCGTTACCGGCAGCGGTGTTTAACGGACCGGGGATTTTCCTCGAACAAGCCTACGATTTTGCGCTGGATCAACCTTATCGCATCAGGGTGTTACAGTTCCTGGAGCAGGATGGGAAGATTGCGATTCCCCACTATCGGCTCAAAGACGATGCAGAGTTTCGGGGTGCCGCCCGCGATCGGAGTAAGCTTGAGCCGCTCACCCTGGATGATCTTGACCCAATGTGTGGCTGTGGCATGGTAGTCGAATGGACGGGGCAGAGTTTTTTGGGGCGGGTTGAACCCGGTAAACAGTGCTTAGTGGAGCGCAATGGTCAGCAGACCTATCTTGATAATGAGTTTGAGGTGTTGGACCAGGGCCAGACACTGATGAGCCTTGATCGGGGCCGCGACCTAGAAACGGATGAGCGGATTTGGGGTTCGATCGCGGGGCCATTCCATTTCACTCGGGTTAATGATTTTTCCAGTGAAATCGTGTCTGAGTGAAGCGGAGTTGGTGTGCCTCCAAGGCCGGAGCCGCTGGACTGCATCTGGGAGTAATCGGGTAAATTACTAATCTAATTACTAAATCTTAAGTCAGATGACAAAACTGATGACTTAACCGATACTTTAATCGGCCTTTACCCGTGACACAGCAGTGATTCGATAAAGCTAGAAGCTTATAGCTAACCTGGCACCAAAACCTGATAGATTTGGCAAGAAGTAACGCAGCAATAGAAATCTAAGAAGACCCATGAGAGTCCTTGTTATTGGCGGCGACGGTTATTGTGGTTGGGCGACGGCGCTCTATCTTTCCAATCGGGGGCATGATGTTGCCATTCTCGATAGTCTTGTGCGGCGGCACTGGGATGCCCAGCTTCAAGTCGATACGCTGACGCCGATCGCGCCGATTCAGCAGCGGTTGCAGCGATGGCAGGATCTCACGGGCAAGAAAATTGACCTGTTTGTCGGCGATATCTGCGATTACAGCTTTTTGATTCAGTCGTTGCGCCAGTTTCAGCCGGATACGATCGTGCATTTTGGTGAGCAGCGCTCCGCCCCCTTCTCGATGATCGATCGCGAGCATGCGGTGCTGACCCAAAGCAATAACGTGATTGGGAATCTGAATATTCTCTATGCGATCAAAGAAGAGTTGCCCGATTGTCACTTGGTGAAGCTCGGCACCATGGGTGAGTATGGCACACCGAATATTGACATTGAAGAAGGCTTCATTACAGATCGAGCACAACGGTCGTAAGGATACGCTGCCCTATCCGAAGCAGCCGGGGTCGTTCTATCACTTGAGTAAGGTGCACGACTCGCATAATATTCAATTCGCTTGTAAGGTTTGGGGCTTGCGGGCCACGGACTTGAACCAAGGGATTGTCTATGGGGTGCTGACCGAAGAGACCGGCATGGATGAGCTGTTGATCAACCGACTGGACTACGACGGTGTCTTTGGTACGGCGCTGAATCGGTTCTGTATCCAAGCGGCGATCGGGCATCCGTTGACCGTCTATGGTAAAGGTGGTCAAACCCGTGGTTTGCTCGATATTCGCGATACGGTGCGCTGTATCGAGATTGCGGTGGAAAATCCGGCTGAGGCTGGCGAGTTCCGCGTGTTCAACCAGTTTACGGAGCTGTTCAGCATTGCGGATTTGGCCAATAAAGTCAAAGATGCCGGTGTGGCCCTAGGGCTCAAGGTGGAAGTGAATAGTATCGATAACCCACGGGTTGAGTTAGAAGAGCATTACTTCAATGCGAAGAATACGAAGCTGATTGATTTAGGCTTGCAGCCACATTATCTGTCTGACTCTTTGCTGGATTCGCTGTTGAACTTTGCCACGAAGTATAAAGACCGTGTTGATATGAATGAGATTCTGCCGAAGGTGAAGTGGAAATAGGCGGGGATTTGGTGATGAGGGGACGTAGTCGATGCGTCCCCTCTTTTGATTGGTGAATGATCAATGTATTGTCATATCTTGGTTGTATCGACTAGACGATCGAGCCAAAGGCATCCCACGAGACATTTTTGCATTGGGTTTCTATGAGAATTGCACTCTTTACTGAAACGTTCTTGCCGAAGGTTGATGGTATTGTGACCCGCCTGAAGCACACGGTCGCGAATTTGCAGTCCCAGGGACATCAGGTTCAGGTTTTTTGTCCCGATTATGGGCTGACGGAGTATGCAGGGGCCACAATCTATGGTGTATCGGCGTTCCCGCTGCCATTGTATCCCGAGTTGAAAATGGCTTTGCCGCGGCCCTCGATCGGGACGGCGCTACGACGGTTTAATCCCGATATTGTGCATGTGGTGAATCCGGCAGTGGTCGGACTTTCTGGCGTTTACTATGCGAAGCGCGATGGCATCCCCTTGATGGCTTCGTATCATACCCACCTGCCGGAATATCTCAAGCATTATGGGCTGGGCGCACTAGAACCAGTGATGTGGGAATTGATCAAGAATATTCATAATCAGGCACAAATCAATCTCTGCACTTCGACGGCCATGGTGGAGGCGTTGGAGGAACGGGGGATTGAACGAGTTGATCTGTGGCAGCGCGGGGTTGATACGGAAACCTTTCGTCCCGACTTAGCTAGCCGGGAAATGCGCGATCGGCTCTCCCAAGGTCATCCGGATGCACCACTGCTGATTTATGTGGGCCGTCTGTCGGCGGAAAAAGAAGTCGATCAGATCAAGCCGGTGCTGGAATCGATTCCGGGGGCGCGGCTGGCGCTGGTGGGCAATGGTCCGCACCGCGAAGCCCTGGAACAGCACTTTGCGGGAACGCATACCCATTTTGTCGGCTATTTGCATGGTGAAGAGTTGGGGGCTGCCTACGCTTCGGCAGATGCCTTTATTTTCCCCTCACGCACCGAAACTTTGGGGCTAGTCTTGCTCGAAGCGATGGCGGCGGGTTGTCCGGTGGTGGCGGCGCAGTCCGGTGGGATTCCCGATATTGTCACCAATGGGGTGAATGGGTTTATGTTTGACCCGAATCAGCCGTTGGGGGCGATTACTGCTACGCAAAAATTACTCGCCAATCCGGCTTCGCGGGAGATGTTGCGCAAGAATGCGCGGGCGGAAGCGGAGCGTTGGAGTTGGTCGGCGGCGACCCGGCAGCTAGTGGGCTTCTATGACCAAGTGATTGACCATGTGGCGATCGCGGCTTAAAGCGGCCAATCAGATCTCCCCTAGCCTCCCTTAATATAAGGGTGGGATCCGTTCAAAGTCTCTTATTAAGGGGATTTGGGCCGATCGCCAGTGTGGCAAGGCAAGATTGATTTAGGATTACTCACTGGTTTTTTGGTCGGTGAGTCCGCTCAAGCCTTCACCGAGGAAGGATAATCCGATCACCATGGTCGTGATTGCCAGGCCGGGAAATAGGGCGGTCCACCAAATACCACCGGTGGCCAGTGCATCGAGGGCTTGGCGCAGGTCATGGCCCCATTCGGGCACTTCATCGGGTAAACCTAACCCCAAAAATCCTAGTCCGCCCAGAATCAGAACGGCATCGGCGGCATTTAAGGTGAGGATTACTGGCACACTTTGAATCACGTTTTGGGCGAGGTAGCGCCAGAGGATGCGCCAGGTGGAAGCGCCCATGGCCTGTGCTGCTTCGATAAAGACTTCGGTCTTGACGCTGACGGTTTGGTTGCGCACCACCCGAAAGTATTGCGGGATGTAGGCGATGCTTAAGGCGATCGCGGCATTGAAGACGCCCCGACCGACGACAAAAGCGAGGGTGACTGAGAGCAGTAGTCCGGGCAAGGTGTAAATCGTATCCATGACAAAGACCAGCACCCGATCGAACCAACCGCCGAGGTAGCCGCTGAGCATACCTAAGGGGACACCGATCGCGAAGCTCAAGGCGGTGGCGAGAATGACCACCTGCACGGCGGCCTGAGAGCCGAATAGGGTGCGGCTAAAGACGTCATACCCGAGACGCGACGTGCCAAACCAATGGGCGGCGGAAGGCGGCTGGTGGGGTGGATTGCTGAGGAACTCCGTGGGATTCTGTAAAATCCCGATCGCCTGTAAAGCCGGACATAGCACTGCCAATGCGACAAAGCACAGGGTGATCCAGGCGCCGAGCCAGGTGAGACGCTGGGATAGGGAGGGCTGCTCAGTCAGTTTGAATAGACCAAATACCGGATTGAGCCGACGCAGTGCAGCCATAGGCGGAGAACCTGAGTATTGCAGGGGACAAAGAATCTAGCCCTCAGAATACCGAACCCCGTGCCCTTCAGCAATGTAAATCCGCAGGCTGGGGCCTTAGCTGCCCATTGTGGAAACAGTGGAAATGCTCAGATGGGTTTCGATTAGCTCACGGTACTGGCTTTTTTGTTTGACGCCCATCACTTCATCGACTTTATCCTTGTGGTGGAAGAGCTGAACGGTGGGGGTGCCGATGACGCCAGCGGATTCGGCAATATCTGGATCCTCAGTGATGTCAATCTCGACGTAGTGAATCTGCTCCTGAAACTCCGCTACAACTTTACCGAGGATGGGTTTGAGGGTATGGCAGGGGCCGCAGGTGGGGGAGGCGTATTTCACCATGATTAGCCGATCGCTCTCGTGGTAGAGCTTGCGTAGCGCCAATCCGCCGACGTGATGGGTTTGGGTAATGTCGAATTCGATGATGGGCGTGACTGCGGTGGGGGGATCGGTGGTGGGTGTTTCGGATGTGGGTTGAGCCGGAGCCGATCGCAACTCTTGGGCCAGTCCCTGGTGCGATAGCCAGCGTTCTGCGAGTAGGGCGGCGGCACAGCCGGTACCGGCGGCGGTAATTGCTTGGCGATATTCGTGGTCCTGGACATCGCCTGCGGCATAGACGCCTTCAACGCTAGTAGCAACGCTGCCTGGTGCGACTTTGATATAGCCGGTGGGGTCAAGGTCGAGTTGACCCTGGAAAATGTCGGTATTGGGTTTATGCCCGATCGCGTAGAACAGGCCCTTGGCGTCGAGGTCAGCGGTTTCGCCAGTTTCGGTATTGCGGATGTGCAGGCCGGTCATAAATCCGGCTTCGCCATAGACATCGATCGTTTCGGTATGCCAATGAATCTGAATCTGGGGATGGTCGATGACGCGATCTTGCATGGCTTTACTGGCCCGCATTTGGCCGCGCCGCACCAGCATGTGGACTTGACTGGCGTACTTGGTGAGAAATAGGGCTTCTTCGGCGGCGGTGTCACCAGCGCCGATAATCGCTAAGGGGACGTCGCGGAACATGGGGACGGCACCATCACAAATCGCGCAAGCGGAAATGCCATGATTCCAGTATTGTTCTTCGCTGGGTAGGCCGAGGCGCTTGGCGGTGGCACCCGTGGCAATGATGATGCTGTGGGTTTTGACCGATCGTTTGGTGGATTTGACGGTGAAGGGTCGCTGTGAGAGATCGACTTCGACGACGTCTTCGGTGACGAGTTCGGCACCCCAACGATCGGCTTGGGCTTTCATCCGCTGCATCAGCTCGGGGCCGGTGATGCCGTCGGGGAAACCGGGAAAATTTTCGACTTCGGTGGTGGTCATCAGCTGTCCACCGGGAATGCCACCGGCTTGGAATCCCTCGAAGACGAATGGCTTGAGGTTGGCGCGCGCGGCGTAGATTGCGGCGGTGTAGCCAGCGGGGCCAGAACCAATGATGACTAAATTTTCGACGGCTGGGTGCATCATAGGACGGATCAAACTCGTAATGACTACGCCTATTTTAAACCAAAGTTCAATTTACTTGACCCCGCATACAATTGAAAACTACGTGTGACCTAACGCCGCCGAAGTCTAGATTTTGGGAATTTGTGATCAAAATCAAACATGTGTGTCGATTCCTCTGTTGGTTTGGACTGAATCTAGACGGTTGGATGATCCGTTGTTTTGAACATGTTTAGCTGTTGTTATTTATCAAAATCCTATGGAAGTGACTGGACAGCAGGTGTCGCAGCAGTCTGACCCGCTTTTGGAAAAAATTCGCCAGCAGTTCGATTTTGGGCCTTATCCGCGGATGTCGCTCGATACGACTCCGAAAGATGAAATTGATCTCTTATTCGTTCACAGCTTTGCGACGCCATACTATTTGAAATATCAGCGCACGATTCCTTCGGAGGGGTTGACTATCCTGGATGTCGGGTGTGGTACAGGCTATACATCCTTGATATTAGCGTTGGCTAATCCTGGAGCGAAGATTGTGGGCGTTGATATTTCTCCCCAATCGATCGATCTCGCACGCCAGCGCCTTCAGCATCATGGGATTGAAAATGCGGAGTTTTTTGAGCTTTCAGTGTTTGATTTAGCCCAGTTAGGCCAGCAGTTTGACTATATCAACTGTGATGAGGTGTTATACCTGCTCGATCCAGGTGCGGCTTTAGCGGCAATGAAGTCTGTATTGAAGCCCCATGGGGTGATTCGGAGTAATCTCCATAGTGCCCTCCAACGCGCGTCGTTTTTCCGCGCGCAAGAGTTGTTTCGCATAATGGGGTCTGATGGAGGAAAATCCCGAAGACCTGGAAATAGAACTTGTTACTGGGTTCTTTAACTCACTCAAAGATTCGATCAATCTGAAGAAGCGTACTTGGACTGAGAGTCAGGCAAAGGATAAAGAGTATATCCTGATGAACTTTTTGTTCCAGGGGGATAAAGGCTATCGTGTGGCTGACTTATTCCGTGCTTTGGCCCAAGCTGGTCTTGAATTTCTGAGCATGACGAACTGGCAGGAGTGGGACCTGATATCGCTGTTCAAAAATCCCGAAGAAGTGCCTTTACCCTTGGCATTCGGCTTGTCAGAGGCGTCGATTGAAGAGCGTTTAAATATATATGAGTTGATTAATCCAGCTTATCGTTTATTGGATTTCTGGTGTGGGCATCCGGAATTGAGCATGCGTTACTCCGGTGGCAGATTGGTCAGCGCATGATTGGCACTCCA
This sequence comes from uncultured cyanobacterium, assembly GCA_963704065.1. Taxonomy (GTDB): domain Bacteria; phylum Cyanobacteriota; class Cyanobacteriia; order Leptolyngbyales; family Leptolyngbyaceae; genus Romeriopsis. Next base: position 48,302 of record CAVPGX010000040.1, on the reverse strand, counting down.
GTAGTGTCATGCTGCATCCGACCGTGAAAACTGAAAAATTGCGTGACTATTTGCTCGAACGTATCAGCGGCAGAGAAACGGTTGTGTTTAGCGAGTTTATTCAGCATCCGCTAGCTGGTAGGAAGTTTGAGGTTGAACCGACGTTAGCCAGTATCTTAATTCCGTTGTGGGAAGAACGGCAGCCATTTATGAGCTTGGTGGAACGCTATCTCAAGATGCGGCCAGTTGATCCGATCACGTTGGAACCGGCCTCGCCAGAGATCAGCGTTTGAAGCGGTGAAAGACCTGATTGTGAGCATGGAATCCTATCTGTTGGCGTTGGTTGAGCGAGGTGACTAGACCGATGAGCAATGCTGGATGGCCCTAGCAATAATCAATTGCTGGCTATGGTGCCTAGGTGATTTTGTGAAAATAATGCCAAGCAGAATGGAATTATGTCATGTTTGCCCTCAAATCCTGGCGTTAGTCTTTGCGAAAAATCATTGCCTATCGGTCTGATAACACAAATATGTCGATCAATTTTGTGGGGTAAAAGTCCTGCTGACTGAATTTTCGCACCATTTGCCGAAGTTTTTTGATCCTGCTGAGAAAGTTTTTTGGAGTAGGGTGATATGAAAAATGTTTTGAATGGGCAAGCTATATCCAGGAGTTTGAAAACCAACAAATTGGCACCTCAAGGAGATATCTCTCAATGAAATCTAATCTTAAAGTAAAGTTGCTCAGCTACATGACTGGCCGTAAGAAGGGTGAAGGTTTTACCCTGATTGAGCTATTGGTCGTAATCATTATTATTGGTATTTTGTCCGCTATTGCACTGCCTTCTTTCTTGAATCAGGCCAACAAAGCGAAGCAATCGGAAGCGAAGCAGTATGTGGGCTCTGTGAATAAAGGGCAACAGGCATACTACACTGAGCGTAGCGCATTCATCACTGATGTCGCAGATATCGCAAAATTAGGGATTGGCCTTGCCGCAGATACTAAGGAGTATACCTATACATTTGGTGCCGGTGATGGTGGAGGTTCTGGCTTCGGTTGCTGTCGCGGCCACGGTGAATGACGACTCTCCGCTCAAGAACTATGGCGGTATGGTGTCGGCCATCTCAATCGTCACTGGTGACGCAGGTGAAACAGACGTTGTGACGTATTCTGGTGTCTGTGAGGCTACTGTAGCTGGTGATGCTGGTGATGGTAGCGTTGCTTCGATTGATGATGCAGGGGCAGTAACCTGCACTGACGGTGTTGCTTTAGGGCAAGAATAGAGTTGTTTGTGGTTGTTGTCATTAGCTGCTAAGGCAACAACCGACTCAATCTGGAAGTGCCGCCGATTTACTTTAAAAATTGGCGGCACTTATTATGTTCAGCTAGATTTGATTGCGCTTAATCGGTGGTTGATTCCATCTTCTAACTAACGTATTGCTTCAATTAAGTTCAGTCATTTGGACCATGTATGGTTGAACTTGGGTCACAATCCCAACGCCAAAATTTTCGTAGTGATTGCCGCCTGCCCGATAATCAATAATTCGAGTGGGTATGATAAATTAAGGGAGCTGAAACCTAACCAATGTCGCACCTAAACGGAGATACGTTGGGTGCAAAAACAGATTGAATATAACAATGATGTTCCTCAGATACATAATTGGCCGTAAGACTGTTCAAGGTTTCACATTGATTGAGCTGTTGGTCAGCATAATGCTTATTGGCATTTTGACCGCAATTGCCCTGCCTTCTTTTTCGAATCAGGCCAATAAAGCCAAGCAATCGGAAGCGAAGCAATATATTTCCGCCATGAATAAGGCGCAACAAGCATACTATACCGAGCATAGCCGCTTCATCACTGACGTAAACGAAGCGGCGCATTTAGGCACTGGCATCTCCACCACCACTCAGGACTATACCTATACATTCACGGATGCCGCCGGTACGCTGGCTCGTTGGCTGGGGTCAGCATCGTGACCACGGTGAATCCGAACTCGCCACTCAAGAACTATGGTGGTATGGTTTCGGCAATTGCAATTAATCCGGGCGGAGGAGATGCGACGAGCGTTGTAACCTATTCTGGTCTCTGCGAGGCCGACGAAGCTGGTGCAACTGGTGATGGTAGCGTTGCTTCGGTTGATGCGACTGGAGCAGTAACCTGTACTGCCGGTGTTGCCTTGGGCAGTAAGCCCTAAGGTGCAAGTCTTGACCCTATTCCACCACATCCTCCCGCGTAATTTCCTGATTCGGCGATGCCTTACCGCCCGCCAGAGCGATCCCGATCGCATCCACCACCCGACTCACCAGCACAATTTTAATCCCCAACTTCTATACTCCTATTCGGGAATCATTCTTGGTGTCTTCGTATAGCATGGGATTTGATTCGGTTTTCTGTAAGTAATTTTCTATGACTAACTTGGTGCCGAGCATCACACTACTGGATTGGCAAACCCGGGGACAACACCAATACAAAGCTGGTGATTATTTATTAGCGATTACAACGTATGCAGCAAGCGATCGCGCAGCATCCAGAGGAACGTTCTCTTCACTGGCACTATGGTCTAGCACTACTGCTCAATCATCAGGCGGAAGATGCTCAGATGACTTGGTTGATGGTATTGGCTGAGGCCGACGATGCCGCAGCTTGGATGGCGGAATTGCGGCACGTGCTCGAAGCGGCGGCATTGGAGCAGGCGCATCTGAGCAAAATGGCGATAATGCGGAGTCTAATTCGTCAGTGTTTATGTGAGCTTGATCCGACTGATGCCGCAAATTGGTTGCACCGATTGATCGTTGCGGTCGAAAGTCACACATTGGAACTAGATACGTTTACTCGACTGGGATATTCCTTCAGTTTTGGGTCACGCCGAATTCGCGGGAATCGATCAATCATTGCTGCGCTGTGCCCTTGATCGCTATCTGTCTGTGGCATTGCCCCACGAAGTGACGCCACAATTGACTTATGCGATCGCGCGTCATATTGATCGCGCTGAAGTAGTGGCTGAGCTGATTTTGCTGCATGCCATGCGCATTGGGCTGGTTCAGCGTTATCCAGCATTGGCAAAGGATTTATTGGATATTGTCTTACAACACTCACCGCAGCATTTTGAGACTTTACTTGCATATTCAGGTTTTTTGCGGCAGGAGCGTGACTATGCCGCTGGAATTCAGGCATCACAACAAGCTGTAGCAGTGGCGCAATCGTCAGCTTGAAAAGATCACCGCAATGAATTCACTGCTAAACAGTTTTCTTGCCAGTGGTCAACGTGATGCATCGTTTCAGCGGTTGCTACAGGAATATTGTGCGCTACTGAAAACGAGCCTGCCCCATTTGGAATTGGATCGGACCGGTGCTGGCCGATTGTTAGGTAGTACCACGTTCCTACCATATCTAGAAGATTTACCCCAGCAAAATCGAGCACTACAAAATCAAGTCGTTAGCCTTTGCGAACGCGCATTTCAGCACTCCCACTCAGCAGTTTACGATCGTTTCCAATCAGCGCATCGTAATAAGCCTAGCAGTCATAAATCTCGACAGCTGAAGGTGGGCTATGTTTGTCGTTATCTGTATCAACACTCAGTCGGGTGGCTGGCGCGCTGGCTACTAAAAAATCATGATGACGATCGAATTGAACTTTATATTTATATAATCAATCCTCAGCAGAATCCTGACCTAATTCAGCAAGAATATCTCCAGCTGACGCCAAACGTGAGACTTTGCCCACTTGATACCTTGTCGATCGCGGAACAGATTCATCAAGATGATATTGATATTCTGGTTGAGCTAGATAGCCTGACCTGCGATGTCACCTGTGAGGTGATGGCGCTCAAGCCAGCCCCAATTCAAGTAAGTTGGCTAGGCTGGGATGCCAGTGGACTATCAACGATCGATTATTTTATTGCTGATCCTTATGTGTTGCCGTCAGCGGCTCAAGCGTACTATCCCGAGAAAATCGTGCGACTACCACAAACCTATATCGCTGTGGAGGGCTTTGAAGTCGGTGTACAAACATTGCATCGCGCTCAATTAGGAATTCCTGAAAATGCAGTGATTTTTATGACAGCGCAGCAGGGCGCCAAACGCAATCTCAATATGATTCAGTTACAACTGCAAATCCTGCAACAAGTGCCCAATAGTTATCTACTAGTTAAAGGTCGTAGCCGATCAGGACGGTGATCCAAGCGACCTTTCTTGATCTTACTCCACCACATCCTCCCGCGTAATTTCCTGATTCGGTGATGCCTTGCCACCAGCTAGAGCGATCGCGATCGCATCCACCACCCGACTCACCGGCACCACCTCAATGCCCAACTTCTCGTAATTATGGCTGCCCGATCGCGGAATAATCGCCTGCTTAAAGCCCAATTTCGACGCCTCCTTCAGCCGCAACTCCATCTGCGACACTGGCCGCACCTGACCGCCTAAGCCCACTTCCCCAATCAACACCGTCTGGGGGTCCACCATGCGATCGCGAAAACTCGCCGCCACGGCGATCGCGATGCCCAAGTCCGCCGCCGGTTCCCCCACACTCAAACCACCCGACGACGACACATAAGCATCCAGCTTCGACAGCGGAATGCCCACCCGCTTCTCCAACACCGCCAAAATTTGCAGCAGCCGATTGTATTCAATCCCCGTCGTCGATCGGCGCGGTGAACTATAGCTCGTCGGTGCCACCAACGACTGCAACTCCACCACGATCGGCCGCGTCCCTTCACAAGCCACGATCGTCGCGGTCCCCGAAGAAGCCTCCTCCCGATTGCCCAGAAATAGCGCCGAAGGATTAGTAATTTCCTTCAGCCCTTGGTCCACCATTTCAAACACCCCCACCTCATGGGTCGCCCCAAAGCGATTCTTCACCGATCGCAGCAACCGATGACTAGCAAATCGATCGCCCTCGAAGTACAGCACCGTATCCACCAGATGTTCCAACACCTTCGGACCGGCGATCGCCCCTTCCTTCGTCACATGCCCCACAATAAATAGCGTGATATTCAGCCGCTTCGCCAACTGCATCAACAGCGACGTACATTCCCGCACCTGCGACACCGACCCCGGTGCCGAAGTCAAAGCGCTGTAGTACAGCGCCTGAATACTATCGATCACCGCCACCTGTGGCCGCAGCGACTCCAGCTCCGTCAAAATCATCTCCAGATCAATCTCCGGCATCAAATAGAGATCCGCATCCTCCTCCGGTGTCGGCTGCAGTCCCTGATCTTCGATCTGATCGGGCGTTTGCACGCCGATACCCAAGCGCTGCGCCCGTAGCTTCACCTGCTGTCCCGACTCCTCCGCACAAATATATAGTGTTCGATAATATTCCGAGAGCCGATTGGCCGTTTGCAGCAGCAGCGTTGACTTGCCAATTCCCGGATCGCCCCCGATCAGTACCAGCGAACCCGGCACAATCCCCCCGCCTAAAACCCGATCGAATTCGCCATAGCCTGAAGGTAGCCGGGCCTGAGGATTGTCAACAATGTCATCCAATGTCACCGAAGCGACCGGTCGTGGTTCGGCATCGGCCCCCAACCGCCGCCGCGGCCCCGAACTGCGAATTTGAGCGGCGGTGTTGCTGCCACCCGGCTTCGCTGCCGCCACAAGCTCCTCTTCGAGCGAGTTCCAACTGCGACAACTCGTACAACGACCAAAATATTGGGAAAATTCCGCCCCACACTCGCGGCAGACGTAAAGCGATCGTGACTTAGCCATAGCAGTGCGCCAAATATCTCAAGCAGTTTACTCTCAGGATCGTTACAAACTAGCGATCAAGCGTATTACAGATTGTAAACCGTAGCATTCCCTTAAGAAAGTCTGAAACTTAGAAATAATCAGCTTTCGCGGTGATTAAAGCGAATAAATGGTCTATGATTATTAATGATAAATCGCCTAAAAATTAACCTAGTGGGGATTTCACTTTAAGGAGCGTTACCAAGTTGGAGACTCATAAAGAAAAAATCCTAGTCGTCGACGATGAAGCTAGCATCCGACGCATTTTAGAAACTCGCCTTTCGATGATTGGCTATGATGTTGTCACCGCTGCTGATGGGGAAGAAGCACTCGGCACATTCCGAGACTCTGAACCGGATTTGGTCGTGCTCGATGTGATGATGCCGAAGCTGGATGGCTATGGTGTCTGCCAAGAACTCCGAAAAGAGTCCGATGTGCCAATTATCATGCTCACTGCGCTGGGCGATGTGGCCGATCGGATTACTGGTTTGGAACTCGGAGCGGATGACTATGTGGTCAAGCCCTTCTCGCCGAAAGAACTGGAAGCGCGGATTCGCTCAGTGCTCCGCCGGGTGGAGAAGAACCTCAACTCGGGGATTCCGAGTTCGGGTGTGATTCAGATCCACAGTATTCGGATTGATACCAACAAGCGTCAAGTTTATAAAGGCGACGATCGGGTCCGGTTGACGGGAATGGAGTTCAGTTTGCTGGAGCTGCTTGTGAGTAAGTCTGGTGAGCCGTTCTCGCGCGCTGAAATTCTCCAAGAAGTGTGGGGTTATACGCCGGAGCGTCATGTCGATACCCGCGTTGTGGATGTCCACATCTCGCGTCTCCGAGCGAAGCTCGAAGATGACCCGAGTAATCCTGAGCTGATCTTGACCGCTCGTGGTACCGGTTATATGTTTCAGCGAATTCTCGAACCAGGCGAAACGGAATAGCCCGATCGTTGTTGTCAGACAACGGATTATTCCAAGATTCCTGGAGCCGTTTGCGGACGATTTTTGTATATGCCTTGAACTCTACTGGCTTGATGTTGTCTCACTGAATTAGTTGAACCAATGCCCTTAATGTATCTATCACCCTGACAGTTTTTTGTATCGACAAATGGCTAATCAGGGCGTAGCACCTTACAAGGGTTTAGTTTGGTAATAGGGATAAATCAAAATGGCCTACCAGACTCAACCGGCGTTGCATTTCCGGACTCCCAAATCAACTTGTATGACTCCAGGCGTTGTTTAGCTGTAGTTCTCGTATAGAAGGACGAGAAGGCACCGATCAGTTCAAGTTCTTCTAGGACAGCTGACACAACCCAGTCGCCAAGGGCCTCACCGGGATCTATGGACTCAAAGCGCTCTCCTGGTGTAAGAAATGGTTCGCTCGGGTCTACCTGTAGACAATTGCTACAGATTGGTGATCCCCCTACATCCCCCTTCAAAAGGGGGACTCCATCGGTTTCCTCCCTTTTGAAGGGGGGCTAGGGGGGTGTCTAATCCGTAGCCTTCATTTTTAGATTTGGTATCCTGGCTGCAGTAAGCGGCGCAAAAATTTTATTTCATCCTCGAACCAATCTTGTTGCTCCTGCAGTACATAGGGCGTAATTAAATCTAATGAGTCTGGAACAACTATCTGTGCACCGTCGACGAGGGTAATTACAGTGGCAGGAATCATTGGCTAAACGGTTTTTTCAGGAACTAGGGTGTGGAGATAACTAGAAATTGGATTGAACACCAGATTGATTGCTGCTCATTTTAACTGTAGTTTGCAGCTTAGATAACGTTTCTTGCTATATCCTGTAGAAACATGTTTTAACTAGTTAGCATAGAATGATTAGATTGGCAGAAAATCTATATATCCACCAAGATTCCGCGTAACAGTTAGCAAAGTTCTGCATAATCCTACGATGCAGCAGAATATTTTCTATATCTTCTGGCTAATTGTGAATCTTGAATCAAACCACAACAGAGTTTGAGGCTGATTTTTACTGCTGAAAGTGCAATCAATCATATCAGAACCTGCTTCATCTTCGATTGACGCAGTCCTTCTTAGAGGCTAAACTATACGACTTTCAATGCCAATCTCTCTCAAGCTCCGGTTAGGTAGTGCGATTATATTGAAAGCATTTCTTGAGCGATATTTGTCTCCGCTCTCTCATCATATGTTTTAAAGCAAAGATATGAAACATCTTTGCTGCCATATATGTATGCTAAAATTCCCAGCTTTAAGAGCTTGGTTGAAGAAAGTTTTGGCAACTCATCTATATCTCTTATGAAAACCGCATCTGACCACATATGCTGGCTGGCGAAGTTAGGATTATTGTTCATAACAATTGGCTTTATAGTGCGTCCAGCAATGCCGAGAAATTTGTGGAACATTAAGTTTTGGGTTGATAAATATTTGCATACATCCCCAAACAGTGGTTGATTGATATAAAGAGGGATAAATTCAACTTCGCAGACGATAAATACTATGTCCTTTAGTACGCTAGCACCTCCTCGAAATACGTCTAGTTCGGCTCCTTGAATATCAATTTTGATAAAGTCGGCATCTTTGATGCTATTCTCATAAACAAATTTATTTAAGCTCGTTGTGGTGAGAGCGCTTGTTGATTTAAGTGTGGCCACTTCTAAATTCATGTACTTTTCAAGCAGTTTTCCGTTTGGTTCGTAAAGTGAGGAGCACATTGGATGAGCTGTTTCATAGAACGTGCATTCATCATCTTTGCAGCCAAGTGCAACGGGAAAATAATTCAGATTGGGTTTTGATTTTTCATTTAATTCCCTGCAAAGTCTCTCGTCCACCTCAAATGCGATAATTTGAGATTTTGGAAAATAATCAACTAGGTTATGAAAAGGTTCTTTTGCTCCTGTTATGGGCAAGGCTCCTATTTCAAAAATGGTGAATGAAAGAGAAGGGGATATTTCGCTGATGATTTTGCATAGCTCTTCTACTTGCGACTTGCTTGATTTGTTGCTCATATGACAGCTTTTTTCTCTAATAAGCTCCTAAAAAATCCCCATGTGCATCACCTCTTGTGGCATGCTAGTTGCTATAGCCTGAAGTTACGCTAGTCTAACTATGTAATAGAAAATTTTCACTTATCCAACCTAAAAAAAGAGATATGGAGACACTTTCCTTGTATTCCTAGACGATAACAAGAAACTTTTTGCTAGACACTAAATAAGTATGATCCGAAAAAAATCTTTATATTCAGTGACATCGAAAATCGCCTTGAAAAGCTGCTTAGAGCAAGCTAAAGAGCTAATTTCACTCAAAACCACTTTATTATACTGAAGAAATCTATATTCAGAAGAGAATAATCCGTCATCATGGTCTCTACTGTGGGGCTTAATGCCGAAAAGTAGATCTCCAGTCCCTGGGAAGCCTGATTGTCTATCCCGTCTTGCTAAATCTCGACTAAGTCCTATTGCGACTTCCAGCGCTGCCGGTAGTAGTGCCAGACATAGTGCACTTCAGTTAGCCACTGCAGTGGCTAATGGATGATCGGAAAATTGATCAAACAATTTGGTATCAGGGGTTACAGCTTGGTGTTGACGATCGATTCAGCCTAAAACTGAGGGAACTATGGACACAAATCGCCTCACCCATTGTTTCAATGAAAAAAATCCAGTGGTCCAACAAAAAGGCACCCAAACCCCACTCGCCAAGTATCACCTTCAATCGATTATCCAAAAAGTCGAACCAATTTTACTCACGACTTTTCATCATGATTGCCGCGTTCCAGTATCGACGGTGTTGAAATCCGACGGCATGTGAGCGCGCAGTCTTGTTCACAGCTCAGTCATATCGGCACGCCTGCCAAATCAGCAGCTGAGCATTGTCAAAACGATAAAAATAGTGAATCAATTCCCTACCCGCTTTAAATAATCCAACCGTAGCTGGTGGTCTGCACTCAGCAATCGTCTGAATGCTAACACCACAACGCCAAAAATTCCTAACGCTGTTCCAGCCGCAATCATAAACATCACAACAATCTGATACCGCACCGCCTCGATCGGATTTACCCCCGCCAAGATTTGCCCAGTCATCATTCCCGGTAGGCTGACCAGCCCCATCACCATCATCGAATTAATGGTGGGAATCATCCCGACGCGAACGGCCTCCTGCAATTGTGGACGTGCGGCTTCCCAGCGGGTAGCGCCCAAAGCCAGCCGGGTTTCAATTTGGTCCCGCTGACCGATGAGCCCGTCCATAAATCGGTCTAATCCGAGGGAAATTCCGTTCAATGTGTTGCCCAACACCATTCCAAGGAGCGGAATCAAATATTGCGGGTTGTACCAGGGATGCACCTGAATCAAGCCGCCGACCGTCAAACTGGTCACAATGCTTGAAGCCGCCAATACAGATAGTAGGCTATTCCAGTAGATCCCACTAAAGCGGCGATTGGTTCGGTTAACTGCGGCAACGCTGGCAATGCTCGCCATGATCAGACTAATGCCGAGAATCAACCCCGCATTATTCTGGGTAAACAGCCACTCCAACACAAAGCCAATGAGCAGCAGTTGGACCACCATGCGCACCGAGGCGATCGCCAACGATCGCGCCAACCCCAACCGCAACCCGATCGACAAGCCCAAGTTAACCAGGATCAATGTCGCTGATCCGGCCAACTGCCAGGCGTTAATCGTGATGTAGTCTGTTTGCATTAGCCAAACTCTTCCAATCGCAGTTGCCGGTTTGTGATGCGTCGAATTTGTTCGCGGTCATGACTGGTGAGTAGACAAGCGCGGTGTGGCTGCCGCAACCAGTTAGTAATCAACGATTCTACTCGCGTTGTGGTATCCGGATCGAGGGATGCGGTTGGCTCATCGAGTAGCAGTACCTGTGGCGCAAGCTGCAGTACACGCAGCAAGGCCAAAATTTGGGTTTCGCCCCCGGAAAGCTGCGGCGCTTGCAATCGGAGAAAATCAGACCGCCGACCTAACTGATCTAACCAATCGATAATTTGCGCGCAGTCGAAGCGCCGGTGGCGATAAACGGCCAGCTCAAACACCTGCTGCAAATTGTCCTGCACAGTCCCCTCGAAGACGGTTGCTCGCTGCGATAGATACATCACCTTTGTGCGATAAATCGGTAACGACCAAGTGGCAGAAGTTTTCCCATCGAACAAAACCTGACCCTGTTGAACGGGATCGAGTAGCACCAGATTACGCATTAACAATGTTTTGCCGATTCCCGAGGGGCCGACTAGACCCAGGCGATCGTGCTCGAATAAATCGAAGTTAACGCTGCGCCAAAGCCAGCGCTCCGACAGTTTGCGCCCCAGATTTTTGACAGACAACAATGGCTGATTAAGGGGAATGTGCTGCACCATAGTGACCTTGGGCAATGGCGACGATTGCCCTTTGCGTCATCCCAGAATAACTTGTGTTGGCGATTAAGGCTGTTAGGGTTGATATATCAATACTCAAAATCATGGGCCGATGAAAGTTAGTGGGCGATCGGCAGTGGATAATGGAAAATTGATTAAAAGATTTGGTGTCAGGAGTTACAGCTTGGTGTTGACGATCGATTAAGACTGTGACCTAGGGCCTGCTTGATTGACAAAAGTCTTGCTGGGTGAACCGGCAGGCATTGGAGTCTGGTTTAAGCGTGGTCGCCGATGGCCAGGGTCAACCAGTTGACCCTGGCCATCGGCAGCGCGGCATGAGTTATCTCAAAATCGGCTGGAATTGGATTTGCCACGCCATTACATAGTGATCGACAATTCGGCTTTTGGGTTGCTTATCCAGTCTCCCTGACCGATAACCAGCAATGGCATCTAAACGTCAACACAACCAATCATTAAACCGTGAATTCACTGTCCTAAGACGCATTCCAGCATCCTAGTTCTGTCAGTCAACCAGGGGCTAATTGTATGACTGACTACTTAAGCGTAATGGTATAAGACCCATTTTTTTGACAAACCGCACTACTCGATTTCTTCGTGTATTTTTTGCTCCATTTTCCATTGGAGAGCGGTTTGCGATATTCAACTCTGATATGAGTTTTCATCTGATCGATTTGTTCAAGATTGCGCGTCTCTTGCCAAGGCTGGCCATTGGGAATCCTTTCGTTAGGAATAAACTCTGAGCGGTATTTGTCAGAAGACGGGTCCCAATAATCTAGATCAATCACTTTAATTGGTTTTCCTGTATCATTTTGAACGGTTACGTAAACATCTTTGCAGCTGCGACGCAAGAACGCCTCTGCGGGTGTAACAGTTCCAGCGAGAATCGGGAGTGCGGTGCTCAGGACGGCAATGCTAGCGGCAACGAATCGCTTGGTATTCTTAGTCATGGTTTTTACCTTTGAGTATTGAGGATGGACTAACAGATGAATGGGCCGCAGTGAATCAGTTGCAAGGTTATTAATACAGGTATGTTTTGTTCACCTTGCTGCTTGCGCCGCTTCCATCTCGATGTGCCTATCATCGCAACCATCCATTGGTTTGCCCATAGGATTTCATTGGACTAAATGGGTTGTTGAAAGCCTGATTTTTCCCCACATCGGATGAAGATTGGAAAACATGGGGTAATGCTTGGCTTTAACTAAAGTCGTCGCTATGATGCGTGAATAACCGACTCAGCTGTGCATTTGAGCCAGCTAATTCTATGACTGCCGATCGCTCCTTCGCTTATCGTCATTTGGGCGGCTCCCTGCCTGTAGAAGATCCAACCTATGTTGTGCGAGACGCCGATCGACAGCTGTATCAGGCGTTATCCGATCGCGAATTCTGCTATGTGCTGAACTCACGCCAAATGGGTAAGTCAAGCCTGCGGGTACGGGTGATGCAACAGTTGCAGGCAGATGGCATCGCTTGTGCGGTGGTGGATTTATCCGCGATGGGTACCGAAAGTACCGAAAGTGCTTGGTACAAAGGCATAGCCTATCGCATTATGCGCAACTTCCGCGCGGTGCGATCGGCCAATGGCAGTGCATTTGACTGGCGCAGCTGGTGGAATGAACGTGATTTTCTATCGCCGGTACAACAGTTGGATGAACTGATTCGCGAAGTGTTGCTGACGACGGTGGAAAATCACATTGTTCTTTTCATTGATGAGATCGATAGTGTTCTCAGTCTCAACTTCTCAACCGATGACTTTTTTGGTTGGATTCGTGCTTGTTACAACAATCGTGCCGATGATGCCGCCTATCGACGACTAACGTTTTGTTTGTTGGGGGTAGCAACGCCTGCGGATTTAATTGCGGATAAAAAGCGAACGCCGTTTAATCTGGGGCAAGCGATCAGCCTCGACGGCTTCGAGTTTCATCAAGCCCAAAGCGCCCTGCAGCCAGGACTGAACCAAGCGGCGATTCCGGAGGCGGCAACCGTTCTACAGGAAATTCTTGCCTGGACCGGTGGGCAACCTTTCTTGACACAAAAGCTCTGTCAGCTGGTGGTGCATCATTATCCCACCGACGATCGAACAACAGCCAGTGCGGCGGTGACAGCGATCGTGCAGGCGTATATTTTGACCAACTGGGAGAGTCAGGATGAGCCGGAGCATCTGCGCACAATTCGCGATCGTTGCTACGCTCATCCGGACAGAACTAACCGGCTGTTGGGTCTATATCAGCAAATTTTGGAGCACAATGGTCTCAAAAGTAATGACAGCCCAGAACAACGCGAGCTTCGCCTCACGGGTTTGACTGTTAAGCACCAAAATCAGCTGCAGGTGTTTAACCCAATTTATCGCCACATTTTCGATGCCGACTGGGTGAATCAAGCACTGGCCGATATTCGTCCCTATGCCGCATCATTCAACCGATGGATGGCATCCAATGGACAAGATGCGACCCAGCTACTCACAGGCGTCGCCTTGGCTGCAGCCAAGGCTTGGGCTAACGGCAAAAGTCTGAGCGATCAGGACTACACATATCTGGCCGCCTGTCAGGCAGCAGAAACTGAGCAGGTAGAAGCAGCGCTCGCGGTAGAAGCACAGGCAAAACAGGTTCTGGCCGCGGCTAACCGCACTGCTAACCGTCGCATCCGGGTGGGGGCAGGAGTAGTGGGACTGGCGGTGGCATTATTGACAAGCTCACTTGTATTTTCAGCTCAGACGGTGCGATCGGCTAGGGATGAAGCCTCAGATGCCCAAGCGGTTGCCGAACAAGCCCGCCTTGCTGCCATCGACAGTCAAGCGATCGCGGCAGCAGAAAAGCAGAATGCCAGTCTGGCCCGCCGGGCCGTGGACGATGCAAAGCGCAAAACTCAAGTAGCTAACAAGACCGCCCGACTGGCCCGTGCAGCAGCTCAAAGCGCTCTCGCTGACGCCAACATTGCTCAACAAACTGCCCAGCAAGCACAACAAGTTGCAAGATCGGCCAGAGTGGAAACCACACAGGCGATCGCCCAACGTCAGCAAGCGGAACAGCAAGCACAACAAGCTCGGGGAAACTTAGAGACGGCAAATCAGCAAATCGCCATTGCCGCAACGCAGCGACGTGAGCTGACCGTCGGCACCCAGTTAGAACGCGCTGCGCTAGCGCTGATTCGAACTTCAAGCCGCCCCAGTACAGATAGTTTGATCGAAGCGGTTCGCTTGGGTGAAACCTTACAACCCTTTCTGACAGATGGCCGCTCAGTTTTGCGTTATCCGGCTGTAGCCCCGATATTTGCGCTGCAAACACTGCTGACTCAAATGTCTCATCAAGCTGTGGATGTGGGGGGTACAGATATTACACTCGATGAGACGATCAACGTATGGTTCAGTGCCGATGCCAGCCGCTATGCAACACTCCATAGCTATGATGGTTTTCGGCGCGTATATCTGCAATTTTGGAACGATCGTGGTGAGCCCACCGATGCATCGGTTGAAGTTGAGAGTGGTTATGGCAGTTCTGGAATCGCGCGGCCCTTATCCTTTTATCTCATATCTGATCATTCACGCACTAAGAATCGAGAAAGTGAGCTTTTAGCAATTAAATGTGACAGTCAAACCATTTGTGTCAAAGATTTCAACCAGAACTTTGAGCATCGCCAGTTAGAGCAGGTTCCTGGAACGCAGGCGGCGTTCAACCCTGAGCAGAAAGAACTTGTCACCGTGGATGAAAACAATGTGCTTAGACGATGGACATTATTTGAACAGGGTAAATGGATTGGCAGACAGATTGCCGAACTACAGATTCCTGTACAGACAAATAGTCTTTACTTAACTGCTGATGGTCGGCATGTATGGACCCACCAATACCAGCAAGGCCAAAAAGACCAGATTCTAGTATTCGATTTGGCAGGGAAATTAATCAAAACGCATCCAAACCCAGATCCTGGAAATGGTCCGTCTCGGTATTTAGCCTTTTCTCCTAGTGGCGATATGCTGGGCAAGATTGACCTAGCAAAATTACCCGGACAAGGGCGGGAGCAATGGTCATTGCCAGTGGAAAGTCCAGATGCATTCGACTCCGCACAGTTTGATTTTGTACAGAATCAGGGGCACATTGCCCTGGTAAAACAACGACAAGATGCTCAAGGTGATGGCGTAAAAGGGGCTACTTTCCAACTTTATAATTCAGTCGGACAATTAGTTTCTGAGCACCAAGCTCAAAACAAGTCGATCGCCGTGTTGTCTCAACCCCAAGGTAGCCATATCGCCACTGTGGAATGTGCTTTAACTGAAACGCAAACCCAAAATTGTATTGGTAAAGTCTGGGATGCAGAGGGCAAAATCCTCACTTCTCTAAAGGTTTTAGCGGGTGGGCTGCGATGGACACCCCAGGGGAAATATTTAGCGACTTCGGATAATGAGCAGCTGCGTCTTACGGACTTAGAACAGCTCAAAACTTCAACTTACAGCACTGGCGGTCACCTGCTATCGTTTCAACCGGGTGCGATGTTGTCGGATGAAACCTTGTATTTCTGGATTCGCAAGGGTTCACATGCCGAACTATGGCGTACCACTGAGCGATCGCCCATTGCTACGGCCTTTGCCCTTAGGCATGAATGCTGCCGTCAGGGCCGCCTGGTATGACGAGTCATCGCAGACGATTTTTGTGGTGAGTGATCATGTTGAGCATGGCAAAGCGCTGCTGCAGCAGTCCCTCGCGCAACCGGGTGAATCTTCTGAGTTGATCATGTATGGTCAAACATTTGGGATTGGCCGAGATTGGGTCTTTAGCCCACAAGGCAAACACATTGCGGTCAGTAAATATAACGGCGATCTTCAACTCTGGAGCCTAGACGGTAGGCTTGAAGCGAGTTTTGTTGGCCATGAGGGAGCAATTGATACGCTTCGTTTCAGCCCCGATGGGAGTCAAATTTTGACGTACAGCGAAACTGACAAAACTGTGCGGTTTTGGGATTTGCAAGGTCGCCAGATCGCACAATATGAGAGCGAGGTTGCCCCAGCGATCAATGTGGACTGGAGTCAACTCATCACGATCGAGAAACGACCCAGCCTACATCCGCAGATTCCCGAAACCCAGCTAAAGGTATGGCGACTTGACAGTTTAGCGATACTGCTAGCGGATGCTTGTCAGCGTCTGGGTTGGGCAATCGCGCTTGACCCTCCCGGAGCGAAGGACAGAATTTGCAATTAGATCATCCTATTTACGATCCCATTTAAACCTATGTTGGTTGGCTATCGGTGTAGGTCATGATCAGCCTATCGGCTCAATCAACTTATGCTTGGAGTTTCTAGTTATGTCCTATCGTCACATCGGATATAAAACTGTAGTGTTTGGAGTCACTTTAGGTACGACGATCGCATTGAATTTTTTCACAACAACTGCCTCTGCACTTGCCCAAGATATATGTCCTAATGATTCCGTTCCGGCCTCGACGACAACGCGTAAAGTTCAACTGCCACAGTTTGGTGTGCAGGTCACCATCCCTGAGAACTTTCACATAATGGCCCGCGAGGATGGCAGCGTTTCTATCCTGAATCCTTTGGAGTTTAATCATATTCAATGTCTGAAGCAGGGAATACCCGTTATGGGCACGGAACTCGAATCCGAATCCTTTAGCTTAGTTGATAACCCTGAGCGTCTTTCGGCGTTGGAATTTGCCAAGAAATTTGCCAAAAGCTATTGCCAGTCAGGTAATCCAGCGTGCTCAGTCTCAGACATCATCAGCTCACACACCATTGATCGGATTGAGGTCGTTATCCTCGAAGCATCCCATGGCTATGAAATAGCTTATGCTTGGTATCGTCTCCCTGATACAGGCAGTCTCGTAAGTATTTCAGCCTTCACCAAAGCAGATATGTTTGATCTATTGAGTCGAATTCAGTTGTTGGAAAAATGTCCGGACAAATATAGAAATTCTTAGCAATGGTCCGGCCAAGCAATTCTTCACCCAGTATAGTGAACTCTAGTGGGATAGAGGTTATGTGGGCGATTAATTAATGGATTCAGAGCAGGGTTTGACTTGGACGATCGCAAAACAAATGGTTGACGACCTCCTTTTGAAATCAACCAATAAACATTTGAGCGACATTGAGAGCCAAGTTTTGCAGGGATCTTGGGAAGGCAAAAGCTATGCGCTAATGGCTGAAGAACTCGGCTACACCATCGAGTATATTAACAGTGACGTGGGATATGGCCTCTGGAACAAGCTCTCCAAAGCGGTGGGTGAAAAGCTAACCAAGCGCAATTTCCGTGGGGCGTTAGAACGGCAGTTACTAGCTCAAAGTACAGGCTCGACGGTATTCCCTGGTCTGTCTTCGCCGCCGTTAGCGCCAATGGCTACCCCACCGGCATCTAGCTGTGTGCGGCAATATATTGATCGACCACCGATCGAACAGCGTTGTTTTGATGCGATCGTCCAGCCGGGTGCCCTTATTCGGATCAAAGCCCCCAGAAAAATGGGGAAGAGTTGGCTGCTAGAGCAGATTTTGCATTATGCGGAGCAGCAGAACTATTGGGTTGTACCGATTAATCTCCTCAGCATCGAATCCACGGTTGTCGGTGAACTCGATCGATTCTTAAAATATTTTTGTACACGGGTCACGCGCCAACTGAAGATTGAACCACGGTTGTCAGACTACTGGGATGATGAGCTTGGTAGCAATACCAGTTGTACAGCATATTTTGAGGAATATATTCTGCAACAGGACGATCGTCCGATTGTTCTGGCTATTGACAACGTGGATCGCTTGTTCCCCTATACGGAGGTCGCGGCTAATTTCTTTAGCTTGTTGCGTGCGTGGTATGAGGATGCGCGCATTTTGCCCGACTGGCAACGCCTCCGGCTCATCGTAGCCCATTCCACTGATATTTACCCGACGCTAAACGTTAATCGCTCGCCCTTTAACGTCGGTCTGGCTGTAGAACTCACCGAATTCACCCCAGAACAAATTGCCCAGTTCTTGCAGGGACAGGGCCGTTTGAGTACAGCAGTGACTCAAGCGGTGATGCCATCACTCAAGCCGCTGACCGATTTAATTGGCGGTCATCCCTACCTACTTCAGCAAGCGTTAGACTTTCTCCACTCGGAGCCGGATGCTGATCTTGAAATGTTAGTTAAAGTTGCACCGACGGAAGCCGGTCCCTTTGCCCAGCATTTGCGGAGCTTATTAGCGCATCTGCAAGAGAATGAAGCGATGGCTGTGGCAATGAAGCGTGTGCTCCAGGCAGAAACGCCGATCCGAATTAAATCGGGTTTGGGGTTCATGCTTCATAGTCTTGGGCTCGTCCGATTTTCCGGCAACGATGTGGAAATCTATTGTGCGTTGTATCAGATTTATTTCAGTGAATTGCAGGAGGAATTTTGAGGTGAACCATTCTCTAAGTTAATTAATTATGCGCAAGTCCCTCACCACTGGCGTTCCATCCTCGATCGTCAGCGGTGAAGTTCCCAAGACTAGGCCTGTGTCTCATAAACTTCTGTAGTCCGCATATGAATCTTGCGCTAAATTCCTGCATCAGTTCTGCTTCCATGCCATAACGGTAGCTATTATCTCAATAGCTACCGTTTGATGCCTAAGTGACAAAATCATTGGGAAAGAAGTCTTTTCCCTTCAACTTGATCACTCAGAGATTAATTTCACCTAAAGTGCATGCACTTTTTCGCGGATCTTTTCTTGCTGTAATTCAACCGGGATAGGTTTGTAGGTGCGTTTCGACACGACAACAAACGCAATCAGGCCAACGATCGGACTGATTAGTGTGGGAAATCCATCAAAATCAGCGGTAAGCAGACTATTGGGTATATGCAACAAGGTATTCTCAATGCCAAACATCGTCGGCATGAGTATAAAGAAAGTCAGTCGCGTAATCGACCCAGCTATGATACAGGCCAACGCTCCCTGCCGCGTCGATTTCGACCAAAACAACCCACCGATCAAAGGCACCACCAATCCAGCGAAACCGAGGTCAAACCCCAGCAGCAGCAACACACCGGTTTGAGGCACCCGCAGCCCCAAAAATACCCCCAGTAGCGTAATCACGATTGCTAACAAACGCGTTACTAGTAGTAGTCGATCGCCCTTTCCAGCATGGCCAGCGGCCCCATGGCGAATCCCAAAAACATTGTGTGCCATCACCGAAGACGTGCCCAAAATCGCACCATCCGCCGTGGATAGGGAGGCTGACAAAATTGCCGCTAGAACCAACAGTCCCAACACAGGCGGTACAACATTTTCCAACAGCGCAAATAGCACTGGGCCATCAGCGACTACCCCAACCTGCGTCAGAATGCTGTTGGCCGATAAGGCAATGATCGAAAAAGGAATGCCAATAAGTAAGGTGCCAGCGGAAGCAACGTAACAGGCTTTTTGTGCCGTTTCGGGACTTTCTGCCGCAAAAATTCGAGCCATAAAATCAATCGCGACCATATTGCCAAACCCAAGGGCCAAAAGGCTGGCCCAGTTAACCGCAGCGCCTGAACCAACGGACGTCAGCTGCTCTAGGGCAAGGGGGCCAGTACCGGGGGCAATATCGAGGCTAAAGTTACTCAGCAAATAAGCGAGTAAGCCAAAGGTGCCGACTAGGGCAATCAGAATTTGGATCGCATCAGTGTAAGCCACAGCGAAGAGCCCACCAGCGACGGTGTAGGCAAATACGAGTGCCGCCAGCAGAGTAATGCCGCCAACGTAGCTCGTACCCAAGAACTTCTGGAACATAAAGCCACCAGCGACCAGGTTCCCCGCTAGCAAAAATGAAAAGCTAATTGACATAATGCAGGCAGCAATTAACTCCACCAAGCGGCCATACTTTACCCGATAAAAGTCGGGTATGGTAATTAGCCCCATGCGATTCATGGGCTTTGCCAAAAAAGTCCCAGTTAAAAACAAACACAGAGACAAGCCAATCGGTAAAGCTGCTCCAGCCCAAAACCCAAATTCTGCCGATAAATCAGTATTACCCAAGGTGGCGTTCGAATCGACTGATTGAGCCATGAGTGTAGCAGCGGCTAAAGGCAATGATAGCCCACGTCCCGCGACCAAAAAATTCACACTATCGCCTTTGATTTGCCGGGAAGCCCAGACGCCAATCCCCAAGGTTCCGAGGAGAAATGTAATAATCCCCCAGGAAAAAATGCTGTGTTCCATTTAGCTATCTCCAAGTCTAGTTAAACCTTTCAAGCCCGTACTAGCAGCTACAAAAAAGCCCAGAAAAAACCGTTGGCCATAGTCAATAGGTCAACAGATTTCTCCCGGGCTTTTATCCCTCCGTGAACCAGTCTTAGCGCTACTAAAACTCAACTGGCTGCATCTCTCGGACCAAACGCTAAACCAGTTGGCAAAGCTGGAACCCTAGATGCAAAATGCTATTCCATTGTGCAAAACTAATAGTTTAGGACGCTTAAAATGGAGAGCCACTTAATCTCAACATTTCAAGATTGCATTTACTTTGTATCAGCAAATCATGGGGAAATAAGTATCTGTTGATACGATCTGCCTCTCACTAATGTTAGTGTTTGCTGATTTTCTCGCAGCGCTCAATATACGCGTTAAGTATTAGACGTTTGATCGCCCTGCTTCATGGCTTCGACCGTCGATCGTGCTATGCCTTTGCAATCAGGTATGTACCTGCACCAACCATCAGACTACCTGCTGCCAGCTGCGCGTATTTTTGCGTCCGCTGAGTCCGCAATCGCGCGACAATTCTTCGAGCCGTGAATGCGTATATAAGTTTTACGCTGCCTACCGTCAGAATCGTTACTAGCACAATGGTCACAATCGCCGCTGCGCTGAGATCGGCCATATTGACGAATGTGGGAAATAGACTCGCATAGAACAGAATGGCTTTCACATCGCCGAGCGTGAGCAGGAAACCCGCCGCGAAACTTGCCAGCAGCGTTGAACGACGAGAATCGACGATGTCTAGATTGACCGTTGCCGGCGATCGCAATAATTTAATCCCCAGCCAAATCAGATAAATACCGCCAACATATTTGAACAATGCAAACAATGTGCCCATGGTCTCCGCTAAGATGCTCATACCCAGGATTGCCAGCGTGACAAAGACGAGATCGCCCATAACAATGCCTGCGGTCACTGCGGCGCCATTTTTGAAGCCCAGCGTCGCAGATCTTGTGACCACCAGCGCGACGCTGGCGCTCGGAACAGCAGCTAATACCAACATCATCGCGATCAGTGAGAGTCCAGCGAGAATTGTCATTTTTTTAGCCGATACAATTGAACATGCGATTGTAACCGCGATCGCCGTTGTGGCGGCAACTGGCTCAAATAAACCGCACGTGCTGCTGGTGTTAGACCCCGTAGGATTTCTCGACTGAGGTAGACATCGCCCAGCGCTTCCATCAGGAAAAACCAATGCTGATTAAGGCATGGTTCGGTCAGCAGGGAACGGAGCCATACGAGTGCAAACTGAAATTGACGAGGCAGAACTAGCCAAGCCTGCAATGCTGCTGGCAGCACTTCATTCAAATAATATTCGCTCGGATTACTCGGTAGGGGTAACGGTGCCGGACTTTTGGCCCGCATTGCCTTAAGAAAGCTAGAAAGCGCGAAGCCTTCATCCAATTCAGCCGCGCGTTGTAAGCAAGCCATCCCCTCAGTTTTGCGATCGTCATACCATAGGGTCATACCCAGCTCCACCCAATGTTGAAATTGCTCAGGCTCGTGCAAAGTCGCGATGGCGGCAACGGCGCGGGCAACGGTAGTATGGCCAGCGCGCGACAGACGAGCGCTCACTTCGCTGAGGCGATAGCCATCGAAAGCTGTGGGATCGATCGCTTCGCACCCACGATAGAGTTGACTGGTATGAGCGAGTCCTTTTGCATAACTGAAATGCCCTCCGATTCCCCCCTGAGACACAACAAAAAAGCCGCTTTGCTGGCGTGGGGCAGTGTTCAGAAACGATTTCAGCCCAAATTTTAAATACCGCAGCATATCCATCCGATCACTGTGGAATGGGCCAAGACGGAACCAATGCAGGCTGATGGTAGCGGCAAGGGGATGGGCGCAGTTTGGGAGAAAAATACCGGGGAGAATCTGGGCGTGAGCATCAAGCGCTAGAGTCGCTTCACGGTACTGCGCCAGGGTCGAATAGCCCTGCTCAACTAGAGAATGCACCAGGGCACCGTCGTCCTCCGGTTCAAATAAACCGTGAGGGGCAAGGGCTATGTGGAATTGGTTCCATTCCATATGGGTAGCTGCTTGGGTCGGGTCTAGCCGATCGATTTGCTGTGCCCAGGCTTCTAATTCCTGGAGCGTTTGCTTTGGCTGCAGCGTTGCAACTTGCTGTATTGCGGCTTGTGCATTTTGGAGCCACGGGGATAATTTACGTTGATCGGCTTGCCAATAAAAAAAGGCAAAACTCCATTGACTGAGCCAATCATCGATGGCTTCGATCGGAATGACGACGCCAGGGCAGTTGGGAGAGGTGCTGCAGTAATAGAAGTGGAGCGGTCCATCTCCTTGCTCTGAGTCTTCGTTCCAACCCATGCGCGTGATCCAGCGCTGGCGATCGCCTTGAGAAACAGTGATTGGTGTCAGCCAAACCGCCTCGATTGGATGTGGATTGGCAATGATTTGTTGAATAATGGCCTCGACTTTCTCGTTGTCGCAGGCGACTTCGCAATTATCCTCAGATCCCGCTGGAGGCTCCCCCACAGATGCTTGGACTAACTTATTGAGCAGCGTTTCAACCCCCTGCCAGTGATCAAAATGCGGCTCAAACCACAGATGCGTGCGATCACCCCAAAGACGGAGGGACTGCTCAACTTCCTCAATCTCCGTGACGAGACAGGTGGAGCGATAGAAATTTTCGATCGTGTAGGGCATAGGTGGCAATTGAGCGGATGACTTTGTGACGATGTCCCGCCGTTCAATTTTATCTGGCGGTCACGAAAAGCCGTCACCTATCTATACATATCCCCAGTAAATGAAAGTCTGCAGCTACGAAGTTCTCACGCAGTACCAACTCGGCGCTCTCCGTAACAACTCGACAAATCGATCATCCCTTCTCCAGCAACGAACGACTTGCCGGCAGACTTTATTCAACTCGGGTTTCGACTACGCTATAGAGCGCCTTGAGCATCGTGTCTTCGTGTGCATTAATTTGTTGATCGATTAAAACGATGCCGATCGCGCGGGAAAGTACGAAGGCGGCGACTTCGGGTTCGAGGTTTTCTAAAAGCAGGTCGAGGGTGAGGGTTGCTTGGAGCGCGTTTTGGATATCGATGAGGAGTGCGGGTTCGAGGTTGAAGGCGAGCAGACTCGGTTTGAGTTGTTCCCAATCTTGCTTAATTTCGGGGTTGCCGGCCTGGATAACCAGTGCAAGTAAGTGAGCGACTTTAGTTTGTTGGGCGGCAGGAAGTTGGGCGTAGGTGAGTCCGGTATCGGCACCAATGGCACAACTTTGGTTAATGTTACGCAGGATCTCGTTCCATTCGTAATCGCTGCATTGGTCGGGTTTGCCGACAGCAACGGAGATTTGGATTCTGCCTTCGGTGGTGCGCAGTTGGGTCACATCAGCTTGTACGCCTAGATAGCCAAGCCATTGGGAAATCATACTCATCAGGCGAGCACTGGCAGATTGGGTTTGGGCCAGGATCTGAACTTGAGTTCGGACAAGCGGGCGAACAAGGCGATCGAGCATAGCGAACATACCCGTAACGGCAACTACTGTATCTACATAGTAAAGGAGAATTACAGCAACCAAGGATACTTTCGCAGTTGCACTATAATTTTAGCCAAACATTATTGGGCGTCAAAAAATGCCTTTGCCTGATTGCGATGTTCTGCCGTGACGTGACGTGCCACTGTTGCTAGCGTCGCGGCAATCACACCCGCATCATCGGTAAACCCAAAACCAAGAATAAAGTCCGGCAGTGTATCTAACGGTGCCAAGAAGTAAGCTAATGCCGCCGCAATTGTGCCTTTGACATAGACTGGTGTCCTCGAGTCCATCAGACAAAAATACAGGGCAACGGCGTCTTGGGTAAACGGCACCTTCCCAATAAACCGACGAATATCGACCAGGAAATTGTCCATACTTCCAGATAGCGGCAGAATCACCCTGTTATTGTAGTGACTTTTTTGGCGCTTGGACTTTTTCGCGTTTGGACTGGTGCTGCGTCCGTAAATGCGATCGCGTTGCCCAAAGCTACCCGCGCCGGACGGCGATAGCTAACCGAATTGAGCTTGAACAGCAGCGGTGAATCGATTGTTTGTCCTCGCAGCAGCAGCACTTGCGCGACAGACGATTTGAGACTAATCCATACCGCATAGTCTTGAGCCGATCGGGTGATAATACAAGTCACCGCTTTTTGGGATAACGTCCAAGCGAGACAATAAGCCTGCAGTCGTGACTCAATCGGCCATCGTTGGAGCAGTCCATAGAAGTGATCGTGATAGCAGATTCCGGTTTGTAACCGTTGTCCCAAACAAAATTGAAAGGACTGCCCCGAAGACTCTAACAAAAGCCGTGGCAACTGCGGCGGTAAGCGACTGGCTAAGCGCAGTGCCAATAAATGCTGAATTTGCGTTTCAATCTTGAGTAACTCCGCATTTGCGGTTGCCGGTGAATATTTTGCCTGACTTGACTCAAGTTGGCTATGAGCAGCGATCAAAGACTCTAACTCATATAGCAAGTTTTGATACTGGTGTTCACTCCGGCAAATGCTCCTGAGCACCTTAGCGCAATCGGCTTGGGCTGGATCAGCGACTTTAAAGTATGTCGTCAGCGATCGTGCCTGTGACACATAGCGGCGTAATAGCTTCCGGACAAAATATTGAGTAAAGGGAGACACAGAAAACACCTGACCTGAGTTGAAAATATTGTGTAAAGCTAAATTAGATGTGTTGTGTCGATCGTAACTGCGGACCCGCGCCATCGCAAAAGTTGATCAGCCAGATTTTTAACTGACTGCGCTCAAAAGATACCAACTAGACCATCACAGCTGTCACTCCCTATGTCTGAATATTAGGTGTGATGGCATCACCACCGAACTATGCACCGCCAGCGTGATCACCCGCTGATCAATGCGTTTAGCCAACTCTGGCCGTTCACCGGTCCCAGGATTCACCGGATAAGCCGGAAAACAGGCCGCACTCAGGCTGATACGCAACTGATGGCCCTTGGGCAAGCTCATACAAGTCGGCTGTAACGTCACCCGAACTGGTTGCGACGCCGTGGCACTCACCCGTTGATAGCCTTGAGCAAAGTTGTACACGCGACCATTCGGATGTACGTCTTCTAATACTGCACTAACGTCCCAACTCGGCGCATCCGCTGTGCAATACAGCAACAACTCCACCTCACCGATGATCGCCAGCTGGTCGGTCATTGGCGCTGTCGTGTAGGTCAATACATCACTACGACAATCGAATGCCGATCGATCGATCGGTCCAGTCGGATAAGTTGCATGACCCCCAAGCGCCGGTACCGGTCGCCACGGATCGTGCACCAAAATATCTGAGTTTGATTCAGCTGACGATGGCATTGTCGGTGACAGAACTCCATCAGTCATTGCGGTTAAGCCCGTCGTGTGCAAATACCAATTAGGCTGAGATGATGCAGCTGGCCAGGTGTCCAAAACACGCCACTCCTGACTGCCCATATCAAATAAGCGTACCGCTGGTTCAGCACAAACACCGTTATTGATCCCCTTAAGCCAGTAGTCAAACCACCGCACCTGCAGCCGATCACACGGATTAACGGCCGCTTCGCCAAAATCAAGTTCACCCACCCGGCGGCCCCAAGGTAAGTGTCCCCAAGGCCCCATAATTAGACACTGGGGTTGCTGTTGCAGCGTCGCCATCGCCTGATATAAATGCAACGTCCCCCGGGCAAAGGTGTCAAACCACCCGCCAATATGTAGCATTGGGAAATCCGCCAACGTTGCGGCATAGGTCTGAGGCGACAGCCGCTCCCAGTAAGCATCATCCGCTGGACGATGCAACCAATCGTGGTAAAACGAATCCGGGGCCAACGTGCGCCACCATGCGGCATCAACTGGCACCGCATCCGCCAGCGGCAATGATTTGGCTGCTGCCGCTAACTGCAAAAATTTTGATTCATCACCTTGGAGCCGCGCGGTTTCGGCCTCTAGCTGCACAGCCCAGCCAAGATTCGCCTGCCAACAAAACGCCCCACCTTCATAGGCCCAATCGTGATAGAGGTCATAGCCGACCATTGCTGGACAAATGGTTTTGAGCGCTGCGGGTTTTGCTGCCGCTGCATACAACTGGGTCATTCCCTGATAGGAGAACCCATACATGCCTACCTGACCGTTACTACCGGGAAGCTGTGATGCCCATGCGACAGCGTCCGCGCCATCGGCCATTTCCGTCTCAAATAACCGAAACGTCCCTTCCGAACTGCCGCGGCCCCGCACATCTTGAATCACGACGATATATCCCTGGGCGGCATACCACCTGGGATGGGCATAGACCACTGTTGAGGCGATCGCACGCCCATAGGGCTGCCGCATCAATAAGACTGGAAATGTCCCGGCCACATCCGGATAATAGGCATCCGCATCGAGCCGCACCCGATCGCGGGTCTGCATCGAAACCAATTGGGGCGGGCGTACCTGAAACATACATTCTGCCTATTCGCATCAACAGCTGACAAATCTTGGCGCGCGATCTTCGCTTCAATCAATATTGTAAACAGTTGCTGCGTCTGGACATACCGACGGCTCCGCTGAGCGAACTTGGCTAGGATGGGCGCTGCTGACGCGATAGCCAATAAGTACCAGCAAAAAGCGATGCCACTGTGATGCCCGCTCCCAACCGAAAACTCGTTGGTTCAAACCGAAATTCAATTACATGCTCACCCGCTGGCACTTGTACTCCTCGTTGCACATAGTTGGTCTGGAAAATTTTAGTTCGCCGACCATCGATCGTGGCCACCCATCCGGGATAGAAGACATCGCTCAAGACGAGAAACTGTGGTGCAGATGTCTGAGTCTGAATGACCACTTTGGTCGCTAGACGACTCAGGATTGCTGCTTGGTCAGCGTTTTAGCGCAGTGCCACGGAACTGGGCAGCTTGATCCTCAACCAAAGCAATTACCGCTGGATTATAACTACGACCATTCGGCAGTTGACTAGTCTGGATCGCCTTGAGAATTGCCTCTGGGGGAAGCTGTATTGTCTCAGGGACTAACCACGCCCGCGGTAATGCTTGCTGATTTTCATAGATTACGCCGCTTTGAAATGCATCAACTGGATGCCATCGCGGCGATACAGCCTCTGACGGTAGGGGCATCACAGTATTACGTTGGCGATTAATCAATCGGATTTGCTTGATGTGGAGTATGGCTTGCTGATCGGTCCATTGCAGCTTCATCGTGCTGAGTTTTTTGGGCTGGGCCAACGTGATTTTGCTGACATACTCATGGGCCGGACAGCTTTGCCCGTCCGGTCGACGTCACTGGAAAACTGCGAAAAATTTTGGCCCGTTGGTGTTGCATCAGCGGCTGTACATCGGGACAGTCATAGGCGGATTCAGATGTATCTCGCCCAGCGAGAAAACGCTGGTTTTCCAGGTTGCCTTGCTGATCCACCAGCTGCATCTTGAGTAATTCAGCGTTCTCTGGTACTGCGGGCGCACAACCCATTGTCGTCACAAACTCAATATCTGTAAATGCTTCACCAAAATCAGGTATGTCGAGCTGTAGTGCTGTCTGGGTTGAAGATGTATGCACAAACACCAGCACCAACTACCAATCCCAAATCCACTTGATGCTCTTCGGAATCCGATTGCTGATTCAAAGACGGAGTAGCATCAAACAAATATTTCACCGCCATCAGGTCGAACCGACGATCGTTGAGTGCTGTAGGGAGTCGCTGTAAGCTGCTAGTAGGTGCTATCTGCATCATTTCATTGAAGCGCTTCAGCAGTAGAGGGGTATAGCCTCCAACGTTGGGCAAATCCCATAAGCGTGTCAAATTCGGAAAAACCGATGCAGATTTTTCATATTGACTAAACATTCGTTGGTGATTGGCTTGCAGCGAATCACGGTATATGTTCACCTTAGAGCTTGGGGCAATCGCACTAGTAGCCGGTTTATCAACTTGCCATTCCCACAACCAGCCAAAGCTCGCTAAATCCAAAATTAACACTGTGATCAGCATCAGCATGGCCCAACGCGATCGCCGCCAACAGCACCAACATAAAAAAGCGATCCAAGATAGACTGAAAATGACTAAAGGTAACGCAATGGCATGATTTGTCCAGGGCAGCAGGCTCAGATCGGCGATCCCAGCTTTTGCGGCTTTTGCTTGGAAATAAGGCTGAAATATCGTCAGACTGAGTACGCTACATAACATCACTCCCAGACTGCATAGTAACGTTTGGCGAACGAGGCGTTTGCTCGCTAAGTGCTGTTGAATGGCCGCAATCCCAAACCCGGCTAACACACTTACAGCAAATGCGACTTCGAAAAAATGCCGTGCCTGGGCGCGAAATTTGTTATAAATCGGCATATGGTAGAGGATGTGCCCCAGCCAAGTATCCCCCCCAAAAGCTAACAAAAACGCAATCAGACCAATGCAAAACCAAAAACGCACAACGCTACGCTGCCACTGGGCGACTGTGCCAATTACGCCTAAGAGCAATGGTAAAAAACCCACATAACCCGTGGTTTCTGTAATAAACCACTCACCCCAACGCGGTACGTTATAGAAATTAAACGGCGGCTCAAAGTGACTGCCAAAAATATAGGGAAACAATAATTGGGGAATTTCCCAAAGTGATAGTGAAAAGGACGTAAAATCCTCAAATGTCATGGTGGCATCGCAAACTCAGACGACTTAATTCCACTGTCGGCAAAATTTGGATCGCACATAAAGTAATCCCTAAAGTGATGATCACCAGCGACCCAGCGATAGTATTTCCAACGACCAGGTGCCGCATTCCATCCCAGAAACAGCGCGTAGAAACAGCCCATACCTGTGGCATACACCGCAATTTGAGGATGCCCCCCTAAAAAACAGCAGGCTATGGCCAGCACACCGATCGCAAACCAAAGACGGCTAAATTGATGTCGCAACTGCTCCAGCGCACAAATAAACAGCGGCATCCAAGCCGCTGCCTGAATCATCGTAATGTGTCCCAGATGGGACATCATGAAGCCACTCATGCTGTAGATAATGCCTGTGACGATCGCGGCTAACCACGATGCTGTTACCGTATAGGTATAGCAGTAGGCAAAGCAGCCAGCCAGAATATAGGCAAGCATCACAAAGATATTCCATGTGCCAGGGATCAGGCTTAAGAGCATGGCGGGCGGATACCATGTCATATTCTGAGGATCGCCCATCAGGGGATACCCGCCAAAGATCAAATCAGTCCATAGCGTTTTGGCAGAGTAAAACGCCGGTACATAGTAAATCAATCCATCTCCAGGGGCTAAAAGCCTACCCGAGAAAAGCACTGGCGCAAAGAAAGCAATGTATAGTAACGAGAATCCTAAGAAAACAATGCTGCTATGAACGATCGCCTGTCTCAGAGAATGACTTTTTGATTTGCGCGAAGTAGCATTGTGCGTTTGCATTAGATCGGCTCGTATGGTCGTCGGGTGGCTAAACTCGCTTAATATCGCTTACGTGCAATGACATACATGATGTCGTAGAGATTGAGGTAAAAATCGAGCTTGGTCAAACCCAGCTTTTTCAAGGCATGGTAAAGCTGAGGTTTTTGCCAGCGCAGCACCAAAATGTTGTAAGCGACATTATCAAAGCTGCGATAAAAACCACAATGGCGACTGTAAGCCACGTCGAAACCGTAGTTATTCAACATCTGCGCTAAGCTTTTCTGCGAGAAGTAGTGAATATGGGTAGGAGGATGAATCAGTCGCCAGTTCTCTTTTCTGATGCGTGCATTGAGACTATCAATATCACCCGTCGTAATCGCTAGCAACCCACCTTTTTCCATATGGCGGCTGAGTTTTTCGACATACAGATGTGGATTCGCTAGGTGTTCGATCGTATCCCACATACAGGCAATATCGAACTTCTGATCGGCTAAATCATGCTCCAGAAAATCGGCTTGAGTCACATCCAGCCTGAGCTGCTCTGAAGCATAGCGAATGCCATCTTCGGTAATATCAACGCCCTGAACCCGATCGAACAAAGATTGGGCCGTCTCCAAAAAGAAGCCATAAGCACAACCGATTTCAAACAGCGAGCGATGACGTTCTGGACGCAAGAACGGCTTGAGGGTCTGTCAAACGTAAGGCGAAGTTCTTTTGGGCAATTCGTTTATCAGCAACATAATCACTGTACTCCTCACCAAAGAAATAATCTTTTTGGTAAATTTTGAACAACGCATCATTCGTTAATGACATATCGGCAAAGACGTGGCCACAGTTTTTGCAACGGTCAATGCCTTCATATAGATGCTCCGCGATGTCGTGATTGCAAATGATGCAGTTAGTCATGATTGAAATTAACTTTCTCCGCGACGATATAATGCGGTCGACCTTTGACTTCATCAAAAATCGCGCCAATATACTCCCCAATCAGCCCTAAACAAATCAGCTGTACGCCAGTTGATAGCGCGATCATAATCACCAATGTCGTCCAGCCTGACGGGAGTGACGCATATATAAAATATTGAACAAACGAAATTAATGCATAGGCCAAACTCAAAATTGCAAACGTAGTGCCAATCACGATCGATAATTGCAATGGCCGTTTACTGAACGAAACCACGCCATGTAAACCAAATCGCACCATCCGTCGCAGGGAGTACTTAGTTGTTCCTGCAAGGCGCTTTGCGTGCGCGAAACCTGACCCCAATACTCTCAAATCCAACCCAGCTAAATAGACCACGCATGAACTGATTGCGCTCGCGAATTTGATGCTGAAAAACTTGTGCAACAGTACGAGAAATCAGCCGAAAATCAGCAGCACTTTCGGATATAGGAATATCCGAAATCCAATTCACTAATCGATAGAACAAACGCGAGCTAAACTGCTTAAACAGACCACTATCAGGCGCATCTTCCCGGAGCGTGTAGATAATATCATATCCCTGCTCGTATTTTTCCAGCATCGCTGGGATTAAGGCAGGAGGATGCTGGAGATCGCAATCCATCATCACAATCACATCTGAATTGCAATGGTCAATCCCAGCCAGTAGCGCCATCTGATGCCCAAACCGCCCGGACAAGGCCAGAATTTGGACTGCCTGATCATCGGCCGCGATCCCTTTGAGAATACTTAAAGTACGGTCAGTACAGCGATCGAGCACGAACAAAATATTTGTCTGATAGCGATTGTTGAGTGTCGTCAGCACCGTCGAGAGTTCCTGATAAAAAAACTCGATCACACTTTCTTCGTTGTATACAGGACTAATCACCGTCAAAGTTTTCATAGGGGCTCACATCAAGCAGAATCACATCCAAGATTCGTCATCAATGCCAGACGAAATCACCAGTAACCGGGCTTAATTAGCAACTTTTGCCATTAGGTCATCTAAAATTCGCTGCAAGCTACGCTGCAGGTCAAACTGAGGGACACGATCGATCAGACTCTCCAATTTTTTTGTGCAGCCATAGTGAACTGGGATATCGAGTGCTTTAAACCGTTGTGAATCGACTTTAACTTCAACGGCTACGCCTGCCAGCTCAATCAACTCCTGGAGTAGCGCCGACATGATAATACCTTGTCCCGAGCATAAGTTGACCACCTGTCCATGGGCTTGAGGATTTTGGATCAACTGCCAGTAACTTTGGATCGCGTCATCGACATCAATAAAGTCGCGCGAACTCCCTAAATTACCAACTTCAATCACTGGTCTTTGCTGTCCCTGGATAATATTTACAACTTGACGTGCAAAACTCTGGACCGATAAATGGGAGGGCATTCCTGGCCCGATAATGTTGAACGGCCTAACCATAATTATAGGTTTGCCGGTGCGGGCGGCGGCCATTCCCATGTGGGTTTGTGCCAACTTGCTAATGCCATAGTGATGATAGGGAGACACCGCAGTTGCCTCATGAATTGGCACTTGATCGGGTTTGATCACGCCATATTCTGCGGATGTCCCGATTAACATCGTGGGACAACTCTGGGCTAGTCCACTGTGATCCAGTGCTTGGAGTAGGGCAGCAGCGTAGCCAGCATTAACTTGGTAGAAAGTTGCAGAATTGGCGGCACTTGCCACACCAGCAAGGTGGAAAATATAGTTAGGTTGAATGGCTTCCAGCACAGTTGCAATGTCGGACTCAGACGTGATGTCAGCGATCGTGCAATGCTGTGCACTCACGGTACGTACACCCATAGTCCAAACATCCACACCTTGAGTTTCCAGGTATCCCACAAGATGCTTGCCGCAGAACCCGCCGCCGCCGGTAATTAAAACTTTAGTCATAAGCCCGATGGAATAAATTGCGCAGGATTTTCCACAAATTTATTGACGGCAACTTGATAATCATCAACCCGTCCAATATCTAACCAGTAGCAGGGCTCGCGATAACAACGCACTAGATGCCCGTCCTGCGACAGCTGCATCATCAAATCGGGCAGATCCAAATAGGTATCTGGCTTTAAGTAAGGCGTGATTTTCTGCTTATTGAGCACATTCACCCCCATGCTCACATCAAAGTGATAGACCGGCTTTTCTGTATAACGGGTCAGGCGTCCCTGCTCGTCCATATCAATCACGCCAAAGTCAATTTTGACTTCACGCTGGTACATGCCAATCGTCGCGGCAGCTTGGTGCTCCTGATGCTGCTGAATCAAATTGCTAAACTGCATTGTGGTCAGCAAATCGCCATTGAGGACGAGAAAATCCGGTTCTAACTGATCAAGCACGAGGGAAATCGGCCCCGCTGTCCCCAGCGGCTCGGCTTCCAGCGAGTAAGTAATCTTGAGGCCCAGCCGCTCACCACTTTGGAAAAATGCTTCAATCAGATGGCTCAGATAACCAACCGCCAAAATCACTTCTGTAATACCTGCATGTTTTAACTGACGCAGCAAAATTTCAAGAATTGGATAATCACCGATCGGCATTAACGGTTTTGGCAATACCGTGGTGTAAGGATAGAGCCGTGTGCCTTTGCCGCCGGCTAACACTAAAGCCTGCATCGAATTTCCCTCACACACTATACTGATCCGTCTTAAACAGGTTTAGATGCTGCTGAACGAAGTCGATGGTTGCTTGCAGTCCTGCCTCTAATGAATACTGCGGTTGCCAGCCAGCAATTTCTGAGGCCTTCGTATTATTGCAGATCAGCGTAAATACTTCGCTGTTACTTGGACGCACGCGGCGATCATCAGTCACGATCGGTTTATCGACCTGCATCAACGACAGAATGGTTTCTGCCAACTCGCCAATGGTGATGCCTTTGCCATAGCCCACATTCGTAACTTGACCGATCGTGTTTGGCGATTCGGCGATTTTGAGAAAGCCACCAACGGTATCTTTCACAAAATTCAGATCACGCACTGGGTCAAGGGAGCCCAGGCGAATCTCCGGTTGGGTCAAGGCTTGGCTAATAATTGTGGGGATAACTGCTCGGTCTGATTGACGCGGACCATACGTATTGAATGGACGAATCGTGGAAACCGGTAAGCCAAATGCGAGATGATAACTTTCGGCCATTTTATCGGCCGCAATTTTGGAAGCCGAGTACGGTGATTGCCCTTGGAGCGGATGCTTCTCATCGATCGGCGTATAGAGCGCGGTCCCATAGGTTTCTGACGTTGAGGTATGGACGATGCGCTCTACATCGTAATGCCGTGATGCTTCAACCACATTGAGCGTGCCCTCAATATTCGTTCTTAGATAACTACGCGGTGCCACATAGGAATAGGGAATGCCGATTAACGCTGCTAGGTGAAATATGACGGCCTGCCCCTGCACTTGACGCATGACAAAGTCGCTATCTTCGATGTTGCCAGCCGTCACATTCAGTGCTTTTTTGTGCTGTGGAGAAAGATATTCCAGATTGCCCCAGTCGCTCCGCGAGCTGTAGTGAATCATCGCTGTGACTTCGGCCCCAGCTTCAACCAATGCTTCACATAAGTGACTTCCAATAAAACCGCCCGCACCAGTCACGAGAACGCGTTTTCCGACCCACATGTACAATACCCCCAAGTTTGCGATTGCGTTCAGTCAACGAAGTCAGCCAATGTCTTTAATTCTTCCTGTATCCAGTCATTTTGGCAATTGACTGGCCCGCAATTTGCTGGGCTATAACTGTGAGAATGCACAATTTGTCTTCAAGGCCAAACCCGCGTAATCATTTTCCCCCAACGCTAGAGCCTCGCACAGCCAACTAAAACCGCAATATCAAGTGGGAGGACCTTCGATGATTATTTTCCTTCGATACTTAGAGCTTCACCAACAATGTATCTAGTCCGAAACTTTAAAAACGGCAACTCGATAAATCTATGGCCAAGATAGCCGATCGGAATCATCGGTAAAAATGCAATAGGAGATAGCAATAGCGCCAAATAAATGTTTGATAAGTCAATGTAGTTATTGATGTAAAGTGCCATGAAATTAACGAAAAAGAAGTGTAGCAGATAAATTGAGTAAGAATAGCTGCCAATTGTGGCGATAAAGCGGGAAAATCGTACCGTACTATGATTAAACGAGTTGTCGTACCAGGCAATTATCGAGGCATAAGCAATTCCTTCTAGCGTTGGCATATAGATCCACAGTGGATTGGAAGATGGGTAGCCAGGATTATGATAGAAGCCACCTTCTAAATCAAATTGCCAATACAAGAATGCGAAAAGGAAAGTGATAAAAGCAATCAATATTGATTTTCGCGTGAAATATTTACGAAGTCTGTAGGCCATGATTCCCAACAGAAACTGATCAATTCGGCCAATAATTGTAAAATATGCAAGTGTCTGTACTTCACCAAAATGCCTATACAAGAAAAATCCTCAACAAAATTGCAGCGATAAGAATTATAGACAACGCATACCTCGATCTTGTTAAAAGGAATAAGAGAAATGGCAAAAGCAAATAAAAATGTGCTTCAACCGTGATTGCCCAGCCGCCATTTGGAAGCTGAAGGATGAATTATGCCATAAAACAAAAATCAGATATTCTGCATATATTGAAGACATCTCGCCTCGAAAATAGGCTTGAAGCCCAACAATAAGAAATTACCAACGTTAATAGCGGTGCAAGGCGTAGAAAACGATTCCAAATAAATGAGACATAGTCAACCCGTTTGCCATCTAACAGCTTTGCAAACAAATAGCCACTCAACGTCATAAAAACTGCCACGCCTGTGTGACCTTGGCTAACAAGGATAACGGAAAAAATGGAACAGGCTTAATATATCCATTATCCGCATAATTCACATTGATAAAATGCCACGTAAATACAGTGAAAATCGCAATTGCTCTAACGTGATCTAAAGCAATGTAATATTTTCCTGACGATGATTTCAAGTCTCGATTTCTCCTGCAACTATTGGGACAGATCGCAGGTCACAGTGGCTGACGTGTTAAGTTGATCAACTTAATCGCCAAGATGCTCATGCCGACCGCACCAGCGCGATTGGTGTGGTATGTGAAGACAGAATCAACGCCAACATCGGGGATGATTTTGGAACGGCTGCTAGTGCGCAGTGTCGCATAGTTGTGACATCAATCGGACGAACGAAGCGAAACTTTAACCATTGCGAGAAAATCATCCCAATAACCCCTACAGAACGCGTAATACACTTGCCACTTGCGCGATTCCTGACATCATTTCGATTTGTGCGAGGGCCTGGCGAAAATTTCCTTCTGGGACGACGTGCGTCACGACGACAATCTCTGCATGTCCATCGCGCAGCCCGACTTGGACGACCGATTCCAAACTCACGCCATGGTCGCCGAAAGCGGTGCCAATGCGGCCGATGACACCAGGACTATCCTGAGTCAGAAAGCGGACATAGAAACTCATCTGCAACTTATCCATCGGCGCGATCGCGCAATAATGCGGATGCTCACAGGCGAGTAAGGGATCAAGTAAGGGCTTGCCATTTGCTTGCTTTGCGTCGGCTCGACCCAATTTAAGCAGTGCAGCGATGTTGAGTATATCTGATACTACCGCACTAGCCGTTGGCCCAGCTCCAGCCCCGCGGCCAAAGAACATTACCTGACCAACCGGATCACCTTCCACGAGGATGGCGTTATACACGTCATTTACATTTGCTAGCGGATGGGACTTGGGCAACAATGTGGGATGTACCCGCACCTGTAGTGTTTCCGGCTGTGATGGGTCACCTTCTAACCGATCGGCAATGCCCAACAGTTTAATTGAGTATCCCAGCTTATCGGCATAGCTGATCTCGGTTGCACTGATCTGACGGATGCCTTCACAGTAAACGTCATCACGATTGATCTTACCGTTATAGGCGAGGGAAGCCAAAATTGCGATCTTATCGGCTGCATCCAGTCCATCGACATCGGCTGTTGGATCAGCTTCAGCATAGCCGAGTTGCTGCGCATCAGCGAGCACGGCAGCAAAGTCAGCTCCTTCCTGCTGCATGCGGGTGAGGATGTAGTTGGTTGTGCCATTGATAATCCCCATAACGCTCTGAATGCGGTTGCCACAGAGGGATTGCTTCAGCGGTTCAATCACTGGAATACCACCGCCGACGGCCGCTTCCAACAGCACATACACCCCGGCCTCAGCCGCCGCGTTAAAAATTTCCTCGCCAAATCGCGAAATGACCGCCTTATTTGCCGTTACAACATGTTTACCGTGTTCGATGGATTGGAGAATTAATGATCGCGCCGGTTCAAGTCCGCCGAGCACTTCTACTACAATATCCACGTCTGGGTCAGTCACGATTGACTCGAGGTCTGTGGTGAGTGAACCTGCTGGCAACGTCACTGAACGCGGCTTATCAAGCGATCGCACGCCCACACGCTGAATTTCCAATTCCTGAAGGAGTGGATGGCGCTGTGCTGGATCTTGCAGAATCTGAACTGTGCCTGCACCAACCGTTCCTAGTCCAAGTAACCCAACCTTGAATGCCACTATATGTTTCCCCTCAGAATTTCCCAGTAGGCGACAGTCTATTATTGTAAAGGCTGAAGGTCCTTGGCTAGCAATGGCTGCGTTAATTTCAATATTCCATCGATCGCATTTCCCCAGCCTCAAAAAATTAGTGTTAGGCTAAAAAATATTGCTTCTTGCAGCCGTTTATCGATGTCATTCGTTGTTTCTGCCACTTTGCTCTATGCCCGAGCGTCAGCAATTCAGACGCGCCTAAAATCGTTAAAACGCTTCAGTATGAGGCTTACAGCACTAGTCTGTCTGAGTGGTCTATTGATGTGTGAACCAAACGGTACATCAACTGCAGTAGCGTTACCATCATTACAATTTGCGAATAGTCAGGGAGTAATCCAGTCGGACACAGCTTTTTGGCAGCAGCTTCAGTCGGCACGAGTGATTTATCTGGGGGAGACCCACGATCGGGTAGAAGATCACTTGGCCCAGTTGACCATCATCCAGCAGTTATATCAGCAAAATCCTAACTTAGTCATCGGGATGGAGATGTTTCAGCGACCCTATCAGCATGTACTGGATCGCTATTTGCTGGGTGGATTAAGTGAATCACAACTACGCGATCGCAGTGAATATACAACTCGATGGGGCTTTGACTGGGAATTCTACGCGCCGATTCTGCGTTATGCCAAAGCCCAGCAAATTCCCATAATGGCACTGAATACACCCACCGAAGTGACCCGTAAGGTAAGTCAACAGGGTTTAGGCAGTCTAAACTTTAGTGATCGCCGCTTCATTCCACCATTGTCCGCGATTAGGCTTGAACCAGAAGCTTACCGCCAAATGTTATACGAGATTTTTCAAGCGGCCCATCATGGCCATGGCAACAGCGATCGCTTTACACAGTTTTTCGAAGCACAAGTGCTTTGGGACGAAACAATGGCCGAGCGGATTACGCAAAGACTGCAACGGCAGACTCCCACTCCCCAAGTCGTTGTCCTTGTGGGCCAAGGCCATTTAGTTTACCGCTACGGTATTCCAAGTCGTGTATCACGCCGCTTCCCGCAGGCCATTGCACAAAAAGTTGTGCTGTTAAGTCCTGATCCAAAGATGGCAAAAACTGACCAAACGGGGCAACCGATCGGCGATTTTCTGCGCGTATCCGCTGAATCAAATTCTCCGCTAAGTAACTACCCAATAATTTTCTGTTTGCCGCTTAACGCCATATAGCGGCACGAAAAAAGCTCCGGCAAACACCGAAGCTAATTTCTGGAAAAGTTAGTTGCCTAACAATCCTTTGACGCGCAATTTAACTGAAGCCTCAGCAATCGCTGAGCAAACAGCATGCACGAGACTGAACTCAGTACTACTGGACTGTAATCTTACCGACCATTCCGGCACCACGGTGTGGTAGGCAGAAATAAGTGTACTCACCAGCAGGTGCGCCAGAAAAATCAACGGCAAAGGAAGCACCGCTCCCTTCTAATCCCTTGTGGGAAAGCTTCGCAGCGAGCTCCTTGTCACCACCCGGAACGCTCTCGAAAACCACATTATGCGGAGGCAATTGTCCCACCGCGAAAGTCACAGTATCACCCGATGCAATCGTCAAGGCATTAGGCTCGAATACTAATCCCTTTGCACCACCCATGGTAACGGTGTGAGAGGCAGCCGAAGCGGGCGCTACGGATAAGAAAAATGTACCCACCATCAGCAACACGGAGCAAACGACTACCGCCAGCCGACGAGTAATTGTGCGTAGAGACGTCATGACCAATCCCTCAAATCAAAACTAATTACATTTCAGAAACCATCATAGCCTAAGACAAGTCGTCCTACGACAGGTCGTCGTAGGAAAAGCCTTATTTTGTTTTAATGATTAGCCGAATGCAATTTGACGATCGGCTAGAACTGCGATGTTCCCCATCCCTTAGCATATTCAGCTGCACGCAGCAGGAAAGCCGCAATTTTTTCTACCGGCTCATTTGGTAGCCAATCTTCTGAGACTTCCCGGCAGGAATAGTTTTCATCACTCCCATCGTAGGACAGCGGATGACGAATGTAAGTTACGAGTGCATTTACCGTATCCCGTGGTGGTGTTGCGCCTTTGAGTGCGTCTAATGCGAGCGATACGTCTGGACTGGAGAGGGTACTACCGCCAACGTGGCAACTCAGACAGTTGCTGGCAAATAGCTCCTTGCCTTCAGACATGTCATCGTAGGTAAATTCTTTCGTCGTGCCAGCCTCGTCCATCTTCATGGTCGCTGGTTTTGACGGGAATACTTTCATATATTGCGTAATGTAAGGATCAGGCGCCGCGATCGCGTCCATCTGTCCGCCCAGACTGACCCAGACAAACAGACAACTCCCTAAAATCAACCTCAAGAAGCGTCGGTGCGCGTGCGGAAAATTGCGGTATGCCGCGATCCGGCACAGTTGCTTTACGTGCTTCAGTTTCAACATGGCTGACATTCTCTCTGAATTAATGTGGGTTCGATCGAAAAATCGATCCCTGCATGGCAAGAATCGATTTTCGGCTCAACTTAGCTCAATTGTCACAGCCAAACTGGCTGAAATTGATGTGAAAGTGCAATCGGCTTAATAATAAATCTTGCCGCCGCCCCACTTCACACCGACAACCCGCGGTTGAATCAGAATATAGCCGGCAATTGCCTGCATATCTTCTTCAGTTAGACTCCGCATTTCTGGGAATAGATCTTTACTGTTCATACCGGGATGCTCCTCGGCAATATCAGTAAAGCCATCAAAGCTCATGGGAGCCTTCATAAATTCCACCAAAGCCCCAACGTTATCCCGTGGCGGCGTTGCTAGGGCTAACGTCTCTGGCTCAAGCCCAACGCTGGGATTGGTTTTTGTCACACCACCAGCATGGCACTGGGCACAGGCAAACTGAAACATCTTCTTACCCTGAGCGAGTTCTGGCACAGTAATTGTAACTGTGTCACCGTTTCCGTTCAGGGGGATGGTGCGTGTCTCGGCATCTAAATCAACCGCATTTGCGTTTGGGATAAACACCTGAAAGGCAAAAAATAGCGTAATAATCGCCAGCCCAAAAATTTTCTTAAGCATGGTTCTCCTTCAGACCTGGCTCAGTTCTCTCAAAGTTCACAACACAACAACTCTCCTATTATGAATACCACGTCAGCCGACCAATCGCTGCGGAATCTGAGTGATGACCGTTACAAGCTGTTACAAATGCTTCATCCAAGTTTGTCTGCCGCACGAGCCTTAGCATAAATAGAGACATCCTGGAGCGCTCCTAATGATCAACGTGGCTATAGGTCTTCACATCTGGTAGATGGTGGCGCAGAGCGTCGGATGCAATTGAATTGTCCGACGGGGATGACACCTGATGTAGACGCAGTAGTTGCGCCAGCGTCTGCTGCATCTGTGGGCGCGGCACAATCATATCGATAAAACCATGGGCCAGCAGATATTCGGCCGTTTGGAAATCATCTGGGAGTTTTTCGCGAATCGTTTGCTCAACCACGCGCCGTCCTGCGAAGGCGATCGTTGCCTTTGGCTCCGCGAGGATCAGATCTCCCAGCATCGCAAAACTCGCAGTAACGCCGCCTGCCGTGGGATGCGTCAGAATTGGGATATACAGCAACTGCTGTTCCCGATGCCGCTCTAGGGCACCAGAGATTTTGGCCATCTGCATCAAACTGAGCATCCCTTCTTGCATGCGTGCTCCGCCCGAAGCACAGATAATTAGCACTGGCAGTCGCTGCTGCGTCGCTGTTTCAATCAGACGGGTGATTTTTTCACCGACTACTGATCCCATACTGCCACCCATAAACCGAAAATCCATTACAGCGAGTGCGACCGTATTCCCGTCGAGTTTGCCAATCCCCGTTTGAACGGCATCCATGAGTTTGGTCTTTTCTTGCATGTCGCGCAGCCGATCGCCATATGCTTTCCGATCGCGAAACCCCAGTGGGTCAACTGGCTGTATGGATTCATACAGTGGTGTCCAAGTTTCGGCATCAATCAGCTGTTGAATTCGCTCATAACTATTCACGCGCATGTGATGTGCACATTCAAGACAAACCATCTGATTCGCTTGAAGGTCTTTGGTGTATGTCACCGCCCCACAAGACTCGCATTTCGTCCAGAGGCCATCGGGAAATTCCCGCTCTGGCTGGGACTGAATTTCTGGGTCTTTCTTTTGCCGATTGGCAAACCAATCAAATAAGGACATGGCGACTAAGCCCCTTGGCGGGTGAAGGTGATGGGATGCTCCGGCTCTGCAAGTGTAAATCTATTTATCTGGATCCAATGAATTTACACTTGCCCGCTAAGCTCCCCGAGATTATCGCAATTATAGGATCGGATGGGTGGCAAATGCAGCCATGGTAACCGACCCGGCAACGCAACTATGGTAAAACGAACAGAATTGTCTCAGTTTTCGGATGAATTATTACACTTGACCGATCCAGTGAAAAATTTGCGCATTGTCACCAAGCCATCGTTTAGTAGGCATAACTACGGGTTGAACCCACTCCGATTTCTTGTTTTATCCGGTTTGTCAGT
This sequence comes from uncultured cyanobacterium, assembly GCA_963704065.1. Taxonomy (GTDB): domain Bacteria; phylum Cyanobacteriota; class Cyanobacteriia; order Leptolyngbyales; family Leptolyngbyaceae; genus Romeriopsis. The sequence continues at coordinate 6,715 of CAVPGX010000040.1, read as the reverse complement.
TGAAACGTGGCAATGATGACAAAGTCGCAGTTTGCGGCGGAATATTAATTAGCGCAAAAAACAATTTGAGAAAGTCACGATCTTGGAGAAGGAGAAGTTGATTTTATGCTTCGCATTGCCCCTTTGTATGCCGTTGTTTTTTTAGGCACGATCGGTGTCATTGTCTTTGGCTACTACGCCCTAATTGACTGGGATACTCTCCAGAAAGCATATGCAAATTTTGCTGATGTGGCTCAAGGCCAACCGGATCTATCCAAGTTGTTTGCCGCCGAAGCGCAACAAAATATTCACCGAATAAATCTTTTCGCTGATGGTGTATGGACACTTCAAAGCGCCATATTAGCGGCTATTGGTCTTCACGGTATTTGCACGACTTCGAAAAAAATGCGATTACCGTCCTGAAGCTAGTCGCTTTGCAATTTGGACCGATCCGGGGGCGTCATCCATCCACTACTATTTTCCTAACGGGGCAATATCGTTAGCTGCGTTTGCTTACTTTGCCCGGCAATTTCACCAGTGATCATAATGGTGCCTGGTCGTAGTGCTTTAAATGTGCCGGGAGTTGCACCCATACGATGGAAATTACGATCGAGCAAAGGTGTTGGGTTCGACTGCGATTTCGGTTTGACCGGGAACGGCTCGATCGCTTGATAGTCAGGTGTGGTGATGGCGTAAGTGGTTAATGGTAGCTTTTGGCCTTGAGCCGTCCTTGCCACCATTTCAAAGGTGACCTGATCACCAACTTGCACAGTTGCTGTGGTCGGCTGAATTTCGACGATCGCATCATCTGGCCACACAACTCCTTGGGTATACGCTTCACCCATTGCAGTCTTGACCGAAATGCGAAATTCTCCTGGGGCAACGCCGGTTATCGTCCCATCAGCGGCAATTGTCACGACTGCTGGTGTATCCGATGACCAGACCCAATCATCCTGTGATGACTCCAGCATGCAATCTGCATCAATGTATTTACCGACATACAACGGCATAGTTTGACCCACTAGCAGCGGATCAACGCCTAAAGGGCTGTGGGGCGATTTGGTTGAGATGCAAGGCTGGAGGGACTCTGGTGGTCTTGGTTGTAGTAATTCTTGCAGCATCGGCCAAGTCACAAAACCAAAGCCAGCAAAAATGAGGCTACCCAAAATTAAGTTGGTCCATTTTGGCATGGTAGTTCAAAATCAAGGGGGAAGAAGTTTATTGCAGGTCTAGACAAGTCAATCAGCCTTTGTGCCGCACAGTGCGCTAAAGTCTACGATGCGCGATCGCTAGTTGATTAGAAGATAGACAATCACGGCCTGGTCAGTTAATCGCTATAGGTGGTATATATCAATTACATCTTTATGCGGTGAGCGAAGACCGCTCGACTACTGCCCTTGATCATAGCTTAGGAGAGGGAGCGATCGATTTTCTGATTGAGGAGTTGTCAAAATTAGCGCACGCAGTATTTACGCACATAAGATTGGTTGGGTAGGACTGTGTTTCTGAAACTCCTTTAGGAGTTGATATCCGCCTCATAACTTGTCTTCGCTAAAACTGGATGTTGCTGGTTTGCAGGAAATATAATGGCAACTTTTGACTGACAGACAAGCGATTTCTACTAGATTGACATAAAGACGCCACATCAAGACTTTATCTTCAAAATATCAAATTCAATCATATGAATATGATGACAATTAGATTTTTGCGATCGTTAGGCTCACAACCTATATGAAGCAGCTGTTTAGCTTGCATTACAGCGCGAGTCAACAACATTTTTCTATGAAATGATGAAATTCGATTAGGTATTAGTGGAAAGGTTGGAATTTCGGTAAATCAAAAAGTTTATATCGAGAGAATATTTTACACAGCCTCTAACGGTCGGTTCAATACCTTCGTTATAGATTTATCAATCGGTTTAGGTTCGTTAAATATTTATTTGGAGGTATCCAAGATGGTACGCTACAACTTCATGCGCCAACTCAAATCAGAATTGCAACAGATCCTCAGCATCATTAATCTAGGATTGGTTGGAATGCCTGAGATACAACTTCTGAAAGCTGAAGGGAAAAATGACAATGCATCAGTTATAGCGACGACATTTCCGGAATTAGATGTGGATAATCCGATCAGCTCGCATGGTACGTATGCTGTAGTGCTGACCCCAGCAGATGACAAGCCATACTTTGGGTAATAGTTCAGTATGGTATAGCGCAAACATCAGTTCGACACCATTACCCTTGGTGTACTACCGATATTTTTACCAAGGCAGAGTTTCCCCATTCGCATGCCAGAATGTTCCTGTATTATCCAAATTCAATTGCTCAATACGCTCCAGTAGACCACTTACCGCAGTTTCTGGACTGATTCCATTGGCCGTAAATCCTGTCATGCGGGTCTGGACTAAGCCTGGATGGAGAATTGCTACAGCAATCCCCTTTGATTTCAGGTCGTGCGACAGTGATTTGCCGGCCATGGATAGAGCGACTTTAGACATTCGGTAACCATAGGAACTACCAGAAGTATTATCGGCAATTGACGCCATCCTACTGGTCATGATGGCGATTTTCGAACCCGCTCTGAGGTTCGGTAACAGGGTTTGGGTCAGTCGTAGGGGGCCAAGTGCATTGACTTCAAACTGTTCACGCATACTGGAGAAATCAAGCTGCTCCAATGTAACTCGCTGAGCAATACCAGCGTTGTTGATTAATACATCTAGGGCTGTGTCTCCCAGGCGCTGGGCTAGTGCTGAAACTGAGTCATCGGAGCGAATGTCTACATCAGACTCAACCTGAATTCCCAGATCCTCAAGTTCTGGAGCAGCAGCGCGACATGTGGCAATGACTGTCTCTCCACGTTCATGGAGTTGCTTGCAAAACTCGTACCCTATTCCTCTATTTGCACCAGTCACTAAGTAAATTGCCATACTCGATCATCTATTTGCGACAACTACAAGTTAATCACTTTGCCGCCCTCCACGATCGCTTGCCCTTGGTGCTCATTAAATCTATCAGGTGAAGCCGCTGTGGTACCTGATATTTATTTATACGAAAAAATGGGGTAGGTGAGGCACGCATGCGCTCAACCTACCCTCCCATTAGAGTGATTAATCAAATCGTAATTTACGCTTTAGGAGCCACAGTCTTGCCAATGCTTCTTCTGACGACGGCGACGCCACTGGTGACGGCCTAGCGTGATTTCCTCAACCGTTCCCAAGCTAATCAGGGAAGGGCTCTGGTATGCTTTCTTAGTCATGGGTTTAATCCTCAATTTACATTTACACAATAAGTTGCTGACCCGTTGCTGATCTATAGAGGGGGTTTTTCACTGGAGTGAAATACAGGATCACACCGGTAGCTTTTTCGCAGTAAGAACGCTGATGCAATTTATCTAGGTAGAAAGCGCCATAACTCGACCTGGGAAGCATGATCGACGATCAATACAGAGGGATTAAGTCCATGTGCGCCTAATTGATTTGTCAGGAAAACGCTCCATCAGGAATGTCCACTGCTTCAAATCAATTCTGCTCATCTACTAATATCCGTGTAATTACTAATAAGCTAGCTTGAAGATTGGTGATAGACAATACCTTGCACCTGGATGCAAATCAAAAATTCATGTAAATCAAGGCTTCATATAGTTTGATGATTTGGGGCAGCAGCACATGAGGAATCAACGTGCATCATTCGATAATTCGCGGCTGATCTGCCTTGAGTTGTGAGCGTTGGTAATGGTGGGACTATTCGCGGTAATGGCCAAATGTTAGTTTTGATATTCTTACTTTCTCCGCAATGTAACTTCTCCGCAATGTAACGCAATGGTGATCAATCACGGCGGTTTCCCGATCGTTGAATAGTTTTCAAACCAGCCTCGTCGCCAAAAGACTAGCAATAGCGATCCGGCGATGCCAAGCATAATCCCCCAACAGATAAAGTAGGCGTAGCGGTATTTCAGTTCGGGCATATACTCAAAGTTCATGCCGTAGACGCCCGCAATAAAGCTAAGTGGGATAAAGATGCTGGTGATGATTGTGAGAAATTTCATGATCTCGTTCATCTTGTTCCCAACTGAGGATAGATAGACTTCCATCAAGCTCGATGCCACTTCTCGATAGGTCTCAACGATATCCAATACTTGTGCTGTATGGTCGTAGCAGTCGCGCAGATAAATCCTTACGTCGTGGCTGATTAGATCGCTACTATCGCGAATCAGGGAGCTGATCGCATCACGCTGGGGCCAAATTGATCGACGTAAAGTTAGCAAATCGCGCTTCATGCGATGGATTTTTTCAAGGGTTTGGCGGCTGGGATTGCGCACAACTTCATCTTCGAGCAGCTCTAACCGTTCACCGTAGGTTTCGAGAACGGGAAAAAAACCATCGACAATTGCATCGAGCAAGGTATATAGTAAATAATCAGCGCCCATCCGGCGAATTGTGCCTTTGGCTCCTAAGATGCGCGCTCGGACGGGTGAAAAACAGTCATGTGCTGGAACTTCCTGAACAGTCAGGAGATAGTGATCACCCAAAATAAAACTGACTTGCTCAGTGCTGAAAACACTGCCATCGCGATCGTCGAGCAATGCCATGCGGGCAATCAAGAGTAGCTGCTCATCGTATTCTTCGACTTTGGGGCGTTGGGGCACGTTAACCACATCCTCCAGCATCAGTGGGTGCAGCTCAAACACCTGACCTACCTGCTGCAAGATGGCTTCGTTGCCAATTCCCTGCAGGTCGATCCAGGAAACCGACTCGGTATCCATATAGGGAATAATTTCCGCTGGTGTCACCATTTCTGCCCGAACACAACCGAGATCGTTGTAATCGATTAGTCTAATTTCTGGAGGGGCATCACTTTCAACCCGCAATGTTCCCGGCATACTACCAGGGACATCCTGGAAGTAGTCAATGTAAGCATAGTCCGCTTGTCGATCGCTCCGCCGAGCTTTACGATGCACACGAATTCGCCGGGATTTCTTAGTTTTAGGCGCCGAACTCGCCTTAGCATAGTTGGAAACGTTGGCTGTGGGCCGATTGAGCTCAGAATCAGGCGTGCTGTCGGACATGCCATTCGACCTCATGGAAATGATACATTTAATCGCATCCTAACCGATCTTTTCGCCCTGAGTTTATGTCTTCTTCTTCTCTCGCTCGTTGGAGTGCTCGTGCTTGGGCTGCTTGCTTATTGCTAGGACAGGTGATTTTCCATTTACTGAAAGGGAAAATTCATCGCCGTAATACACTCGAGCAAATGTCGGTTGCTGGACCTGAGTCATTGCTAATTGCGCTGTTGACCGCCAGTTTTGTTGGCATGGTGTTTACCATTCAGGTGGCACGCGAGTTTGTCAGCCTCGGCGCCGGAACTGCTGTTGGGGGTGTGCTAATGATTTCACTAGCCCGAGAATTAGCCCCTGTTTTGACCGCAGTGATCATTGCTGGACGTGTGGGGTCGGCCTTCGCGGCAGAACTGGGCACCATGCGGGTAACAGAACAGATCGATGCGCTGTATATGCTACGTACGGATCCAATTGATTATCTAGTGCTTCCGCGAGTAGTCGCTTGTTGCTTAATGCTCCCCGTGTTGACAGTACTAGCGCTGCTGACGGGGATGTTTGGGGGCATGCTGATTGCCGAAAATATGTATGGTATCTCCAATACATTATTTATCGATTCGGCCCGACGATTTATTACGTTGTGGGATTTGTTTACTGTACCGATTAAAGCGGTGGCTTTTGGCCTATTGATTGCAGTGATTGGCTGTAACTGGGGCTTGACCACCACGGGTGGGGCTAAGGGTGTGGGACAATCTACAACAACCGCGGTTGTGACCGCGCTGATGGCGATTTTCATTTCTAACTTTTTTCTATCTTGGCTGATGTTTCAAGGGGCAGGAAACGCAGTTTTGTAAGCTATCGGCATGGTGGTTCATCCTGCTGCTCGTTCTGCGATGCCGCGATTGCACAACGTATCGCTACACAACATACTGCTGGGTGTGACGAGCAAGGATAATCATGCTCCCATGAGCGGCAGCCGCCAATAAATTTTGGGGAATTCCTCTGCACCACTTTCATTGGTAGTTTTCTCATGGTGAGGCCAGCGGATTTAGTGATCCGTGCTGCTTGAGAAAATGCTACTGGTCTGGTTTGCTTGTCGTCGGTCTAGTCAAACCGATCGGGGTCTTCCTTGGCATTGAGTTTGTTGGGGCACTTGCCAATCAATTTGGGTGATTTGTCAACCAGTAAAATTTTAGGCCGATACCCGCAGCGTCTGTGCGATAGGAGAAACTTGATTTGGATCAGAATGTGGACAGTCGAGATGACCGATGGCAAGGTCGGGAAGGAACGACTACACTGAATCTAGTTCCCATTACAAAACTTCACATACGTAACCCATGAACTATCGTATCTTCTCTCTTACCATGCTTGCCTTTGCCGGTACTTTAGGGTTTGGCTTTGCGGCCACCGCTTTAGCTGAGTCTATGCCGACATCTGATGCATCCGAGACAGTTGTAGCACCAGCAAAGGAGATCGCTCAGGCAACTGGTGACATTGTCGATGTTGCTAGTGCAAATGAAGATTTCAGCACTTTGGTGGCAGCGGTCAAGGCCGCAGAGTTAGTTGATGCACTGAAAGGTGATGGCCCTCTGACCGTTTTTGCACCGACAAATGAAGCATTTGCTGAATTGCCGGATGGTGTGGTAGAGGCACTACTGTTACCGGAAAATCAGGATTTATTGGT
>CAVPGX010000039.1:0-3523 GCA_963704065.1 uncultured cyanobacterium | reverse complement strand
ATTTTTCGGGATTCTTTTGACGAAGGGACTGGTTCATCTTGGGCTCGCAACGCGGGGTAAAGTCTGGGCGATCGTAGCGCGAATTTTGCCGCACTGGAACAATCCCGAATTCAAGTAAATCCTGCTATACTAATCACCGAATTATTCGATTGCCGGTATAGCTCAGTGGTAGAGCACCTAACTCGTAATTAGGGGGTCGTGCGTTCAAATCGCATTACCGGCTTAGCAAAGGCTTCAGTTTGTAATTCGCCCGAGTAAGCGGCATCTTAATAGTTTAAGGTGATGTGTCGTGATGCAAGCGACGATGCCAAAGACCGCTGATGAACAACGATGACCTAGCGTGTCAATCAAGTTCGATCAGTGGTATGCAGTGCCAAGCCATGTTATCCGGGAGATGCTTTAGGGTGAACCAACTTAACCAACTGTTGATCACAACCCAAGATGTAATTACCAAGTTCGGATTGAATCTGATCACGGCCGCCCTGATCTTTGTCATTGGTCGATGGGTCGCGAAAATCCTCAGTCGCTTTATTCGGCAGGTGATGTCGAAAAGCCGCATTGACCCAACGATTGTGAGTTTCACCGGTAATATTAGTTATTACGGCCTCGTGGGGTTTGTCGTGATCGCCGCACTCAATCGCCTGGGTGTCGAAACGGCTTCGATGATTGCTGTTTTAGGAGCGGCCAGCTTGGCCATTGGCTTAGCGTTGCAAGGATCGTTAGCTAACCTCGCTGCTGGTGTACTACTGGTGATTTTCCGGCCTTTTAAGGTCGGTGACTATATTGAAGTTGCCGATTTTGCCGGGTTTGTCGAAGACATTCAGATATTGACGACGACGATCGTTGGGCTCGACAATACAGTGGCAATCGTGCCCAATGCCAGTATCAGCAGCGACAAAATTCTCAACTATACCCAGAAGGATATTCGGCGTGTCGATCGCATGATCGGGATTAGCTATGCCGATGATATTGCCAAAGCCCGTCGAGTGATTTTGGAAGAGCTGGCGCGCGATCAACGCATTTTATCCGACCCCGCGCCACAAGTAGTTGTGAGTGAGCTTGGAGATAGCAGCGTAAACTTGGATGTGCGGCCCTGGGTGCACAGCGCCGACTACTGGCCAGTTTATAATAGTTTATGTGAGGCGGTGAAGATTGCGCCTCGATGTGGAGGGAATTACGATTCCGTTCCCGCAACGCGATATTCACGTATTTCAAAATAACTAAGCGCGGCATGCTGGAGAAGTCGCACTATCTGGAGAAGTCACGCTATTGAGTGTTGCGGAAGTTGTGCTTGCTGCCAGCAAAACTCGTCGCCAACGTCTCGAAGCGCTTCTCAGCTTTGCGACTTGTGCCAGCGATGTGGCTGACTCGATGAGGCGGTTCGACGATTTGGCAAGGGACTGTGAGCAAGTCTTATTTTTCCTGTAGAACTCGCTCCGCTGCAATGTGATGCCTGAGTTGCAGCGGAGCAGGTGTTGAATGAGGCACTTGGCGCACAGCGTCCGACGTTAAGTACCTAATTATTATTATTCCAATCGAAGAGGTTAAGAATGCCGATAATTGGCGATAACGGACCGAGCACCTGAGTGAGCCCTTCACTAACTGTCCCTAAGGTTGACTTGCCAACAAGGACAATATCTTCATTTTGCAGGGCGGGATTTGTTTCATCATTAATGCCTGCAGCGAAATTGACGGCAATTTTCCGGTCTGAAACTGTTCCGTCTGGATTGAGGCGAATCAGCCTCACCCGCTTCTTGGCCGCCTTGATATTGAAGCCGCCCGCCGCCACGATCGCTTTATTGACGGGAGTATTTGGCTGTAAGTCGACAATACCAGGACTGTCGACTTCACCGACGACACTTACCTGAATTTTCGATGGTGAGAAACTCGCAACAGCGAGTTCCGAAATCTCATCGGGCGATAGGGATTTGGCTTCTGGGACGATGATCATATCGCGATCTTGCAGAACCACATCTTGGCTTGAGTCACCTTCTTGTAGAAGCTGCCAGAGATTAACGCTGTACTCTTTCACCTCACCAGTGTTGGTAGCGCGCCTCAGCGTGACGTTGCGGATATCGGCAGTGGTTTTGATTCCACCGGCGCTGAGCAGTGCCCGAGTAATGGTCGGTAAAATCAACACGTTATCGAACTGATTATCGGGTTCGCCAGGAAACCCAGCTATATTCGTACGTACATTACTTTCTACCGTATGGGTTCCCGGTCGATACACTTCACCCACAATAGTGACATTCAACGGATTAATCTGCTCGGCCGAAAAGCTGCTGGTTGCCAGTTCGTAGGACTCTTGTAAAGTCAACTGATCCGCAGCTGGGACAAATATTGAATCGCCATCGCGCACCAAAATATCCTCACGGGGGCGCGTGCCGCGGACAAACTCCAGTAGATTTAACTCAATCACTTGGTCAGCCCCTTGATTACTTTGACGGCGCAGCTGAACCTTTGTTATATCGGCTGTCTGACTGATCCCACCGGCAGTTTTAAGCGCCCGTGTGACGGTGGGTAATTCTACTGCAGCGGTATTGTTCAAGTCGGCATTGACCGATAAATCATAGGAGCCACGGCGTGTGACTTCCCCCGTAACCCCCACCCGAATTGGACGTGGTTCGACTAATGTCAAAGTTACGCTGGGATAGCGCAGCAACTTAGAATATTTTTCGGTGGCCAGCTTGCTCGCTTGCTCCAATGTCAAACCGTCAACATCAATATTGCCCACTTGAAGCAAGCCAATCGTGCCATCTGCTAGTACGTCAGTACTATCAACGGTATAGTCGGCAACGTTATACACATCAATTCTGACTTTATCGCCCGGCCCAAGAATGTACTCCTGGGAAATTACAGCATCTCTAGAAGCATACGGCACCGTAGTTGTTGGTTGGTACGGAGCCGTTGGATAGGTTGGTTGCGCTTCGTATTCTACGCTTGGCGGCATAACGGACGGGCTCGACATTTCACTCGATGGCTGCGCCAGTACGCGATTTGTCGATAGTGCATAGGTCGCAGGCACGCTCAGGAGGGTGAGGGTGAAAAGCAATGAGGAGACTTGCTGATGGCGTTGAAAAATCATTGAAATACTAAAGTAAAGAATAAAGTTGATGACTTCTAACAGTGCTCAAATGCCTCGAATAGGCAAATCCGAGGAAATATGAATAATAATTGCCTGATAACTCAATTGAGGGTCTTGCGTAAGCATTCCAAATAATAGCCTGTAGACGTTAGAAAAGCTCATGAACCTGGTAACATTCAACTGATTTATCGCACTTCATAGCGTCAAAGCCATCAATGTGGACATTGATTAAATTTCTACGCTGCGGCCGCGCTTGTACGCATTATGCCCAAAATGATTCACAACGATTTATCTAGCGAAGCCAGATTCTAAAAATTTACCTTCTGCAGCGCGAAATCGGCAATGTGCTTTATATAGTCTTCAACCAGATGCCGAGTTGCTGTCAGTCTCAGGCGGCATGTGTAAAGGCTGAATAAAGCGTGGCTGAAGAATCCACTG
>CAVPGX010000038.1:0-92705 GCA_963704065.1 uncultured cyanobacterium | reverse complement strand
TCAGTAACCCTGGCCTAGATTTTCACCACAAGCCAATTTTACTGACTTCTCCCAGAGTGCCATAGATTCGGTGTCGTTGGGGGCATTCCTGTAGAACATTACCCAGTATTTCTTCAGGGTAGGTCATTCCAAATGATTTATGGTTTGACTGCAATAGAAAAATTGTGGCGTTTCGGCTGCATCCGACAGCATACCCATTCCGCCGTCTTAGGCCACTTCACCTAATGCTGACTGGCGACTGATGCGGGACTCCTGGAGCACGTTCCCAATCATGGCCGCATGCTGTAATTGCATGAAGGCTTGGAAATCTTCCTGACCATATTTCTTCGATAGCAACTGCCGGAGTTGTTCTTCTGCTTCAATCGAGAGAAAACCGGTATTTAAGACTGTTTGGACAATTTCACAGATGCGCATAGCTAGGACTTTCCCAGGCAACTAGAGTTGAGGACAATTTAGCCAACGTAAAAAATGCGACTACTTTGCTAAAGACATTACCCATGGATCACAAGCAGTCCATCGAACAGCCTAGAATCGATGTAGCATCAACTATTAGGTGATGTAACTGGTCGGTGATGTAACCGGTCCCAGGGGACACGGTATTGCTAACCAAAGCACAGTACGACCATCAACATCTCAGATGGGATAACAACAACGTTCTTCAGAAATTCGCCGCACGTTGGGCATCGCTGACAAGTGATTAAGGGTTATGTAAGCGAGTATGTTAATTCTATGAAGGTGCTTTTAGTTGTGTCACAAAGCACAAACGCATGGTGCTAAAAGGCATCCCGGTAATACTTTCATCTGGTTTAAGTGAATTTTGGCTGGTTTTCAGAATTAGGGATAGAAAATGGGGATTTTGTCAGTACGATCGCTACGTAAAGATTTTGGGGTTAAGGTGATCCTGCGCGATGCCAGCTTTAGTTTGGAAAGCAATGATCGCGTTGGCCTCATCGGCCCGAATGGTGCTGGCAAGTCGACATTACTGAAGATGTTAGCGGGGCTGGAGCCAACAGACGGCGGATCAATTGAAATCAGCAATGCTATCCGTGTGGTCTACTTACCGCAACAGCCGGAGATGGATGACAATCACACCGTGCTAGAACAGGTGTTTGCTGATAGTGGCGAGCAAATGGCGCTCGTCCAAGAATATGAAAAGCTTTCCGAGCAGTTAGCGAAAACGCCCGATGACACGTTACTCGATCGCTTAGCAAAACTGAGTGAACGGATGGAAGCAACGGGTGCCTGGGTGCTAGAAAACCAGGCCAAAATTGTGCTGAGCCAGTTGGGGATTGAGGACTTTGAGGTGAAGGTGGGCCAACTGTCGGGTGGGTACCGTAAACGGATCGCCATTGCTGCAGCGTTATTGTCCCAGCCGGATGTGCTGTTAATGGATGAGCCAACCAACCATTTAGATGCTAATTCAGTTGCTTGGTTGCAGGAGTATTTGGGCCGATATCCGGGGGTACTGTTGCTAATTACCCACGATCGTTATTTCCTGGATCGGGTCACCAATCGGATTCTGGAAGTCGATCGGGGTGATCTGTATAGCTACGATGGCAACTATTCTTACTACTTAGAAAAGAAGGCGGCGGCCGAAACTTCCGTCGCTAGTACACAGCAGAAACTCAAGGGCGTAATGCGTCGCGAGTTGGAATGGCTGCAGCGGGGAGCAAAAGCCCGCAGTACAAAGCAGAAGGCGCGAATTGATCGCATCCACGATATGCAGGCGACGGAGTTTAAGGCAACCCTGGGTAAGGTGGAAATCGCAACGGCTGGCCGCCGCATCGGCAAAAAGGTGATTGAACTCGAAAACATCACCAAATCATATGGGGATCGCCAGTTGATCACTGACTTTTCCTATCTGTTTAACCCGGACGATCGGATTGGGATCATCGGCGGTAACGGGGCGGGAAAATCGACGCTGATGAATATCATCACCGGGCGCACCAGTGCTGATACTGGTAGTGTGGAGATTGGTAGCACGATTCACTTTGGCTATTTCGACCAGCATTCCGATCACCTAGAAGATGCGAAGTATGCTGACTGTCGTGTGCTGGATTACCTCAAGGACATTGCCGAGTTGGTCACTACTGCTGATGGCTCCGTGATTACGGCATCGCAAATGCTCGAGCGTTTTTTGTTCACGCCCAATCAGCAATATGCGCCGATCGGGAAGCTCTCAGGCGGGGAAAAGCGGCGGCTGTTTCTGCTCAAGGTGCTGATGGGCGCGCCGAATGTCTTGATCCTCGACGAGCCCACCAATGATTTGGATGTCCAGACATTAGCTGTTTTAGAGGAATATCTGGAGGAATTTAACGGCTGTGTGATTGTCGTTTCGCACGATCGCTATTTCCTCGATCGCACAGTGCAGATGATTTTCGAGTTGCAACCAGGGGGCAAGATTCAGCAATATCCAGGAAATTATTCGGTATATCTCGATTATAAAAAAAATGAAGTTACCGCGACTGTAGCGGCGGCAAAACAGGATACACCGGTAACTAAGGCAAAGGCCGAAGGCCAATCGCGGTCCGCGCGCCCGCGCAAACTTTCCTATAAGGAGAAGCGCGAATATGAACAATTGGAGACCGCAATCCCTGAATTAGAAGCAGAGAAAGCTGGCCTCGAACAACAGCTCTATGAAAATCCACCACAAGGCTACAGCGAATTGCAAACGATGACAGAACGGCTGGCAACATTGGAAGCAGCGATCGAGCAATCGACCGAACGCTGGATTGAATTAGCGGAGTTAGCCTAGTAGTGACCGTGTCGGCGCGATCGCTACAGGCACTCAATTACTTCCGTTTGGAATAGCCATGACCATCTAGCCAAATCGCACTTTTGACATCGTTAGGATCAGTAATTAGGACACGCTCTTCCGTTGTTCCGTCATCATAGCGTATGCGCAGAACTAAACCATCTATCTCGTACGCCCCACGTCGGTTTGGCGCAACTGCGGCTGTAACTGTATTACCTGACGATGCTCCAGCACCACCGTCGCGCTCGACCCGACCCGCCGAAGAGAACGTGTAAGTACGCCAAGCGGCAACGGAACTGCCACCCCCGATCGCCACATTACCGGTTCCAGAAAGCGATCGATACGTGCCGTCTAACCGAAACTGATTGGGTAAGGTCTGATAAGTCTGCGAAAAAGGGAGGGGTCGCCAGCCCTCGCTAGTCTGTAATTCCACACGTCCGCCGCTGCGACGCCATTGAGTCCAGTCACCGGGATTAGATTTACGATGAGCACTGAGCCCTCCAGAATTGGTCAATCCCTGGATATCTTTGAGCGCATCACCGTTACGGAACAATACAACTGGATAGACATCCTGCATCAAGAAACCCCCAACGCCCATTATCATTCGCGTATTGAAGCCAAATGCGTCGATCATTGTCGCTAATTTAGCGACTGTTGAATTTTCGGGTATGGGAGATGAACTTGCTATAGATGGAGCTCTCAAAGTCATCTGGGATTTAGCATCGGGGCTCGATCGAGGCAGATTTTCAGTTGCGAATTTTGCTTCAGGAGTCGTGGTTAAGCTGAAGGCAAGAACACAGGAATCACCGTTAAACAATTGGTTGAATCCATCGAGAATCACCGTGGAACCTTGCTCGATATGTTTCTGTATATTTGGTGATATCTCACGCATTTGGATGCGGATACCGCCAACATCCTGCGTCGATTCCCAGGTAGCAATTGCGGCTGCTTCAGTGGGATTGAAACCACGTTCAGACTTGCACTGAACCGCTAACTGATCAAAAACACGCACGATCAGTGCCGCACGCACGAGTGATTCATTGATCGCGGGCGGTGGCTGTGCACTAGCCGGAGTGGACAACCCTAGTACTAGTCCAACAGCAATCAAACGACTAAATCGAGTGTCAGAAAAAACCATGAATCGAACGCACTCCTAAAAGCTGACTCTTTATTTATCCTGACGCAAACGTGAGAAGCGCTCAATTAACGTGTTTGAGCAGTTTGCACACGTCGCAGACCGGCTAGGGCAACTTGATTATCTGGATCAAGCCGGAGGGCAATTTCGTAAGCGGCGATCGCCGCGTCCAACTGCCCAGAACGACGATAGGCGTCTCCCAGATAAACATGACCGAGCGCGTTTTCTGGCCGTAACTTTGCATAGCGCTGGTAATAGGGAATCGCTTGGGAATACTGCCCCAGGTTGTAATGGGACACCCCAATCCCTAAATTGGATGCATCATTGTTGGGATCAATCTGAAGTGAGGTTGAGAACACAGAGACCGCATCCTCATATTGCTTCAGTTTGTTGTAAGTCGTCCCCAGCAAACTCCAAGGCGTCGCCGCCGTTGGCTGTAACGCCGTCGCCCACTGGAATTGACTCACAGCCTCAGCATAACGTTGGAGCTCAAAGTAAGAGCCGCCCAGCAAGATCCGCATATTGTAATTTTCCGGATCAACTCGAACCAGCTGTTCCAGAGCCACCGCAGCTGGCTGAAACCGCTTTTCCTGGTAGTGCAGCATCGCTTCACGTATGAGCTGCTCCACATTCGCCGGAGTAGCGGATGCCTGGGAAATCAGTTGTGGGGTGTGAGCCTGCGGCATTCCATGGGCTTTATCTGCTGTCGGGAGTACCATTGTTAGTGCGGCTACAGTGACAAGCGCGGAGCCCAAACGCTGCTGCATCTTCATGTGAGTTAGTATGGATACAGTTTAATACTACCAAACTCGCTACTCCTACTCACCAGCGATGGACCCAAACCGTGGCTCATCCGTTGCTGCCCATGTTCTAGCGAACATCAACATTAATCGAGCAACATTCAAACTAAGATTAGAGTGTTTGCGAGCGTGCAGTTTCGAGTCCTTGTTTGGCAATTGCATTATTTGGATCAAGCCGAAGTGATGTTTCATAAGCATCGATCGCGTCGGTTACTTGATCATTACGCAGATAAGCATCACCGAGATAAGCGTACCCGGTGGCGAATGTTGGTGCGAGCTCTGTGACGCGCTTGTAATTTGGTACGGCTTTGGCAAACTGCTGCGTGTTGTAGTAAGCCACACCCAGATCAAGATAAGTTGTCACCGAGTCACTGCCTAAGCTAATCGCTTTCTCTAAGATGGGAATCGCTGCTTGCTCCTGTTTTAGGCGATTGTAGGTTGAGCCGAGTAGCGCATGCGATCGGGCATCATCAGGCATCAACTCAGTCGCCTTGCGCAAGGCGCTTAAGGCCGCCGCGTACTTATTCTGGCGACGGTGCGCAATACCGGCTTCTAGATGTGGCATACCGCTGCTGGGTTCGAGGTCGGCAGCACGACCGTAGGAGGCGATTGCTTTGTCATACTGACCATCATCATCCAGGGCATTCCCCAGACTTAGCCAGGCTTTGTAGTACTTGGAATTCAGCCGAATCGCATCCTGAAAGTTCTGAATCGCCTCCGGATAATCCTTGAGCCGGTAGTTGGCCATGCCCAAGTTAAAGTGCGCTGCCGGTAACTGTGGATTTAGATCAATCACGCCTTGAAAGGCCGTAATTGCTTCACCATAGCGCTTCTCGTTGAAGTAGCTCAGGCCTTGGTTAAACAGCACTTCCGCGTCGTCTGCTTGCCCAAGTTGGAATGGTGCAGGGCTCATGCTCATTAGCAGTCCGGATCCCCGATCGACGTCAACCACTTCTAAGGCTGACGAGCGGCGGTCAGTGCGATCGAGTGCGATGATTGTTACAGCCTTTGTGTTTGGTCGGTTTGGTTCCGTGGCGGATGCAACGAGGAGGCGATCGATCGACGTTGCTAAACCTGTTTTTTGAAAGGCTTTTGGTGTGATCACCGTCGCCGCGATCACACCCAGTGTGATGATCCCAATTGTGCTGTTTCGGCTCATTGCAATTGCTCCAACTCGATAAAACCTCTAAATTTGATATCGTCGCGGTCCATTTGGGGGGAGTTGTGCGGTTAGCGGCGATCGTCGATGGGATGGTGCGCCTTGCCATGGGTTTGGAGATTAATTTGACATCGCTTGAGTAGTCCATAGGCTGATGCAAATTTCCAAATATTGACGCTTATGATTTAGCTTAGGCTAACAATTCCCGGATTATTGACAGAACGTGCCAATAATCTGGTTGGCATAGCTGCTGCAATCACGGGCGCATGCGCCTTTGTGTAAATTCACTGTCGCATCGATCATTTACGCAACGTTTTGCGCAACCAACCAAAAATCTAGACAGTACCCGTTATTTGGATTTCACACGATGCAGCTCCATGAAGTGGTCCCTTGGGGGCGCAACCTGACTGAGTATCAGCAAATGTTGGGACTGACAATCGCCGATTTAAATCGGCAAATTCTGGGCTGTAGCGATGGTCCAGCCAGCTTCAATCAAGAGATGAAACAATTAGGCAATTGGGTCATCTCGATCGACCCGATCTACCAGTTTTCTGGAGCGCAAATTCGAGCGCAGGTGGAGGCGGCCTATACGTCAATCATATCGCAGGTCCGCAGGCAGCCGGAAGCTTATATCTGGGAAACATTCAAAAATCCCGACGAACTTGGGCGATCGCGGCTCGCATCGATGGAACAGTTCTTAGCCGACTATGAACAAGGCAAACTCGAACAGCGCTATCAAACAGCATCGTTACCGCGATTATCATTTGCGCCGCAGCAGTTCGATCTGTGTCTGTGTTCACATTTTTTGTTCCTATATCCACAGCAACTTTCGGGCCAATTTCACCAAGCATCGGTGCAGGAATTATTACGCGTGGCCCGAGAAGTGCGAATTTTCCCAATCGTCACCCTGGACGGCCAACGCTCCCCGCATCTCGACCCGATAATCGAAATGACGACGCAACAGGGTCACCGCGCCGACATCATTCATGTCAACTACGAATTCCAAAAAGGGGCAAACCAAATGCTCAGGCTGCAGTTAGCTACGTCATAAAACCCGCATCAGCAGACCATAGTGGGCGCATTACTCGGAGTGTCTGCATTATCGATCACTCGGCAAATTCACAGGAATCTTTAATTCGGCAGACAGTATCCGTACCTGCTGTAAAAAAGCACTGCCATGCTGCATTTTCGGCACAATCGGCAGCAACATTCTCAACATGGCTAAAAAGTAGGCGCGAATGCGGATGGGCCGACGACGGTAAGCAATGTTCACCTCATTTTGGAGATCATCTAAATAGACTTCGGCCAGTTGCCGCCAGTCAGTCGGTAATTCTTTAATTACAGAGCCAATCGTCTGCAGACTACGTGCCACAACACTGTAGTCGGAGATGGCGGGCTGCGAGCCGGGATCGCTAGACATGCCGTTGCTAGTTGGCGCAGGGCGCGTGACCACGGGGGGCGGTGTGAGCTCGGTCGATGGTGCCACCCGCTGTTTGTGCGAGAATTGATTCGCCCTCAGGGGTGAGGTAAGCCCGCACTACGACAAAGTCACGGAGCTCATTGTCGTAAAGCCGCGCGGCTTTAATATAGCCATCCTCCACCATTTGATTAATGTAGTGGCTCAACATCTGCATTGATGACCCTAGGACATCGATGATTGCTTCTCCGGTAGTATGTCCGGCATGAATCACTTGCAGGATTTTTAATTGCCGATCGCCAATTGCCATGTGCTATCACATTTACCTGATTAATCGAGAGTGGCGGCAGAATATACGCCGAATCTTCTCCATGTTAATCCATCAAGTTGATCAATCCTCGAACTGTTCAGCCTCGATCGCCGGTCGAATCGCGCCTACATGACAATCACGTAACCAAAGTTTTGCCGCTTGGGCAATCGCGCCTTGACTACTTTCCCGTGGCGGGGTGATCGGTTGGTCGGTCTGGGGGTATATCCCTGTGCGGGTGTAGCTCAACGTAATCTGCCAACCAGCGGCTGTCGGTGCTAGCAAGAACCAATGGTATTGCTGGAAATTTTGGATTTGATCGCCGACTCGCTGGCGCTCAAGGGTGGTAAAAAAAAACTGATTGAGGTTGGGATCAGCTAATGATTGTTCGGCAACAACTGGTAATGGCTCGTATTCGGCTTTTGCGGCCAAAATGATCGTCGGTAGAGATTCTAGTTGTGGCCGCGATCGGGCGCGCACGATCACTCGGTTGGCATAGCTCGGCAAATCCCGTAATAACAACGGTACAAGTTGTGTCACGTCAGTTGGACAGACGGGCTGGGTAGCGATCAAGGCGGGTGGAGCAAGCGGCAACATGAAAGATCAAGCGGTGACGACAGGCAATATATCTAAGACGTAGAATATCGCACCCACGCTACTTAATGTTCACTCATTCGCGCCGCCCGATTCCTATCAGCGACATTCCGCACAAATTTGCTCAAATGCGGTTACTGGATCCGCTGCAGTGGTAATTGGGCGGCCAATCACCAGATAGTCGGCGCCAGCGGCCAACGCGGCGGCAGGTGTCATTACCCGCTGCTGATCGCCTTTACTGGCCCAGGTAGGCCGCACACCCGGACATACCAACAGAAAGTCAGGGCCACAGATTGCCCGTAGCTGCGGTGCTTCATGGGGTGAGCACACGGCCCCGGCTAACCCACTAGCCTGCGCCAGCATCGCTAAATTCTGGGCGTATGTTGATAGGGCGATCGGCACTTGTAGTTCAACTGCGAGCATTTGCTGCATCAATACTCGTCAATACTGTCACCGCAATAAGTTGTGGCGGGGGGAGTCCGACCGCCGCTGCCGCCGCTTTGGCTGCCGCTTGCGCTTGGGTCAGTGTCGCACTGCCATTGGTGGCATGCACTGTGAGCAAATCAACCCCATAACGAGTGGCCGCAGCAGTCGCCGCGGCCACGGTATTCGGAATATCATGCAACTTGAGATCGAGAAAAACGCGTTTTTGACGTTGTTTGAGTGTTTGCAGAATGCTGGCGCCGCTGCTCACAAACAGTTCAAGGCCGACCTTCCAAAATGTTACTTGGGGCAGGCGATCGATGAGTTCCACGGCAGCACCGACTGTCGGTACGTCCAGCGGCACAATAATCCGTTCAGCGGGTGACAGGTTGGCCGATCGCATGGCAGAAGTTTCCTAAGTGAAAATGAGCAAGCCGAATCGCGTATTTTGATCCTATGCCAGTACGGTCGTCGACTGCTGCTGCTACCAACCTGTTTGTAACCATCAGGCGATCGCGAATTGCGATTCACTGGTTGCTGAATCGCGATTACCAGGAATTTCGCTGACGACGTCGTAATGATAGTTGTTGGGCAGTTCGACAAATAGCGGGGCCATTTTCTGCAAAATTGCATCGTGTAATTCGGTTTGATTCGCTTGCATGGCTTCTTCACTGCGCCAGAGGATAATCGACATCCCCCGATCGCTGCTACCGTCGCGCAGCAAGTAGGCACCGTCGAAACCGGCGGCATAGGTGGAAACTGCCTCATGATAAAGCTGCTGCGCTTGTTCAAAGTGACCGGGTTTAAATTCACCGATCGTTACTTGGGCAATTCTGCGGGATAGACAGTCATGGAAATCGCTCATGGGACCAACCAATCTTCATTTTCTTATCGGGTGTATTTTCACGCTATCGTGCCGCCGCCACCATGGGTGATAGCTGTCACTATTTCTTAACTAAGCGTGAAGAACCTTTACTATCCCGGACTCAATGTGAATCACGGAACTCTAATGCGCCCATTCCGGTCATCCAAGTTAAAATCTCAACGCGAAAGCACAAAAATACACAATGAAAGGTTTGAACTCCATGTCGAATCAGGGTCATTCTCCAGCACATACATCGGCAGGAACAAAGTCTGCCCGCCGAGTTTTGCGACCACTTGCCCTATCGAGCTTAGCGATGGCAACTGGTATCGTATTTACCGTTTGGACAATCGCCCCTCACGATCGCCCAATCGAATACGCCCAAAGCCATTCAATTGGCCCAAGTGCCCGCCGGGGCAACAGTACTGCACGTGAATCCAGCTTCTGGGACTGATGCGGGTGGCCGCGGCACCGCCGCTGCGCCACTCAAGACGATTTCCTATGCCTTGGAGTCAGATACAAGCCGGTACGCCGACAGTGATTCAATTGGCCAGCGGCACGTACAGCGAAGCCAGCGGTGAGCGCTTTCCGCTGCGGCTGAAATCCGGTGTCACTTTATTGGGCAATGAGCAGGTCAAAGGTAAAGACTACACCATCATTGGCAGTGGCGAAGTGGTCAGCCCCACCTTTGCCCGGCAGAATGTGACGATTTTGACTGCGAATAATTCCGGCTGTCCGAGGCGTGACGGTCAAAAATCCGGCCAGCCGAGGGACGGGGATCTGGGTCGAATCGACCAACCCCATGATCCCGAATAATTTACTATTAGAGAACGCACGGGATGGCGTATTCATTACGGGTACTGGTAGTCCCACAGTCGAAAGTAACGTGTTCCTCAGAAACTCGGGTAACGGCATTGCGATCGCCCGATCGGCGACGGGAAATGTTACCAATAACGTTTTCGAAGGGAATGGCTTTGGACTCGCGATCGGCGATACAGCCACAACTCTTTTGGCCAATAACCAGATCACTAAAAACATTTCCGGCATTTATATCAACGGTTCGGCCCAGCCAGTCTTGCGGGGTAATGCAATTGCGGGGAACCAAGAGAACGGAATTGTCGTGACGGTGAACGGCAATCCTAATTTGGGCACTAGCGACAATTTAGGTGTCAATATTATCCGAGGCAATAATACAAGCGGTCGATCACGGGTATTTGACGTTTTCAACGCGACGCAGAATACGATCGCGGCGGCGGGTAACGACATTGATAAAGTTTCTGGACCGATCAACTTAACCGGCGCTCCGGCGGGGCCGTTTGCGGACGTACCGGCAACCTACTGGGCCAGCGCTTTCATCGCTGAATTATCAAAGCGCGATATCCTAAGTGGCTTCCCCGATGGGTCGTTCAAACCGGATGCTCCCGTCACGCGCGCTCAATTTGCGGCGATCATTAACAAAGCCTATGCGCCGAAAGCCATACAACCGGCGATTAATTTTAGTGATGTGTCTTCCAGTTTCTGGGGTTTTAGTGCCATCAAAACGGCTTCTGAAGGTGGATTTATGGCGGGTTATCCGGGTGGACAGTTTCGTCCAGAGCAGAATATTCCACGGGTACAGATTGTGGTAGCGATAGCCAATGGAATTGGCTATGGGCGACAGCCAGCTGACGTGAATTTACTCACAAAGTTGGCTGACGGTTCTAGCATCCCCGATTATGCGAAGAACTCGGTTGCTGCTGCCAGTCAGCGTAATGTCTTAGTCAACTACCCAACGGTTGGAACGTTTAATCCAAATCGTCAAGCAACTCGAGCGGAAGTTGCAGCCCTTGTGTACCAGTCGTTAGTACATTTAGAGCAGGTTCCCGCCCTGGAGTCACCCTATATCTTTAAGCCGTAGGTCAAATTTTCATTACCAGCCATCAGTGCTGATGCGCGGGCTAATTGATGTCTCAACAACCCGGTTTCAACCGCCCGTAGAGGTCGCAGTTCAATGACGGCTTCTGGTTGGTGGTTCAAAGTTTGCTCTACTGGTTAGCGGTGTCTAACCGGTAGAGACCTTTTATGTCGATTGGTTTTGTGCGCATTGACTTGATGATTGATGCAAACCGTAGCCCAAGAATGCTCAACGTGGTTCGCTACCCATTCGGCTATGAGGACTTTTGTAGGGGGTTTGCGGTGATCGGATTCGAGTCTGACTTAAGTTCTTCGCGCACTAATGCGACTGCGCGTTTTTTTGCGCCATTTTCCTTGAGGAAAAGCCAGGTCGTCAAAGCTATTACACCTGCTTGCACGGCAAAGTTAGGAATTGTTGTGGATAGATCACGGCCAGCGAGGATTCGAAAGAAAAAGACAAATCCGCCGAGGGCTCCGGAGATGGCACAGCCCACATAGACAAAGAGACGCAGATTGCGAAAAGGGGATTGCGCCTCAGCTACCAACCGGGCGTATTTTTCGGGATTCTTTTGACGAAGGGACTGGTTCATCTTGGGCTCGCAACGCGGGGTAAAGTATAGGGGCGATCGTAGCGCGAATTTTGCCGCACTGGAACGATCCCGAATTCAAGTAAATCCTGCTATACTAATCACCGATTATTTGATTGCCGGTATAGCTCAGTGGTAGAGCACCTAACTCGTAATTAGGGGGTCGTGCGTTCAAATCGCATTACCGGCTTAGCAAAGGTTTCAATTTGTAATTCGCCCGAGTAAGCATCATCCTAATAGTTAAGGTGAGCTGTCGTGATTCAAGCGACGATGCCGAATACCGCTGATGAACAACGATGACCTAGCGTGTCAAGCAAGTTTGATCAGGGTATGCAATGCCAAGCAACGTTATCCAGGAGATGATTTAGAGTGAACCAACTTAACCAACTGTTGATCACAGTCCAAGATGTAATTACCAAGTTTGGATTGAATCTGATCACGGCCGCCGTGATCTTTGTCGTTGGTCGATGGATAGCCAAAATCCTGCAGCCGCTTTATTCGGCAGGTGATGTCGAAAAGTCGTATTGATCCGACGATTGTCAGTTTTACCGGCAATGTTGGATATTACGGTCTCGTGGGGTTTGTCGCGATCGCCGCACTCAATCGCTTAGGTGTCGAGACGGCTTCGATGATTGCTGTTATAGGGGCGGCTAGCTTGGCCATTGGCTTAGCGCTGCAAGGATCGTTAGCTAACCTCGCTGCCGGTGTGCTATTGGTGATTTTCCGTCCTTTTAAGGTAGGTGACTATATTGAAGTTGCCGATTTTGCCGGTTTTGTCGAAGACATTCAGATATTGACGACGACTATCGTTGGGCTCGACAATACGGTGGCAATCGTGCCCAATGCCAGTATTAGCAGCGACAAAATTCTCAACTATACCCAGAAGGATATTCGCCGTGTCGATCGCATGATCGGGATTAGCTATGCCGATGATATTGCCAAAGCCCGTCGAGTGATTTTGGAAGAGCTGGCGCGCGATCAACGCATTTTATCCGACCCCGCGCCACAAGTAGTCGTGAGTGAGCTAGGTGACAGTAGCGTCAACTTGGATGTGCGGCCTTGGGTGCACAACGCCGACTACTGGCCGGTTTATAATAGTTTATGTGAGGCTGTGAAGATTCGTCTCGATTCGGAAGGAATTACGATTCCGTTCCCGCAACGCGATATTCATGTATTTCAAAATAACTAAGCGCGGCATGCTGGAGAAGTCGCACTATCTGGAGAAGTCACGCTTTGAGTGTTGCGCCACTTGTGCTTGCTGCCATCAAAACTCGTCGCCGTCTCGAAGCGATTCGACTTGTTCCAGCAATGTGGCTGACTTGATGAGGCGGTTTGATCATGTGGCAAGGGGTTTTGAGCAAACTTTGCTGTTTTTGCGGCACAAACTCGCGCCGCTGCAGCGTGATGACCGAGCTGCAGCGGCGCGAGTTTGGCATAACTAGGGCAGTTGGCGCACGACATCCGGCGTTAAGTGCCTAGTTTTTATTAGGGCATTGGACTATTAATGGGTGATGGGAGCCAAAAATATTACTAGACAGGTATTTCAGAAGAATCCTGGGGAATATCTAAACGTCTTGTTCCGCAAGGTTTTTAGATATTGATCAATTACCATTAATTATTCCAATTAAAGAGATCAAGAATGCCGAGAATTGGTCCTAAAGGCCCGAACACCTGAGCTGAGACCGCCACTAACTGTCCCTAAGGCTGACTTGCCAACAAGAACAACATCTTCATTTTGCAGGGCCGGATTTGTTTCTTCATTAATGCCTGCAGCAAAATTGACGGCGATTTTACGGTCTGAAACTGTTCCGTCTGGATTTAGGCGAATCAGCCTAACCCTTTTCTTGGCTGCATTGATATTGAAGCCGCCCGCTGCCACAATCGCTTTATTGACAGGAGTGTTTGGCTGTAAGTCGACAATACCAGGACTGTCAACTTCACCGACGACACTTACCTGAATTTTCGATGGTGAGAAACTCGCAACAGCGAGATCCGAAATCTCAGCGGGCGACAGGGATTTGGCTTCTGGGACGATGATCATATCGCGATCTTGCAGAACCACATCTTGGCTTGAGTCACCTTCTTGTAGGAGCTGCCAGAGATTAACGCTGTACTCTTTTACCTCACCAGTGTTGGTAGCGCGCCTCAGCGTGACGTTGCGGATATCGGCAGTGGTTTTGATTCCACCGGCGCTGAGCAGTGCCCGAGTAATGGTCGGTAAAATCAACACGTGATCGAACTGATTATCGGGTTCGCCAGGAAACCCAGCTGTATTCGTACGTACATTACTTTCTACCGTATGGGTGCCTGGTCGATACACTTCACCCACAACAGTGACATTCAACGGATTAATCTGCTGGGCCGAAAAGCTGCTGGTTGCCAGTTCGTAGGACTCTTGTAAAGTCAACTGCTCCGCAGCTGGGACAAATATTGAATCGCCATCGCGCACCACAATATCCTCACGGGGGCGCGTGCCGCGGACAAACTCCAGCAGATTCAACTCAATCACTTGGTCAGCCCCTTGATTACTCTGACGGCGCAGCTGAACCTTGGTTATATCGGCTGTCTGAGTGATCCCGCCGGCAGTTTTAAGCGCCCGTGTGACAGTGGGTAATTCTACTGCGGCGGTATTGTTCAAGTCGGCATTGACCGATAAATCATAGGAGCCACGGCGTGTGACTTCCCCCGTAACCCCAACCCGAATTGGACGTGGTTCGACTAATGTCACAGTTACGCTTGGATAGCGCAGCAACTTAGAATATTTTTCGGTGGCTAGCTTGCTCGCTTGCTCCAATGTCAAACCGTTAACATCAATATTGCCCGCTTGGAGCAAGCCAATTGTGCCATCAACTAGTACATTGGTGCTCTCAACGGTATAGTCGGCAACGTTATACACATCAATTCTGACTTTATCGCCCGGCCCAAGAATGTAGTCCTGGGAAACTACAGCAGCTCTAGAAGCATATGGCACCGTAGTTGTTGGTTGGTACGGAGTCGTTGGATAAGTTAGTTGCGCTTCGTATTCTACGCTTGGCGGCATAACGGACGGGCTCGACATCTCACTCGATGGCTGTGCGAGTACGCGATTTGTCGATAGTGTATAGGTCGCAGGCACGCTCAGGAGGGTGAGCGTGAAAAGCAATGAGGAGGCTTGCTGATGGCGTTGAAAAATCATTGAAATACTAAAGTAAAGAATAAGGTTGATGACTTCTAACGGTGCTCAAATGCCTCGAATAGGCAAGATCTGAGGAAATATGAATAATAATCGCCTGACAACTCAATTGAGGGTCTTGCGTAAGCATTCCAAATAATAGCCTGTAGACGCTAGAAAAGCTCATGAACCTGGTAATATTCAACTGATTTATTGCACTGCATAGCGTCAAAGCCATCAATGTGGACATTGATTGAATTTCTACGCTGCAACTGCACTTGTACGCATTATGCCCAAAATGATTCACAACGATTTATCTGACGAACCCATATTCTAAAAATTTACCTTCTGCAGCGCGAAATCGGCAATGCGCTTTATATAGTCTTCAACCAGATGCCGGGTTGCTGTCAGTCTCAGGTGGCGCGTGTAAAGGCTAAATAAAGCGTGGCTGAAGAATTCACTAATTCACTGATGGGCCAAGCTGATCTTGAACTTGACCTCTAGCGGATTCGTCCAGTTAAAATTGCATTCCTCAGAATTGCCCCGCACAATAGAAATCAACGATTGTCTCCCTGATTCAATGTTCGGGGAGCTTGCCTTTTGATTAGCACTTCCTATGCGCTTAACTTCCGATCAACGTAGCAAGTTGGATCAGTCGAATGATCTACAGTTTTATGATATTCCGCGCTTCGTGACGCACGTTGATGAGGGATTCATCCAGCAACTGAGTGATTTGTATCGCGATCGACTCACACCAAATTCGCGTGTGTTTGACATGATGAGTAGCTGGGTCTCCCACTTGCCTGGGGATGTTGCGTTTGAGCATGTGGAGGGGCATGGTATGAATGCTGAAGAATTGGCTCGGAATTCACGCTTAGACCATTACTTTGTCCAAAATCTCAACCAACAGCCGCAGTTCCCGCTGGCCGATCAGTCTTTCGATGCGGTGCTTTGTACGGCCTCGGTGCAGTATTTACAATATCCGGAGGCGATTTTCAGTGAAATCTATCGTGTGTTGAAGACCGATGGGCTGGCGATTTTCAGCTTCTCTAACCGGATGTTTTACCAAAAAGCGATCGCGGCTTGGCGGGATGGTTCGGAGCGCGATCGGGTTGATCTTGTTAAGTCCTACTTTGCGTCAGTTCCACGTTTTAGTACGCCGGAGGTGGTGCAACAAGTGAGTCCCACCACTAAGCTGCTGCAAATGTTTGGGCTACCGGGTGGCGATCCATTCTATGCGGTGATTGCACGCCGCATGATGTAATTTCACCCCTCCAACCACCCTTCCTCGAGGGCCATAATACGACTAGCAGTTGTGCAGAGCATCGCATGGCAAGCACCATTGCTGGCAAGAATCCCACCCCACTGATTAACGTCCTTCTGGTTATAGGTCAGGGGCAAGCCGTCAAAGCCTGTAACCTGACCACCGGCTTCTGTCAGAATGAGGTCCGGTGCCGCGAAATCCCAGTCTTTTGGGGCGGATTTACCCGAAATTGTGACATATAGATCAGCTTGCTGTTCGACAATGGCAGCTAATTTCCCCCCGATACTGCCGACGGCCGTTTGGGAAAGATGGGGCAGTTGTTTGACCAAATGCTCAAGCTGCTCATTCCGATGGTTGCGGCTTGTGACGAGGATGAGTTCGGTTGGATCAGATTTGCGGGAGACGTGCATCTGTCGCCGATCGCCATCGGGGGTTTCGACATAGGTTCCCTGACCTTGGATCGCTGAATAGAGTAAACCTCTGCCGGGGCAGGCAACCACGGCGAGGATGGGCCGACCTTTGTGCGTTAAGGCAATGTGGGTCGCGTATTCGCCAGTTCCTTGGATGAAGTCTTTGGTGCCATCAAGTGGATCAATAATCCAGACCCAAGGTTTTCCGAGACGTTCCTCGATCGCCTGTTTTTGATGGGTTTCTTCGCTGAGGTAGGCAAATTCGGTGGTGCCTAGTAGCTGAATGCAATCCATTCAGAATGCAGCGATTTGCTGCTAGATCGGCGCTGGTTACTGGACTATCGCCAGATTGTTCGACGTTAAAGTTCGCCTCGGCCTGCCGCAAAATTTTCGCTGTCTGCCACCCGATCGTCCGTGTGAGGTCCAGTAATTCCGTTAATCGATCAAACACAGTTTGCCCCTCACATTCATCGCTAAAACTTAAAACCGCCCAACTACTCTACCAGTGGTCTTATCCAATATAAATTTTCCTTTCGCTAAACCAACGCGATCGCCAAACTACCGATTGCCAGGAAACTAGCCTATGATGCCTATATGCAGATTGATACGAGGACGTTATACGTTGTTGGGACTCCGATCGGGAACTTGGAAGATATAACCTTCCGCGCGATCGTCGTATTGCAGCAGGTTGATCTCATTGCCGCTGAGGATACGCGACATACCGGCAAGCTGCTTCAGCATTTTCAAATCAAAACGCCTCAAATTAGTTACCACGAGCATAATCGCGCAACGCGAACGCCCGAACTGATCGAGAAATTGCAGCAAGGTCAGTCGATCGCGCTCGTTACCGATGCCGGTATGCCCTGTGTCTCTGATCCTGGGTATGAGCTTGTGAAAGCCTGTGTCGGTGCGCAACTCAATGTGGTGCCAATTCCAGGTGTGACGGCGGTGATTACGGCGATCGCGGCTTCTGGACTCGATAGTTATCGCTTTACCTTTGAGGGGTTTCTGCCTGCCAAGGAGAAAGAGCGCCAAGCCGTTTTAGCCGACCTTCAGTCCGAAAATCGAACGATGGTTTTTTATGAATCACCCCATCGTTTACGGGCATCGCTAGTGACGATGGCAGTGGCGTTTGGTGCGAGCCGTCCGGTAGCAATTGCCCGTGAGCTGACCAAAATGCATGAGGAATTCTGGCGTGGCACCCTCGGTGAGGCGATCGTCGACTATCAGACACGTGAACCCAAAGGAGAATACACGATCGTTGTTGCTGGTGCAGAAATCACGACCGAGTCCGTGTCGGATGAGGTGTTACGGCAGGCACTACAGCGGCTATTGGCGGATGGTTTGAGTCGATCGCAAGCCAGTAAGCAATTGGCGCAGGAACTGAAGTTGCCAAAGCGTGTGATTTATCAGCTTTCACTCGAGCTTTAGTGCTTAAAGCGTAGTCAAAAAAGTATTGCATCACAACTGCTTTAGCGGTCTTGATTGCTCTTAAATAAAAGCCAGTATCGCCTATGCGACACTGGCTAATCATGATTTTCAACTCAAACCGGAATTACTCCCATTCGATTGTTCCAGGTGGTTTAGATGTAATGTCATAAACTACCCGGTTTACGCCATCTACTTCATTCACAATCCGCGTGGCGATCGTCTCAAGCAAATCATAGGGAAGCCTTGCCCAGTCAGCAGTCATCCCATCCTCACTAGTGACGATTCGCAGCACGATCGGATAGGCGTAAGTTCGCTGATCCCCCATGACCCCGACACTACGCACTGGGAGCAATACGGCAAAAGCCTGCCAAACTTCGTTGTACATCCCAGTGCGATTAATTTCCTGCCGCACGATCAAATCGGCATCACGCAGGATATTCAGCTTCTCATTATCCACCGGTCCGAGAATCCGAATGGCTAAACCTGGTCCTGGGAAAGGCTGTCGATTCACAATTTCTTCAGGTAGACCTAACGATCGCCCCACATTGCGGACTTCATCCTTGAACAGTTTGCGCAGCGGCTCGACCAGTTTAAACTGTAAGTCTTTTGGAAGCCCCCCAACGTTGTGATGGCTCTTGATTTTCACCGCTACCCGTTCACCGGTTTTGGGATCAACGTTGGTATCGGCTGATTCAATTACATCGGGGTATAGGGTACCCTGGGCCAAGTAGTCAAATGGGCCAAGTCGCTTTGATTCTGCCTCGAACACCCGGATAAACTCGCGGCCAATGATTTTGCGTTTTCGCTCGGGATCGTCAACTTCAGCAATTGCATCAAGGAAGCGTTCCCGCGCCATCACGTATTCGACGGGAATATGAAATTGCTCTTTGAACAGGGTCATCAAGCGCTCCGGCTCGCCCTTACGCATGAAGCCTTGGTCGATGAACATACAAGTTAAGTTATCCCCGATCGCGCGGTGTAGCAAAAAGGCTAACGTCGATGAATCGACTCCCCCCGATAACGCTAGCAGCACACGTTTCTGGCCAACTCGCGCCCGAATTTCCCGCACTGCCTCATCGACGAATGCCTCGGTTGTCCAGGTCGGATGACAGGTGCAGATGTGGTAGACAAAGTTCCGAATCAACGCTTGCCCACCAATCGAATGCACCACCTCTGGGTGGAACTGCACACCGTAGAAGTTCTTTTGGTGATCGGCGATCGCCGCGCAGGGTGTATTTTCGGTATGGGCTAATAGCTCAAACCCTTCAGGCATCTGGATGACTGAATCACCATGACTCATCCACATTGTGGATCCTGATTCAACATTGGTCAGTAAATCAGTTGGGTCATCGATTATCAGGCTGGCCTTACCGTATTCGCCGCGCTCAGCCCGTTCAACGCCCCCACCCAGCTGCTGCACCATTAGCTGCATGCCGTAACAAACGCCCATGACCGGGACGCCCAACTGCCAAATCTCTGGATCACATTGCGGCGCACCGGGGTCGTAGACTGAGTTTGGACCACCGGAGAGGATAATCCCTGCTGGGTTCAGTTGTTTGAGTTGGGCCGCGCTGGTGCGGTAAGGCAGAACTTCCGAATAAACCTGTGTTTCGCGAATTCGGCGTGCGATCAGTTCTGAATATTGTGATCCAAAATCCAAGATGACAATCATTTGCCGATCAATTTTCCCCAAACCAGTTTGATTCGATTCGGATTTCGACAAAACTGCGGAATCAGTGGTGGTCGTCACGAGCTACATCCTGAGGCAATCTCTGCAAGGTGGACTAAATACAATCTGGTGAAAATAAGGTATAGATGTGAGCTGCTTTACGGAAAAGTGCCACACCGCATCAGATAAATGTGTTTGAAACCGCACGCACTTAAGATCAGTCAAGTGCAAAAAATACAAGCGCTCGCGCCACGCAATTTGTCGACGCCGATGAGATTAATGAATTTTGGTATTCGCGTATTCTAATCACAATCTTTCACGGGTTTCAAGTCAATGTGAAGTGATCATGAAAATCTTGATTGGAAGTGTGGTTTTAGACTGATTTTGTGACGGAGCTTGGCAATAAGTAGATAACCGCTCGACCAACGGCGCTATCAGATGAGCCAGTAGCGACCAGATGGGCTTGTAGGTGAGCGCGATTCTTGTTGGACCCGTCCCTGGTCCCCAAGATATGGCCTTTAAATTCAGCATTGCCCCTTAATCGATGGCACCGCTGATTGTTCAGTCCAGGCATGCAAATTGTAATTTCTGCCATTGCATGATGGATGGAACCAGTAGTGTTATGACAAGCGGGCGCTGTATCTTTTGTGAGTTTCCTGAATCGGATGGTGTCGATGGAATTATTACGAGATGGGACTTTGATTAGTCTACATGAGACTCGTGCGGCCACAATGACTGACCAGGCTTCGCCGCCAGGGACGGCCGGGGCGAATTCAGCTAGTGCTACCGATCCGTTGGTCGCGAGTACAACAATTGTGCTGCAGCCGCAGTATTTGCAAGGTAAGGCTGGAGTGGCGTTTCAAAGAAACTTAGAGCAGGCGATTGAGCATGCTGCAGTGATTCTAGTTGATTTACTTTGGATTGATGCGACCGATGCGGCAATGCAGGCGTTGATGTGCAATGCTATGAAGCGAGCAGCACAACGTGGCAAATCGCTATCTTTCTTGGGCTTGGATGCAAACAGTCAAAAGGCATTAGATCAACTTTGGGAGCAGGAAACAACTGATCCCTTGGCCGATCACCAGGCGATTTTTGCCCCAGACTTTGAGCAGTTTCTGTCCGATGGGCTAGCGCATAAGTCGGCGACTATGTTGGCCGTGGACATGGGCTCAAATCGGCAATGGTAGAGTTCTTTAGCTCACTGTTTGTAGGCCAATGTTAGCCCGTCACCGATCGGCAAAATTAGCACGTCAACCCGCTCATCATGCGCAATCGTGTGATTGAACTGCCGTAGAGTCCGGGTAATTTTATCTTGGTCGTTTTGATCGGCCACCCGCCCGGACCATAACGTATTGTCTACCGCGATTAAGCCACCAGTACGGACTAATTGCACTGCCCGATCGAAATAGTTTGCATAGTTTCCCTTATCCGCATCAATAAATGCAAAGTCAAAAGGCGCAGTACCTTCGTGCAATAGCTGGTCCAGTGTTTCCAATGCCGGTGCGACTCGCAGATCAACTTTATGATCCACGTTAGCCTGTTGCCAGTAGCGGCGAGCGATGTTTGTGAACGATCGGCTAATATCACAGGCGACTAGCTGTCCATCATCGGGTAGAGCCATGCTGACAGCCAAGGAGCTATATCCAGTAAATACGCCTACTTCTAAAGCGCGCTTTGCTCCCATTAAACGCACTAATAACGCGAGCAAATGTCCTTGTTCCGGCGAGATTTGCATCCGTGCTTGCGGATGGCTACTGGTTTCTTCGCGTAACTGCGACAATAATGCTGGTTCTGATTGGCTATGATCAATCAGATATGCGTGAAGTTGCTCCGCCAGACCCAGTTGGTTTTTGTACATGAATGTCGCAAGGAAAATCCGTCAATGTCAGTCAGCGCTGGTTTGCTAGGGGAATAACTATATTTTTTGCGCGATTCTAGCCTTAATCGCTACGAGCACTGATACTGTAAGGATATCGGGTTGCTGGCAATTTCGATGCGCTCCTGATTGTAAAATTTGTCTGAAACGTTGTTTGAGAGATTAGTTGTGTTGCAGCTTACTTTTCGTGAGGCCTGGCGTCCCCGGTGCGCCCGCTGGCAGCAGCTAGCATTAATCCTGTTAATCAGCATGATGGCTGGCTGCTTAACAGCTTGCGGCAATGCCAACTTACCCAGTCAGTCAATTGTCGAGCAAGCGATCGCCCGTCAGATTGAGCAGGTCCAACAACCCCTCAGCCAACAGCTCAAATTGCTGCCGCCCGCGCTCAAGGACATTCACATCAGCCACCTACAAATCAGTGAGCGTGAGACTGTCGCGATCAATGGTGAACCGGGATATCACATTCGCGGCTATCACGATTTGACTTTAAAGCAATCTGGGGGCGCGACTACCCAAACGGGCTACCCATTTGATGTTTATCTACAACCGTATCAAGATGGGAAAGCGACTCGCTGGCAATTAGCTCAAAGAGTCGGTGCCAGCTGGGCCTTAGAATCAATCAACAACGGCAACACCTGATTGATGCGCCTCCATCTGATTGGTGGGCATCGATAATTGACCGCTAACTAAGATGCCGCATTCCCGTTGGATCGGCAAAACATCGAGCGTGTCTAATTCTGAACAGTACTTAAGATCGGCATGGCCGTCCAAACGCAGTAGGCGTTGACCATGGCTCGCATGCTGAAACAGTTCTAATAGGTCGTTCTGCCAATGGCGATAGAGGGTGACGGCATCAATTAACTCATCATTACCGCTGATTTCACCCACCTTACAGCCCATTTGATGCGCTAAATTATGCGCGATAGCGCCGGCACATACCGTATCTTCCAATGCAAAGGATCCTTCCCAGCCAGCACCGACAATCCAAATGGTTTCTGGTTGCGTTTCCAGCAGATAGCGCACAATCGTCTCACGATTAATCAAGGCGGCGGCCAGCACGACTGGGGCTGTTTCGATCTTTTGCAATGCCCGAGTGCCATTCGTTGTACTGATAAATAGGCGACGATCGTGCATGCGTTCGGGCGTGCAATCAAGCGGTGAGTTCCCCAAATCGAAATGCGCTACCTGTTTGCCGCCGCGCTCGCCTGCCAGCAATCGCTTACTGGCATCCCAGCTGGCGCTTACCCGTTCTAACTCATTTAAATCACTGAATACTTGAATGGCTTCTGCTCCATTCGCGAGCGCGGTCGCAATTGTGGTGGTTGCGCGTAAGACATCAGATCGCGATCGCGCAATCGGCTGTAACTTCTTCTGGAACAAGCTCCGGGGTATGGAAGACAGAAATTTTCATGTTGAGCGCTGAGAAACAATGAAGTCAGATAGGGCCGGAATTGGTTGTCAAAACAAAAAATGCACTCTTCAACTCATCGGAGTGCTGACACCTCAGAATAATCGATGAGGGAGCCAATATCTATAGAAGGTTTAATCATTAAACCTAAATAATTTTGATGGGATTTCCGGTCGGTGCTGGCTGCCCCCTAAATGTTGTCAACACTTCGGTCTACAGGGTGGGGTGATGCTTGGTGATCGGTTCACAAGTGGGAATGCCAGTGGGTTTCGGTGCAGATTGCTCTGAGGGGCTGATCCCATGCGTCAGTCGGTAATGTTTCGACCACCATTTGGTCAAAGGCAATGCCGATCGTAGGTATTGTTGCCCACTGAGGATCCTCCAATAATCGATCGTAATAACCGCCACCATAGCCTAAACGATAGCCCTGTCGATCACAGCCGACACAAGGGACTAAAATCAAATCGACTTGGGCCGCGACTAATATTTCATTTGCTGGATCAGGCTCCAAAATTCCAAAGCTGCCTGGTTGCAATACCTGCTGCCTTGGTTCAAAACGATGCCAAATGAGTGTCTGGTCAATACAGCGTGGCAAGCCCCAGATCTTGTCGCGATCAGTCATCAACAGGCTTAAATCCGGCTCTTGGCGATAACTGCTGTAGGCCAATACAGTTTTCGCATTGATATACCAAGGGACTTGGCGAATCTGGTGGCAAATCTGTTCACTACGCTGTTGCCAATGGCAAGCCGACAGAGAACGGCGTTGCGTTAGCCATTGACGGCGTAATGTCGATTTATCGAGATGCGCCATAGAATTGACTAAAATCGTGTTGGTTACAATCTGAGTAGTTCGAAGAAGTCATCTTCGAGTTCATAGCCCAACATTTGGGTCATTGATTTCACGCGCGATCGGCCTTCTAATCCTTGCGCTTTCAGCCATTCCATTAATATGAATACGCGCTGCATCACAAAAATTTCGAGGCTTTCGGGGTTGTACTGAACGCCATCTTGTGGATGAAACTGATGCGGCACTAGCATTGCCACATACCGCGCTAACTCGCCCGCCTTCCAATCAAGCAAGAAAGGTAACCAGGGGTATTTGGCATCGAGTCGGATAAACCATAGCCGAACTTCAGGGATCTCCGAGAGTTCCCGCGGATCGCCCGGTTCGCGTGCGAAGTCGATTTGAAACTGTAATTGCTGTTCATTTTCGGTGAGGGCATCGATCAACGATTCAATTGACTTGGCCGTCGCCGAAATATCGATATGCTGAATTTGTTCGTTGGTTAGGTCGATCGTAACAGTCATCCTGGCTTCCATGCTGCGACAATGCTTCCTATTCTCACCCTAAATGTGCGTTGATTCGCTACGGGGTTTCGGGTGGGATCTCCAGGGAGTCTTTGTAGACGGGTAGTAAGACATTAAAAATCGATCCTTCACCCGGCCGACTCTTCACCGAAATCGAACCGCCACAGCGCAGCAGTAATTGCTGCACAATAGTTAGCCCTAGACCAGCCCCGGCTTCATCTTCGCCATTGGCTTGACGAATGCGATAGAAGCGATCGAAGATTTTTGGGATTTCATGGACTGGAACACCGATGCCTGTATCCTTAAACTCCAGTTGGATATAGTCGCCTTGTTGTTTGGCCCGGACCCAAACTTGACCATTACGCGGAGTAAATTTAATTCCGTTATGGAGCAAATTCACCACAATTTGCCGCAGCCAAGGTGTCAGATTCGCCACTTGTGGCAAGTTTTCCGGCACTGTATAGGCTAAGCGGACGCCTTTCTCTTCAGCGAGTGGCTGGTAGGTGCTGACGACACCAGGGACAACGTCAGCTAATTGAATTGGCTCCAGCGTTTTGCGCTCAGCCATTTGGTCCAAACTCACAAGGTCCAACAAGCTGCCAATTAACGACCCTTGCCGATCGCATTCATTGGTCAGTAAATCCATATAGCGTTGACGTTGTGGCGGTTTAAGATGCGGTGAGTTGAGCAGCGTCAAAGCCGTCTTCATGTTGGTTAAGGGGGTGCGTAGCTGCTGCCCGACAGTACTCAAGAATTCGTCCTTAGCTCGGACAGTATTGGTTAGCTCCTCATTTTGCAATTGCAGAACATTCACGAGTTCTGCCTGTTTGCGGTAAGTTGTTGCCCGTTGCCATAGCTCTTCCTGGCGCTGAACCTGTTTGCCAAGCAAAATCGAAGCGGATTCCAAAGCCGCTGCCTGGGCCAAATTCAAGTTTGAAGTCTGATACCATTGTTGCGCCAGCTCGGATAGCGATAAGTCATCGCCCAAAATCTTATAATGTTCTTGCTGTACCAGCTCCGCCATGCGATGTACCGCTTGCTTCACCGCTTGTGGCTCCAATAAACAGTTGGCGAGCAAAGGGGTTTTGCGCTCGGGGGTCTCTTCTGCACCATGAGCCCCTAATTCAGCTGTCGGAGTGACCGCTTCTGAAATTGATCGGATGGTTCGACTCCGCTTTGCAGCTAATAAAACCGTCATCTGCTCACACCAAACCAGGACAAGAAACTCGCCCTTAAGTGGGTTGTCAAACGGTAATTGAATCGAGTGAACCGAAGACTTTTGAAACTGATTGGGTAGTACAGAATTGACAAAGCTCGATCGATCGTCGCTTTCGTTTTCTGCAGCCACTTCTGTAATACTGCGGAAAACGGATACACCTTTTAAGTGGTCAGCGTGGGCCACAATGCGTTCGATTTCTGCCTGCCAAGAATCACCGCGCGGTAGCTTAATCCAAATCCACGCGGGCGCTGCCTGCTCAATCACCAAATCAAACAAACTGCTCACCATTGACTTAAAGGTCGCAGGATTAATCTGCAACGCTTCCGGCGAGGGCTCGGCGGTGCTAGCAAGATCGTATAAGGTCGTTTCAGGAACAGCAATCGGAGTCATGGGGGCTATGACAGTGGTGAAGTTGTAATTGGCACTTGCCCCCCTAGTGTAACTAGCTAGACAAAAAATGCTGCATTGAATTTCGCTAATATTTTCCCAAACTGTCGATTTCTTGCGTTTAAGTCTTGTCTAGTAGCGATTGTTGCCGCAACCAATCCAATACACAGGGGTTGACCAGTTCGGGGCGCTCATCGTGGGGACAGTGACCAGTCCGTGGAAGCACGGTGACTTGGATGGGTTGTTCCGCTTGATGCGCGATGTATAGCTGTGAAGCCTGAATTGGGGTCCAAGGGTCATCTTCGCCCCATAGTACGAGCAAGGCTACCTGGATCTGCGGCAGCAATTCGCTTGGTTTGGGACCGGGAGGGGCACTCAAAATCGCGGCAAACACTTTTTGGGCACCGATATCGCAGGAAGGACGATATAGCATCTCCACCAACTCGTCGGTGATGGCGGCTCGATTGGCGTAGATTTGCTTCAAGCTGCTGCGAATCCGCGCTTTTTGCCGGACGCGATCGAACAGCCATGGTCCTAGCCAGGAGGAACGGGCTAATTTCGAGAATGTACCCAGAACATTGCCTAATAATGGATTTAGTTCGTCCGGTCGATGGTTGAGTCCGCCCGCAGGGTTCAGTAAGATGCCGTGAGTTGCAATTTGCGGATGGTTGGCCAGTAACATTAGCGTCAGCAGCCCGCCAATTGAGTTGCCGATAATGACGGCTGGTTGTTGAATCAAATCTTGCCAAAAGTCATATATCAGCGACTGCCATAGCTCCAT
The DNA here is from genome assembly GCA_963704065.1 of uncultured cyanobacterium. Classification (GTDB taxonomy): domain Bacteria; phylum Cyanobacteriota; class Cyanobacteriia; order Leptolyngbyales; family Leptolyngbyaceae; genus Romeriopsis. The sequence goes on along the minus strand of CAVPGX010000038.1, from coordinate 65,869 downwards.
TTCGTAGCGAATCGGCGGTTTTTCGGAAGCACCAAAACCCAGTAAATCTACCGCATATACGCGGTAGCCGGCGGCGGCAAATACGTCGATATTTTTTGACCAATGGCCGATCGAAGCCCCAAATCCGTGTAATAAAATCATTGGCTGGCCTTCACCCGCAGTAGTATACCGAATCCGGTATCCACGCCAAGTCCAATCTTGGCCATTTGCTAATGGGGAGTCAGCTGATGTAACGGACGTAGTCGCAGCAGGTACAGAAATCACAGAATTAACCATTGGTTGGATAAACGGCTTAGCGCAATTACTCCTCGAGTGGTCTCGTCAAAGTAATTAAACCAATTTAACAAAACTACATTCCATCATATCGAAATAAAAAACGCTCAAGGTAGTTGACAAAGCGATAACACCTCTGCAAATATTATAAACGTGATGCGGGTATAGCTCAGTGGTAGAGCGTCACCTTGCCAAGGTGAATGTCGCGCGTTCGAATCGCGTTACCCGCTTAATATTTTTTAAGCCTTATCTTAAGTTTCGCCAGTGGTAATTGCTTCTCTCCTTTCTTGGAAAGTTCCATATGCGAGTATTTGCTTGTTTGTTCCCATGGCGGTGGGAAAACTATGTTAAGACTTTGTTGAGAGTGTTCTATCAATCTGGCAACCCTCTTAAGGTAATAGGGGGAGCATTCTCGGCTGATGCGGGAACTTTCTCTAGGACACTTTTCCTGATTCACTTGAAATATCTCTGCGCTGGTATTTTTAGGCAAAGGTTATTGTCTGAATTTCAGGGGGCTGAGGTTGTTCTCTTAAAGGGTGAAAGGACAGCTAGTGTTGTTTCTTATTCGTTAAAGCAGGCAATTGAGACGTAAGGCAACTCGTGTATTTTGAAAAGACAGACACCAATCCGCGCGATCGGACTTATCCTTGTCCCTGCCGTCGTGCGGCGAATTTAGTTCCCATCTATTTAACGGATGCGTATGGCTGCGATCGCTGCCCTCAGATGTTTGTGCTCAACGAAGAGGGTAAGCTGGTTGAGCAGCTCACTGCTGGTTATCCTGATGCCCGTACATGGCGTTGGAGCGGTGCCCAGTGGAAGCTAGTCAATCCCCCTAGGCGTAGTGAGTCGCATTTTATGCGCACCTTAGCGCCACTGCTGATCCTAGTAGTTGGCTGGTTATTGGTTGGGCAATGGCTGATTGCTCCGTTTGCTTGGTTATACTGGTTTCTGGGTGCCATCATCGTTGCTTTTGTCCTGCCCACAATTAATGCCTACTGGGGCCGGCGGCGGTAGCAGCGTCACTGCGGTGAAGTCGGCTAGCAAAGGATTCTCGCCATCATGCTTTCATGGTGTCGGTTTCTCTGCACGAATCACACATTCCATTGGAGTTTTCAGGTGTCAGTGAATCGCGCGATCCAACGAGCAACCCAAGCGGCAAATATTCTTGCAACTGGATCCAGTCATCAGCGGACGCTGGCAATCCAAACAATGGCTAATCAGCTAATTAAACAGCAAGACACCATTCTTGAAGCGAATACGCTTGATTTAGAAACCAGCCGCGAGATGGCGATTTCTGCTCGACTGCTGGAGTGGTTGAAGTTAACCCCGGAGCGGTTGCAGAAAATTGCGAATGATTTGTCATCGTTGAGCCAACTGCCTGATCCTGTGGGTCGCGTTGTTGCCAGCAGTCAGGTCAGCATGAACGACCAAACATTTACGGAACTGCTACCGTTAGGGGTGATTGCCTTTGTGCATGAGTCTTTGCCGGATCTAACGCCGCTAGCGGCGGGTCTTTGCTTGCGTAGTGGCAATAGCTTGCTTTTGCGTGGCAGTCAGGAAGCCCACCAAACTAATGCTGCCATCTTTCAGGTTATGCAAAGCGCGATCGTTGCGGCGGAGTTGCCGACGGATTGTCTCGTCGATCTTGCCGCCCAAGAAGACTACTCATTGCATGATTTATTTAGCGGTCAGCGACAAGCCAATTTGGTGATTCCCTATGGGCGCCCAAGTTGGGTCAACCAAATTGTCCGGCAATGTAATGCCCCGATTTTGCAAAGCGCAATCGGCAACTGCTATTTGTATTGGTCCGCTTCTGGCAGTTTGGAGACGGTCAGAAGCGCAATTATTGATAGCCATCTGACCCAACCGGATGCGGTCAATGGCATCGAAAAAGTGCTGCTGCACCCGCAGATCAAGCAGTCGAGTCTAGGCTTGTTGTGGAATAGTCTGCGAGAGCATGGCTTTGAAGTGCGCGGTGACGAGGCGCTGGTTGACGAATTCCCAAAATTGACGCTAGCCCAGGCCGATGAGTGGCAGGAACCCTATCTGAGTAAAACGGTAGCTTTTAGACGCATTCCTCGACTAGAAGATGCCACCGATTGGATTAACCAGAATAGCAGTGGTCATGCTGACAGCATTGTGACTGATTCTTATGGGGAGTCTCAGCAATTTGCCCAATTGTTGAATAGCACTTTCATCTACATCAACACCTCGCCGCGATTTTATCGACTCGATCCGGCTAGTCGCCAGATTTTTTTGGGTGTTGCTAAGCAGAAAGGTCTGCCGCGCGGCAGGATTGGGGTTGATAGTCTGATGACCACCAAACAGATTATTCAAGGTCCCAGGATGTCATAGCTTTGCTCACGATCGCAGTTTAATCCAGTTGGCAGTCGGGTAATCAATCAAAAAAGCCCCTCCAAATCAGGTGCTTTTTTGATTGATTAACGTGAGCAGTGCAGCAGTGTTTACCTATACATTCGCGTTCGGCAACTTAACTTTGGTTGCCAACCCTAGCGCCTGTAAGGTCCGAATCATAATCCAAGTTGTATCAAATTCCCACCATTGCAAACCGTGCCGCGCCGAATACTGATAGGCATGGTGGTTGTTGTGCCAACCTTCACCGTAAGTCAATAATGCGACCCACCAGCAATTGCGGGAATTGTCGTGTGATTCATGACTTTTGTAACCAAACATGTGAGTTGCACTATTGACTAACCAAGTGCAGTGATAAACCAAGACTAAGCGAACGAAGATTCCCCAAATAACAAATGGCCAACCGCCAATTAGATAGAGGAACACGCCCAAAGCGATCTGAATCGGGAAAAAATAATTGTCAAAGAAGCGATAGACTGGATCATCTGCAATGTCTTGGGTGAAGCGCGGCACCTCTTTTAGTGCCGGTACTTCATGGAACATCCAGCCCATATGGCTCCACCAAAAACCTTTATTCGAATCATGATGATCCACATCCTGGTCGGAGTAGCGGTGGTGGTGACGATGCAAGCCTACCCACCAAATCGGACCACCTTGCATCGCCAAGCTACCACAGAAAACAAAGAAATACTCTAGCCACTTCGGAACTTGGAAGCTGCGATGGGAAATCAAACGGTGCCATCCCAAGGTGATACCTAAACCGCCCGTTACCCAATGTAGAAATAGTGCCAGTCCAACGCACTTCCAGCTAGTGTTGCCGGGTAGAAACGCCATCAATGCCCCCACATGGACAATCGTAATGATGGCGACGAAGTGCCAGGAGATTTGAAGTTTTTGTTGTGTTGCGATAGTCATCCCATAATCTCGATAACTGTTTTTATCCCAATCTGCGCGACAATAGGCTCCGCACTTTAATCAATTGGCAACGGTACGGTTAGCAGCTCTATGAGAGCAGATTCTCTTAGTCGTTAAGAAGTCTTAACAATCCCAGTAGCTTAACTTATTTTGCCACCTGCTTTCCAAAAATGGTTGCATCGAAGACAGAAATCTCATGAAAATGACAGACCTAATTGACCAGGCTCAGACAGCGATGATCCCGATTTTTTCGGAGATTGACGCCCAGGTCAAGCAAAACTTGAAGCGTGTCTTAGGAGCGTTTCAGCACTATCGTGTGGGCGTGCATCATTTTGCCAGTATGTCGGGCTATGGCCATGGCGACCTTGGGCGGGACGTGTTGGATCAGGTATTTGCGCAGGTGATGGGGGCGGCAGCGGCGGCAGTGCGCGTGCAATTCGTCTCTGGAACACACGCGATCGCCACTTGTCTATATGGTGTGTTGCGTCCTGGTGATGAATTACTCTCAGTTGTCGGGGCACCCTACGACACATTGGAAGAAGTCATTGGGATTCGCGGTCATGGGCAAGGATCCTTGGCGGAATTGGGGATAACTTATCGGCAAATTGATCTACTATCGGACGGATCAGTTAACTGGGATGCAATTGCTACCGCAATTCAGCCAGAAACAAAAATGGTAACGATTCAGCGATCGTGTGGTTATTCCTGGCGTCCCAGTTTATCAATCATGGATATTGCGCGGATTTGTCAGATTGTGAAGCAGCAGAATCCCAATACAGTTTGTTTTGTGGATAACTGCTACGGCGAATTTGTTGAGGCCCAGGAGCCCACAATGGTGGGGGCTGATTTGATGGCCGGGTCCTTGATAAAAAATCCCGGTGGGACGATCGTGACAGCGGGTGGTTATGTGGCAGGGCAAGCGGAATTAGTGGAAGCGGCTTGTTGTCGGCTGACGGCACCTGGCATTGGGAGTCATGGTGGTGCAACCTTTGACCAAAATCGGCTGCTGTTTCAAGGACTGTTCTTGGCCCCACAGATGGTGGGAGAAGCAATGAAGGGGAATCACTTAGTCGCCTATGTGATGGATCAGTTGGGTTATCCGGTGAACCCGGCCCCCATGGCCTCGCGGCGTGATGTCATCCAGGCGATCAAGCTGGGTTGTCCCGAAAAAATCATTGCCTTTTGTAAGGCTGTGCAGGAATATTCACCGATTGGCGCCTATCTAGAGCCGGTGCCAGCGTCGATGCCAGGATACGAAACTGAGCTAGTTATGGCAGGCGGTACGTTTATTGATGGGAGTACGGCTGAATTTTCGGCTGATGGTCCTTTACGCGAACCGTTTGTGGTTTTTTGCCAAGGGGGTACCCATTGGACCCATGTGGCATTGGCACTAGAAGCGGCAGTTGCCGCAATTGGGCGAGCGGATTAATTGCGCCAGGTTATCAAGACTCTGGTACAGCCACTGCAATACTGCTGCCCGTCCCACGGAAAATCATGTTGCCATTGGATTGACCAATCCAGCAATTTTGCTGAGTTAGCCGAATTTAAGCAATATCTGGGGGTATTGGATCCAATGACTGCCGCAGTAGTGCATCAAATTCCTGACGCGGAATTTCGCATGCTCTCTCCGTATTTTTAGGCGTATCAAATACGACTAAGCTGTCGCCTAAATTCAGTGCGTAGAACTGAAACAGCAAATCGATGATCCCGATCGATACGACTGATAACCCCGACAGATCTGTCTCAGAGATGACATCATTTATATCTTTTGATGAGGAAAATGCGTAGATCACCTTTCTTTCTATGTGAGATTGTGTACGATGGGTGAGGGTAAAACTTACCCATCCTTGATCGGGAGTGTGGAGGACGTAATATTCTAGGTATCGGAATTTACTTGCAATACGTCTTAATACGGGGGCAACAGTTTCCGTGATTTGACGCATTTCCGGATCATTCGGGGCATCCTTGATCAGCGTCTCAATTTGTTGGTTAAGGTTCATCATCTACCGCTTCAGGCTATTGGTTTCGTGCATTTTTGTCAGGCAGTCAGGGGTTTTCGCTCGATTTTGAAGTCATCTATGCCAAAATCTGAGAGTGGGTTTTGATTTACCAAACGTTAGAACCGGTACGGGAAGTCTGCCAACGCGTGGATACTATTTTCCAGTTTCTGCTAGCGGAACTTAAACATGAAACGAAGGCTTCTGAACGTAATTGCCAAGCAGTCGCTGAGCGATTAGCCGAGGAAGTCGATCGAATTTGTGCAGAAAGTAAACGCATTCAGGATTCTGGTGATGTGATGGAGTGGGCATATGCCCTAGCGCGCCATCGTTTGCAGAAATGTCTCCATTATTATCGACTCGGCTCCCGTCGTGGCCGGATTGATCTCCACAGTACGCTGAGTGCAGTGGTATATCGTTATATTAATCCAGCTAAGAGTCAGTATAGTTATCAAGCGCGGTTGACACTGATTGAAGACTTTTTGCAGGGTTTCTATATGGAATCCCTCAACGCGTTTCGTCGCGAGACCAAGCTAGATGTGAGCTACCGCCCCAAAACCATGCTGGAGTTGGGTGAGTATATGGCGTTCACTGAGCGCTATGGTAAGCGCCGGATTCCCCTGCCGGGGCGCCGCAGCCAGCAGTTAATTATTTTGCGTGCCCAAACCTTCTCGCAGCAGCAGCCAGGAGAGACGCTAGTCGATATTGAACAAGCGGCTGAAGGGGGCGTATCGGAGAATGACGACGCTTACAATGTTGCCTCGATGCAGCGCTTGCGTGAGCAAATGGTGGCTCAGGATCATGAACCAGCGGAAGATTCGCTGCGCCAAACCGTGGTCCAAGAGCTGATTACCTATCTTGAAGGACGCAATCAAACTGATTGTATTGATTATTTCACGCTGCGTTTGCAGGACTTGCCAGCCAATGAGATTGAGCAAATCTTGGGACTGACGTCACGTCAGCGGGATTATTTGCAGCAGCGATTTAAATACCATTTGGTCCGTTTTACCTTTACCCATCGCTGGGAACTAGTGCACCAGTGGCTTGAGGTTGACCTTGCAAAAAATTTAGGTCTTTCACCCAGCGAGTGGGAGCGTTTTGTCAGTCGATTAACGGAGCGGCAACAATCGCTCCTGCGTCTGAAGCGGGAAAAACACGCAGATGCAGAAATTGCTAAGGCGATTGGTTGTACGCCCAATCAACTCCAAAAGCAATGGTTCAAAATTTTGGAGCAAGCCTGGGAAATCCGTAACGAACAGTCCGGATCAAGTAATTTTACTGATGAATAAAGATCTATAACGATGAAACACAATTTGATTGCCATTTCAAAAAGTGTTCATGAGTCTGGTTCGTAATCTCGGTCTAGAATGGGTTGTCAAGTGGTCACAGCATGTCACTGTGATGGCTGTGTCTCAGCTACACCTAAGTGCGAACTCGCAGAAGGTGATTCATCTTCATTCCGTTCGGAATATTCACTTAACTCAGGAGATATACAGGCTGTGCAAGATCGCTTTTATGCGCTGTTGAAACATCGTTTGCAGCAAGAGATTCAGCGGAATCCCCCGCTTTTCCCCTGGGAGCAAAGCGTTGCCGAATATCAGGATGATATCCCTGTCAGTGCCACGATCTGTGTTCCGGTCATTGACATTCGTTCTCTATGGCTCGCGCAGCTCCGGCGATTGTCATTGCCTGTCAAACTGCCCGATAATGTATTAGTGCAATTGCTGAATAAGTGTCAGACCTTGGCAAATTCACAGTTGCGCGAAGGTGCGCGGTTGGTGCAAGCGGTGGAGGCGCTTTTCCCTGGTGAGTCACGCGTGTTGAACCAGATGGCGGGCTTGGTTATGGTTTCTCCCGCACGTTCGGGTTATACCAATTTGCAGCAAAAGTTAGGGGCCGATTTCTCGATCGACTACGATGAGGCCATGCCGACTCAGCAAATGGTGTTGTCCTTGTTGGCCGCGCGGGAAATCTTTAATTCGCTGTTAATTCGCGTGTCGCCGCAGCAGTCAACCGCTTGTTACGAATGGGTGACTGATGCAGGACCGATTGTACTGCAGACGCAATATCAAGTTTCTGGTGGTATTGCAACACTGCGGATTGACGGTAATTTGCCCTGTGGTAGCCATCTTGAGTTGCGAGGTGCCGGTCGTCGTGCCCTGGCTGAAGCCTTGGATGCAGGGCAACTCAGTGTTGAACTGACCGATCTGAGCTTGACCCAAACCTGTGTGCTTGAAGTGCGGTTGAATCAAGATGACACGCTCTTATTTACGATTCAGCCAGAAGCCTAACGCTTTAGTTCAGTCACATTGGCCAAAATATACCGATTCTGCAATCAAAGCACAGCGATTGTTTTGCGGTTTGGTCACGGGTGATTGAAGCATTGATCGGTGTGCGGCGGTGGTCCGATTCTCCTGTTATTTAACTCTTTCTTACGACATCGTAGGGAGGAGTTTATTTTTGCGGGGTACTATCTAATCAAGTCGTCCGCTCAATTTTCCTACAGCATCCTTATGTCTGCCCGATCGCCAATCATGCCTTGGTCGGTGCGTTTGCAGCCGAGCCGCCAAACGCGCCCTCAAACACCGCCAGAAGACTCACTGTTGCTGCGAATTTTAGTGCAGCTTTTGGTGATTATTGGGATTGTCGCTACCGATACAAGTGCCGATACGACGGTTAGTCTTTGGGCCGTGCCAGCCAGCATAATTGGGGCTACTTGGAGTTGGCACCATCGCCGCAGTCGCAACATTACGGTGAAATTCCTATTGGCGATCGGGATGGTTGCCGCATTGATTGTTTTTTTTCGCGATTTGTTGTTTGGTGGCCAACTGAATGATACGCGTGTGGCGCTGGCACAATTGCTCGTGCAAATTCAAGTTCTACACAGTTTCGATTTACCGCGGCGTAAGGATCTAGGCTACTCGATGGTGATTGGGTTGATCCTGATCAGCGTGGCTTCGACCTTGAGTCAAACCATGTTGTTTGGATTCTGGCTGCTCCTATTTTTGGCGATCGCATTGCCTGTGTTGGTGATGGATTATCGCTCACGCTTGGGACTCAAACAGTGGAAATGGTCAGTTGCACTTGGCAGCAGGCGGCGCTGGGCCGGACTGCCCCTGATTTTTGGGGTTGTTGTGGGCTTGGGACTATTGATTTTTGCGGTAATGCCACGATTACCGGGGTACCAAATTCAAACCTTCCCAGTCAGTGCACCGATTGAAACCCAAGGCGAATTTGATCAAGAAAAGGTGATTAATCCCGGCTACGTTGGTCAGGGAACGGCCGATGGGAATGGCGTCCGTGCCGGTCGTGGTCAGGCACCGGCAACGGGTAAAGGTGAAGTTGACGATACCTTTTACTATGGCTTTAGCACGAAAATCAATCAAAATTTGCGTGGCCAGTTGACTGAGAAAGTCGTGATGCGGGTGCGATCACAGGCGGCGGGCTTTTGGCGGGTTATGGCCTTTGATCAATATACCGGTCAAGGTTGGGAGATGTCGCGCAATGCGCAAACCGAGATGATCAAACGGGCGCGGTGGAGCTACCAATTTTTGCTCAACATGCCGCAGCGCCTGAATCGGTCGCAGCGTGTGGTGCAGACTTACACGATGGTTTCTGATTTGCCAAATGTGATTCCAGCCTTGGACCAGCCCAAGCAGGTGTTCTTCCCGACGCAAGAGATTGCGATTGATCAACAAGATGGACTGCGATCGCCGGTGGCGTTGACGGAAGGCCTGACCTACACTGTGATTTCAAAAGTCCCCTATCGCGATCGTCAGCTGCTACAACAAGCGAAGAGTCAATTCTTTAATTCGACTGAAAATTCCACCCGCAGCAATCGTTATAGCGAGATTGATCCAGCGCTTCAGTCGAAGTTGAAAACCCTTGCAGAAGAATTGCTGTCCCAGGCCAATACCCCCATCACCTCGGATTACGAAAAAGCCCTCTTTCTGGCCCAGGCACTCAAGCAACGCTACAGTTTGCAGCAAGACTTGCCTTTTCTAGAAGCGCAGGAAGATTTGGTTGATGCGTTTTTCTTCAAGTATCAGGGGGGATATCGCGATCATTTTGCGACGGCATTAACCATGCTACTGCGCTCGATCGGCATGTCTACCAGACTTGTGACCGGTTTTGCGCCTGGTCAATTCAACCCATTCACCGGCTATTACATTGTTAAAAATACGGATGCCTACGCCATGACGGAGGTTTATTTCCATAAGTATGGCTGGTTTACGTTTGATCCAATTCCGGGGCATCCATTGATTCCTCCTAGTATTGAGGAAAATCAAACCTTTAGTGCGTTGCAATCGTTCTGGAAATGGGTGGCGGGTTGGCTACCGTCGCCGGTTACCGGGTGGCTGAGCTGGGTTTTCGGGGGCTTATTTGCACAGTTAGGTCGTTTGATGGCGTTGTTCCGTCAAGGTTGGTGGGGCTGGCTGGTGGGCATTTTAGGGTTGATCAGCGTCATGTTTGCTGGTTGGCTAACTTGGTTGGCCTATCAACGTTGGCGCTACTGGCGCAAGCTCCAGCAATTAACCCCGATCGCCCGTCTCTACCAACAATTGATTGATTGGTTAGGTGTGCAAGGTCTGGCCAAACATCCGGCCCAAACTCCACACGAATATGCACAAATGGTGCGTGAGAGTGCTTCACCAGCTTGTGATCGAACAACCTACGTGATTACCAACGCCTACCTGGCTTGGCGCTATGGCAGTAAAACGACTGATTTATCCGGTCTTCAACAGCAATTTCGCCAACTGCAACGCCAGCAACGCCGATCGTGGCGTCAGCAATTGCCCCAGATTGTTCGAAAACAATTTGCTCACTTCAGTCGCTGGGGACGCAGTTAGAATATAGATCAAGGGACTCAATTTCACGCGATTCTGGCCCTACTTTAAATCTACTGCGCCGGTGAAATACTATGTTTCAACGTCTTTTAATCTGTACTGACCTCAGCGATGGCTTTCACCGTTTGGCGCGCTGCGTGAATAGTTTGGCCACTGCAGGCGTGAAGCAAGTTACTTTTTTGTACTGCAAACCATTGGTCGATAGTGAAGGGGTACCGCGGTTAGAGGTCCAGGAAGTTGAAGCAGCCACGGCCGCAATTCAGCGCTGGATGCCCGAGTCGAGTAATCTTGATGTGGCGATCGAAGTTCAGATGGGTAACATCACCGACTGTATCCTGCGGACCGCGGACAAACAGCAATCGGATCTGATCCTGCTCGGGACTGTGAGTAAGACACTACTGAATGAACAGCTCTTCGGCAGCACCACCCGTGAAATCGCTTGTAAAACCTCTATCCCGCTGATGATTTTCCGTCCCCAACTCCTTGATGTGATGATGTTTGAGGAGCTGCTATTGCGTTGTCAGTACCTCTTCCGCCGGGTTTTGATCCCCTACGATGGGAGTGACACGGCCAACTATGTTGTGGAGCAAATCTACAAACTGGCGATGGAAAAATCGGGGGTTGAAATTTGTACGCTGTGTTGGGTCTATGCCGATCACAGTTGGCTGACGTTATCCGCAGCCGAACAAGACGCCATGGCCAATCAGAAACTGGGCCCGGTGGAAAGCAAATTGGCCGAAGTTGGGGCCAAGATTCAACGAGTTGTGCGGCATGGTAATGCTTTAGAAGGGATCCTCAAAACGGCGCAGGAGGAAGACATTAGCGCGATCGCGATTTCCTCCAATAGCCTGGGCAAGTTGATTGAATGGACGACCCCTAGTCTCACAGGGGACTTGATGCGCCAAAGTTGGTATCCGCTGCTGTTCTTTCCCCAGAAAAGATAATTGCTCAATTCGGTCTAGGTGCAATTCTCCACGCGGCTGAGTTGGCTCCGTTATAGTGGTTAAGAATTATTAACCCGCATGAACGGGACGTATTTTTTGCGTCAATTATCCTAAGGAGTACTCAGCATGAGCCAAGCAATAACGCCGGATACTGCTCTAAAACAGTTGCAATGGCGCTATGCGACAAAGCAATTTGATCCAAGTCAGAAAATTGCTGATGATGCCTGGAAAGTGCTGGAGCAGAGTCTTGTATTGGCCCCTTCATCTTTTGGACTGCAGCCGTGGAAATTTTTTGTGATCCGTGATCCCGAGTTACGACAACAGCTTTTTCCGCATTCTTGGAAGCAAGCTCAAGTGGTTGATGCCTCGCATTTGGTGGTCTTCGCAATCAAAAAAGATTTGAATGGGGATGATGTTGATCGTTATGTTGATCGCATGGCGGCAGTCCAAGGCGTTCCAGCGGAGAACCTCGCCGGATTTGGGGGTATGGTCAAAGGATTTATGGAAAACCCGCCTTATCCGCTCGATATGAATGGATGGTCAACCCGCCAAGTGTATATCGCGCTCGGACAATTTATGACAACCGCTGCCATGATGCACATTGATACCTGTCCCCTGGAGGGGTTTGTCCCGGCAAAGTACGATCAGGTGCTGAAGCTGGATGAGCAAGGCTATCACGCGGTGGTTGTTTGCTGTGCGGGCTATCGATCGGATGATGATAAATACGCGGAAAAACCCAAAGTGCGCTATCCAACTGAGGAAGTGGTTGATTATATCGGTTAGGTGTGGCGCGACAATATAAGAATTGCCCAGACAAGCACTTGCCTGGGCAATTTCATCAAACTTTACAACCTGCGTATAAGGAATTAATCAACTTCCACTGCTGCGACATCGACCATTTCCGGTGCGGGGACATTGTCGGCGTTGCCCGGCTGTTTCTTGTTAGCCGCCGCCCGATTGCGTAGTAAACTAGCGACCTCGGTTACGAGCAGTGTAATCACAACGGCATCATCAATTTGACCAATGAACGGGATGACATCGGGGGCAATATCGATCGGACTCAGCACGTAGACTAATGTGCCCGCAACCACCCACCAGCGATATTTGGGATTGGCAATCAGCTTACGATACCAGTTGTAGACAGACTCAAGCGAGAAAGTTGCCATGACCTCTAATTAACTCCTTAACAGCATGCAAATCCTTGCAGTCGTGAGCATCTCACCTGAAAGTTTGTGCTTGGGTCGGCGTTGCTCACAAAGTTATCTTCGCAAGAATCGGGCTGTAATGCCAGCTTCTTGAATGTGGCTAACCGTAGGCGATCTAGGGTGAGAACCGAAGATTGAACGGTCAACCGTCCTGAGGCTGGTTCGGTTTTGTTCGGTCGCTGGCCGCAAGTTGAGCAGATATCAGAAAGTTGATTGAGTTAACACTTATGTATCATGTCTCTACGCCACAAATGTTGCTGGCGTAAAGGTTCCATGTAAGCCATAGGGGACATGGTGTTTGAGATTGAGCCGCGCCACTTGCTGCATGGTCTGGGCATCCAAAATCACGATCGCGCTCTTTTGCTGTGGCCCATCGTAGATCAATGTCACCAGCCAGCCATCATCCTCCGCCCCAATTACTTGGGTATAGCAACCGGAGGCATCGGGTTGCGATCGCGGAATAAACACCGGCTCATTAGCATAGCCTGTAGGGGCGGCACTCCAGAGTTGCTCTTCACCACTGTGCATATCGACTTTGACAATGCCCTGCAACGGCGCATTTGCCCCATCGGCTTGATCGGCTGCACCGACGTATACGTAACGATAATCGCGTCCAACCAGTGCTGGATGCACCATTGGAAATTCACAGCAACGCGGCAACTTGAGTTCACGCGCCACTTTACCGGTGTTGCGATCGAGTTCAAACCGCCATAGCTGCCCCGGCTGCAACCGCTGGAAATCCACATCAAGAAAATCTGCCCCAACGTCTAGTTGCGGAATATCGGCATAACAGACTGAATCGATCGTCAGACCGGTTTCCGTCTCAAACGCATTGGCATGATGGAAAACAAACCCCGATTCCATTTCATACGTCTCAGGCTGGCCACCACCCCGGGGAATCACAATCATTTTGGTCGGCTGCTCGGGCTGGAACTTGATGCATTCCCCAGCGCCCTTTTGACCAAACACAAATGGCAGCGGATTAAACTGCACTGAGTTCTGAAAGAAAATGCAGTAATTTGGTGTCACGGCAAAATCATGGATAAAGGCAAATCCCGGTAGTGGATAATCATGTCGCTGGATCATCGCGCCTTCGAGATTGAGCTCATACAGCGTCAGCGTAAAGGAAACACCCGCTTTGATCGCAAAATTCACCAAAGTTGGTCGGCCCTGATCAAACTTTGAACTTGGATCCACCCAAGGATGGGCCGCGAAGGCTTCACCCTTGCCCAACTGACCATCAAACAATTCGAGTCCCCAGGTTTCTAGTGTTGCTGGGTCGAGCCGATGCGGTTCTGCGGCTTCCCACAGTGCCAGGAGTTTCTTACCCCAGTAAATGACTTGGGTATTGGCAATATTTTTTAGCTTAAAGTCAAAGGCGTTGAACAATGGCCCACCCGATCGCTGTGTGCCAAACACGCCGCGGTACAAAATTTTCCCAGCTTTCTGCTCGGCTTTGAACCCTGCCGTCCGCACATAGCGATTGCGAAAATGCGCGCGGCCTTGATCAAAGGTAATTGCACAGATCATCCCGTCACCATCAAACGGATGGTTCACCCGCTCGCCATTCACGTCGAGCAGGCCCGGACCATTACGGAATAGCGTCCCGTGCAGGTCAGCCGGAATTTGTCCCTCAATGTCATCGATCCAATAATTGTATTCCTGTTTCAGCGATCGATAGCCTGTCTGCCATTCTGCCTGATTGTAAGAACGGTCAGCTTTTAGCGGAGTCAGTTGGGCAGCCATAGATTTTAGTTTGGGCGAGTTGAATTGTGTATACGAGCGGAAAGGCGACTTACGAAATTTGTGATGGCACTTCCTCGCGTAAGTCGGTCACCATTGGCTGACTTCGATGTTTCTGTGACGATGCGTCCTGGCCGATCACGATCGGCATTTCCTCCTCCTGCATTGGTACCTCGTCGCCTGAGGGCAACCAATTGAGCAGCGGTAGTGGCAGTAGTGTACTGAGATTGGTGATCAATACGAGTATCCAGAGCTGATCAAAGTTTGTTTCGGTGACGCCTAGCCAGTAGGTGAGTAAAGCGCCTAGTTCATGGGATACCAATCCAGAAACGTTGACTACCGACATGAGCAGGGCGAATAGCGTCGCTTCTACACCCTTGGGGCAGAGCCGCGCGGCTAAGACCAAAACTGGCATAAAGGCAATCTGTCCCATGACCGTCAGAATTAAACTGTCGCCGAGGCTGAACCACTTATCATCAATCCCGATCGCCCGGTTGGCATGGGTTACCAGAATCAAAGTCGTCATGCCCAACGCCGCTGAAATTACAGTTGACCAGCCGAAAATCGTCCGAAATGGCACCGTTTTCAAGAAACGTTGGAATACCCAGATACCGATAATTGCGGCAAGACTGGTGACTAAGCGAATCCGACCGAGGAATTCGGGTTCGAAATGTAGCTCATTGGTCGAGAAGTAAAAGAAAGCTGACTCTGACCCTGGCATCGCTTGCCACAGAAACAGAAATGCTGTTGGCATCCAAATGTGCTTCTGGGAAACTGCTTGCTTCAGCAGGATCAACTGTCGTTTGACCACGGTGAAGTCTGACTTACGTTTCACTGGTGTTTCTGCGATCAGCCAGGCCACGCTGGACACAATCAGTGGAAAAGTTGCTGTGATCAGAAAGATCGTTTGTGTGTTGAACTGCTGCAGCAGTGCCCCACTGAAATATGCGGTAATCAGCCCGCCTACGGCAGAGGTACCCCAGCAGAGGGATTGCAGTGAACCAGCTGCCCCGATCGATTCTTGTCGGGCCCGTGACACGACGATCGAATCAACAATTACGTCACTTACGGCTACAGATAGCGACCCGAGGGCGATCGCGAGTGTGGCGGCCCAAGCTGTATGTACAACTGTGGCGAGCGCGACCCAAGAAGCTGTCCCCAGTAAGCCCGCCAAGATTAAATAAGGTCGGCGCCGGTAACCCAGAATGGGAACACCATCAGAAATAAAGCCAAATAACGGCTTGATCATCCAAGGAATGGCAACAATGCCCATGAGTGCGGACACTTCGGCGGGGCTGAGGGCCAAATTATCTTTGAGGAAGAAGCTGACAGCTAACCGAGCTAGCCCCAAAATTCCCTGGACGAAATAAACCAGTAAAATCGCGGCTAGCTCTGGTGTTGGTTTGTGCCCAAGGAAAATTTTCTGGGTAATTAAGCGTTTGAAATTGGTGGTTTCCGCTTCGGAGACAAGCATCGAGTTCCTTTACAAACTGCAATAGTCACCATCATAACGGCTTCTGCATTTGTCGCCACTGATTCTGCCCATTGCGCCACTGCAAGCGTGGTTGAGCGACCGATCAATTAGGTACGGAGATCCCACACCTTTTATTCTTTGACACTTTTTGTAATGTTCGTTAACATAAGTTCAACAAGCGCAACCCTGGAGTAACACCATGCAAACAACTGATAAGGCTACGACCCAAGCAGCAATTGAAGACCGCAATGCTTGGAAGTTTGGTTTCACCCCCCAAGCCGAAATCTGGAACGGCCGTTTCGCGATGATTGGCTTTGTTGCCGCACTCATCACTGAATTCGCCACCAGCCAAGGCACCCTACACTTCTTGGGCTTAATGTAAGTTTCGAAATTTTTAGATCCGGTCAACCTTAAAGCAATGTCAAGCGGCGACTAATCGCCGCTTTTTTTTGACTTCATGCTGTACTGACTGTGGATGTTGCCAAAACTTATCAAGTAGGTACGCCTAATTAAACTTAAGACAGGTTCAAGCTGGATAGGGGTTTCAGCTTGTTCGGTTTTATGTTTAATTCACCACGCCTACTTATAAAGGTAGATTTCTGCTTTTCTCACCCTTTTGAGATACCGGATTGTGATGCATCTGTCGCTCAACCTCGTTAACGTAAGTTCATAGAACACGAACAGGAGGTATTGCAATGCAAACTACCGATAAAACTGATATGACTGTCCGCCAGGATATTATTGCCGATCGCAATGAATGGCGATTTGGCTTCACTCCCCAAGCCGAAATCTGGAATGGCCGTTTTGCGATGATTGGCTTTGTAGCGGCATTACTCACTGAAATGGCGACTGGGCAAGGGACGGTGCACTTTCTGGGGCTGATGTAGTGAGATTTAAGTTGGCTACGTTTAATCACGATAATTAGCTTGGCCGTTGCTAATTGACTTGAACTACGTGCCACCAAACGATAAAGGGATGAGCTGAATGGCTCATCCCTTTAAGGCACATCAATCAATCAACACCGCTCTAGCGGATGTATTCTTTTAGCACACTATTACGATTTGGATGACGTAATTTACGCAACGCCTTTGCTTCGATTTGGCGAATCCGCTCGCGCGTCACGTTGAAGATCTGACCAATCTCCTCTAGTGTTTTCATCCGGCCATCGTCCAAGCCGTAGCGCAGCCGTAGCACGTCTTTTTCTCGTGGACTAAGTGTCGCCAAAACCCCTTCAAGATCTTCGCGCAATAGGCTTTTCGCAACTTGATCTTCTGGCATTTCACCATCAGACTCAATAAAGTCACCTAGGCGTGAATCTTCTTCTTTACCGATCGGCGTTTCGAGGGAAATGGGTAATTGAGCCGATTTGGCGATGAAGCGCAGTTTCTCGATGGTCATCTCCATGCTGGTTGCAATCTCTTCCTCGGTTGGCTTACGCCCCATCTCTTGAGAGAGCAACTTCGTGGTTTTCTTGATCCGAGAAATCGTCTCATACAGGTGCACTGGTAGACGAATTGTCCGCGACTGGTCCGCAATCGCGCGGGTAATCGCCTGACGAATCCACCAGGTTGCATAGGTCGAAAACTTATATCCTTTTTCGTGATCAAACTTTTCTGCCGCACGAATTAGGCCCAGGCTGCCTTCCTGAATCAGGTCTTGGAAAGACAAGCCACGGTTCATATATTTTTTGGCGATCGACACAACCAAACGCAGGTTTGATTGCACCATCTTGTCCTTGGCGCGTTGCCCAATGTGTACGCGCCGGCGGAACTGGTGTAGCGTCGCTTCTTTATCGGCTGCTTCACCCCATTCGGCGATGGTTGCCTCACGACCAAGTCTTTTTTCCAACTGATCACGGACGCGCTCTAGCTCAAGTAGGTCAGCGATTTTTCGCGCTAATTCAATTTCTTCATCTGCCCGAAGCAACCTAATCCGGCCAATTTCCTGAAGATATAGACGAATTGAGTCCTCAGTGTAGTGCTTCTTCTTGGCCTGGGTGCGTCGTTTTGTGGAGCGAGCTTTGGCGATCTTTGATGCACCGCTGATCAGCACTGCACCTTCATCTGTTTCTACACTGCTTTCATCAATATCAGCATCTGCCGAATCATCGGTACTGGTTTCCAGTACATCTAGTACGTTGTTGGGCTGGGTCATGCCGCGTTCCTCATGCTCCTTAACGGTTCAAATTAGCAAATTTTAAGCATCAGCAACTTTCCACGCACAAATCACTGCCTGAGGCAAAACTTGGCTGAAATGAAAGCACTCTACTTAAACAACGGTGGGTGACTAGTAAATGTACAACACCGCACAATGCTTAGGACCAAAGACGACAAGATTGCCAACTAAAATACTTTTGCTGAATGCAAAATTATTGCGTTGGAAATCGATTAAATCTTTGTGTCATCACATATCAAATTTAGCTAGAGAGATCTCATGGTGGCTAAACCTAATGTAAGCCTTGGCGCAGAAGGCGTCATTGCAAAATGCTCTGAAGCTCCTTTCGATTGTAGCCTTTCTCTCAAAAGTTGCACCCTGGTTTTATGGGGCATATTGATGTATCAAGAGATGCGGAACAAATATACTGGTAGTTACTCATTCAATCCTTGGGAATGGAATTTTAGTGAAGTCTTGGGCGATTGTTAGACTAGCCCACATACGTAGACGGCGATGCGCCAACGGCTTTGCTTTACAACTCTAACCGATCGCCTTAGCCATTCGGCTGAAGATGATTGCGGATGAAAATCAGCCATTTGAGTGAATTTCTCCACCCGGTTGGGTGGCATTTTGCTAACAGCAAGCGATGTGTGAGTGATTGTCGTCGGTATGTATTGAAATTTTAAGTATGGTTAAGTTCTATGTCTTCCTCGGGAAATGTACTGTTGTGGCATTGCATATGACTAGAACTTTGATTCTGTCCTTTCTGCTCTGCGCTAGTTGAGCGTACTCTGCATGCTCCCACACGTGGCCGACCCAATCGATATTCTCATTCTCTCAAATGGGCCAGGTGAGCTTGTGACTTGGGTGAAACCAGTTTTACGTGCACTGCGACGGCAATTAAGTGAGCCGCGTGAACGTGTGCGAATTTCTGTTGTATTGTCCCCTTGCCCAAATGCGAGTGGCAACGAAGCGACGATCGCCCGGAGTTATGACGAAGTTGATCGGGTTCAAGCCGCGTCTGATTTTCTGCCATTTTTGTTATGGGGTCGAACGCGAGATAATTGGGATTGGCGATCGCGTGGTGTGGTTTTATTTCTCGGTGGCGACCAGTTATTCCCGGTGGTGATTGGCCGTCGATTGGGGTATAAAACCGTTGTCTATAGTGAGTGGGATGCCCGTTGGGTGAGGTGGGTTGATCGATTTGCGGTCATGCAGTCTGCGATTGTGGAACGGGCAAAACCCCAGCATCGCGCGAAATTCACGGTGGTTGGGGACTTAATGACGGAAGTCGCTGGCTTTACGGACGAATTTAGTGCGAGTGATGAAGAAATCATTGGCATGTTGCCGGGCTCCAAACGCGCCAAGCTAATGCAAGGGGTGCCGCTCCTGTTAGGTGTTGCCGATCGGATACACGCAGTGCGGCCGCAGACAAAATTTTTGCTGCCTGTGGCACCGACCCTCTCACTGACCGAACTCGCAAGTTACGCTAGCCCGGCCAACAATCCGGCCTTTGAGCTGGTGAATGGGGCCACAGGCACGCTGGTTCAAGCTGAGACAAGCTATTTAGAAACAGCCCAGGGGGCACGGGTTTTATTACATCACGCAACGGGTGATCAAACTTATGCGCAACTGAAGCAATGCAAAATTTGTTTGACGACCGTTGGCGCGAATACGGCGGAGTTGGGCGCGTTGGCGGTGCCAATGATTGTGCTGTTGCCGACGAATCAGTTAGATGCGATGCGTGCTTGGGATGGAATTGTAGGATTGCTCGTAAATCTTCCTGGTGTGGGCACGTTATTTGCCAAAGGGATTAACCAAATTGCCATGCGTAACCTGGGCTTACTGGCTTGGCCGAACAAATGGGCCGGAAAACCGATTGTGCCGGAATTACTAGGCAAATTGTATCCGCCAGAAATCGCGGAATTGACAATTGACTATTTAGAACATCCGGAAAAGTTAAAAGCGATGCGCAGAGACTTGCAAGCCGCGCGCGGTGAGTCTGGGGCAGCGGATAAGTTAGCGGCGATCGTTGTGGATGTGATCAAGTCGGCTTAAGCGTGCGGTGGTTGCGGGCTGCCGATCATGCATCATCGGTGCCGCCGGTGCGGCGACCGAGTTGATAAATTCCACAGCCGATTGCGCTTAGAATGCCGAGACTCAAGGCCCAGCTATCGCCCAATGCCCAATTAACTAGGTAGTGGCTTAATGTGCCGAATGCGAAGAACGGGATAACACTCAAAATCGAGGCATAAAATGAGTTTTGCGCTTCCCTGGCTGGTCGGGTGCGTTCATATTCCTCAGCGGAGGTGTATAGTGAGCGCTCCGCAAAATTAAACCAGCGAGTGAGTTGTTCCATTAGCCAGTCACTCACGCCGGTAAGGGCGAGGTACAACGCTAATGTCCAGATTGCCACACTGGCAAAGACGAATGGCTCGAACCGGAAGGTAAACGGAAAGATTTCAAAGGGCATTAATCATGGTGGGGCGGTGAGTTTTTCTAGATTGGCTTGGGTGGCGACTGGGCTCAACATAACAAATTTGGCTGGGCTCAAGATTTAAGGCGCGAGCCGATCGATGCCCCAATTGCCCGATTCATCTAACTGATATAACAACCGATCGTGTAAGCGGCTGGACCGGCCTTGCCAGAATTCGATCGCCTGCGGTTTGACGCGAAAGCCCCCCCAATGCGCTGGACGCGGAATTTCTTGATCGACATACTGCTGTTTGAGGGCCGCTAGCTGTTGATCCAAGACGTCCCGATTGGGAATCACGCGACTCTGCTCCGATACCCATGCCCCCAGACGACTACCCTCGGGACGACTGTAGAAATATTCATCGGATTCGGCGGCACTAATTTTTTCAACACTGCCCTGAATCCGTACCTGTCGTTCCAGTTCTTTCCATAGGAAAACCAAAGCGACATGCGGGTTAGCATCGATCTCCTGTCCCTTGTGGCTGTTGTAATTGCTAAAAAACACAAACCCTTGCTCGTCAAATCCCTTCAGTAAGACAATGCGTGCTGAAGGGATGCCATCGGGCGTTGCTGTTGCTAGGGTCATGGCATTCGGCTCGGGTAATGCGGCGGCAATTGCCTGATCAAACCAGTTCTGAAACTGCTTGAGGGGATTCGGTGATACGTCTGATTCCAGCAGCGCTGAATGTTGATAATCTTCGCGTAGATTCGCGATCGCGACATTCAAAGCCATAGGTCTTGTGAAATTGCCCGAAATATTTTGAGTGATATATTTTATTTTCCGATCAATCGGCAATTTACTGCAACTGACCGGGGCGAGAAGGTGAGTGGCTATGACACAATAGTTGGGACTGCGAGGACCGAGGAAACCGAAGGTAATGGTTCAATTACTAGCTGGCGATATTGGCGGGACCAAGACAATTCTGCGCCTGGTTGAAGCTGGCGCAAGGTATAAAGCGCTGTATGAGCACGAATATCCCAGTAGTGCCTTCCCAGATCTGACCCCCATGGTGCAGCAGTTTCTGTCGGAAGTACCGGTTGCGGCCGAGCCCGAGACTGCCTGTTTCGCGATCGCGGGCCCGGTTGTCCACCAGACTTCGAGGCTAACGAACCTGGGCTGGAATCTCGAAGCGGAGCGGCTCGCAACGGATCTCGGGATGAAGCAGGTGTCGCTGATTAATGACTTTGCCGCTGTCGGCTATGGGGTATTGGGGCTGGCACCAGAAGATTTTCATACGTTGCAAGCGGGGGAACTTGATCCCCAAGCACCGATCGGGGTGATTGGGGCAGGGACTGGCTTAGGACAAGGCTTTCTGACGCATGACGGACAGGATTATCAAGTGTGGAGTTCGGAGGGCGGGCATGCTGACTTTGCGCCGCGATCACGGTTGGAATTTGACCTGTCCCGTTACTTGCTGGAGAAACACAACATTGATCGGATTTCGGCGGAACGGGTAGTCTCGGGCCAGGGGATTTTAGCGATTTATCAGTTTTTGCGCGATCGTCAGATGAGTGCTGAGACGGCAGCGGTGGGGCGCATTGTCGCCCAATGGGAGTCGGAAATCGGGCAGCCCCCAAAAAACTGTCGATCCATCGGCCGCGATCTCACAAGCGGCGCTGACGCAGTCTGATCGCCTGTCGGAACAGACGATGGCGCTCTTCATTGGTGCTTATGGTGCCGAAGCTGGGAATTTAGCGTTGAAGCTATTGCCCTACGGTGGTCTCTATTTAGCTGGCGGCATTGCGGCTAAAAATTTGGCCCTATTCACAGAGTGCGATACGTTTCTCGATGCTTTTTTGAATAAAGGCCGCATGCGGCCTTTACTTGAGCGGATTCCGGTGAAGCTAATTCTCAACCCTCAAGTTGGTCTCATCGGCGCAGCTGTCTGTGCGGCGCGCATGCTGTAGATGCATAACCTTACACAGAGCAGTTGGCAAATTCAATTACATCGCGGCGGAAGGACACCTCACAGTCGCCAAAAAAATCATGCCCCAATAGCCCGACGGGGCCGATCGTGACTGGCGTGTTGTAAATTGACTTACCGCCAGCACTAATTTCGCCCATGAAGCCATAGCCTGTTGACGCAGGCCCGGCAGGTGTCATGATGGCGGCTTGACCAGCTTCTTTAATGCCCAATTCTGCGGCCATTTCTGCCGTAATCATTGTGCCACTGGCGCCTGTATCGACCATCATTTCAAACTGACGACTACCATTAAAGCGGACATCAATCACGGGAATGCGCAAGCGGCGGAACTTAATGGGCACTTGAAAGCTGCGAGTGCTGCCGCCTGTCGGTGTCATTAGGTCGCTTGTATTGATGCGCTGATCAGCAGAAATGGCGGGTTTGAGTGTGCCTTGTACTTTGCGTCCTTGGGCGCGCTGTTGGGTGATACTGAGGCCTTGCTGAAACTCACTCAAACGGGGCTTAATATATTTGTAATTGACGTCGTCTTGGGGCACTTGTTTGAGTAGCGTGATCGCCGCCTGCCATCGACTGATCGCCAGCTGCCAATCGTCTGGATTGGTGGCTGATTTGGCAATGCTACGGGCGCTGTCCGCGCGATCGAGCGCTTTTTGGTAGGCGGCACTGGCGGTTTTCGGGGTAGCGTTTTGGGGCGATTTTGTTGCCGTGTTGGGACTGTTCGCCGGTTGGGCCACCGGTGCTTTTGAGGGACTGCTTGCAGCTGTTGAATCGGCCTGCGGCCCAGGGTCCAATTGTGGCGTTAGATTGAGGTGACAAGCGCTCAGCACCAAACTTAGCGGGAAGCAGCTGATCGCTAGCTTAGCGTAATCAGAGATTTGTCCCGTCATCGTTGCCCCCCTTTCAAATCCACTATGTCAAAAGTACCCAAATGATCGGGTGATTGCTTACAGGTAACATGCACAATCGTAAGACTGTGGGATAATACCCCCGGCATAATTTTGTCTAATGGTGTCCTATGTCTTTGGCTACAGCACAACCCGCTCTGCTGGTTCTGGCAGACGGTACGGTCTTTCACGGTTTTTCCTTCGGCGCAATGGGTACGACGATCGGTGAGGTTGTATTCAACACAGGCATGACAGGCTATCAAGAGGTATTGACTGATCCCAGCTATCAGGGGCAGATTGTTACCTTTACGTATCCTGAGCTTGGTAACACTGGTGTTAATCCCGAAGATGAGGAATCGACTCAACCGCATGTGCGGGGTGTGATTGCCCGTAATATTTGCCATCGTCCGAGCAACTGGCGATCGACCCAAGCGCTGGGTGATTATCTGGTCCAGCACAACGTCATTGGCATCTACGGCATTGATACCCGTGCCTTAACTCGGAAATTGCGATCGAGTGGGGCAATGAATGGCGGCATCTCCTCGGAAATTCTCGATTCCCAGGAACTACTGGCCCGTGTCCAAGCGGCCCCCAGCATGGCTGGACTGAATTTAGTTCAAGAAGTCACTACCGACAAGGTCTACGAGTGGGGTGAGCCAACGGCGGCGGCGTGGGAGTTCAATCCGAATAATCGCGATCGCGCTGGTAAAGCTGATCTGACGGTTGTGGCGATCGACTTTGGCATCAAGCGGAATATTTTGCATCGTCTTGCCAGTTACGGCTGTCGTGTCATCGTGGTTCCTGCTGACACATCGGCTGAATCCATTCTCCAACACAATCCGGATGGTATTTTTCTCTCGAATGGTCCCGGTGATCCGGCGGCAGTCACCACTGGTATTAGTACTACGAAAGCCTTGCTGAGTGCGGATCGACCCATGTTTGGTATCTGCATGGGGCACCAAATCCTCAGCTTATCGATGGGGGCGGATACGTTTAAGCTGAAGTTTGGGCATCGTGGTTTGAATCATCCCACCGGCCTCAGTCAGCAAATCGAAATCACCAGCCAAAATCACGGTTTTGCGGTGAATCCGGACTCTTTATCGGAAGACAGTGTTGAGATTACGCATCTCAACCTCAACGATCAGACAGTTGCGGGATTACGCCATCGTGATTTGCCGATGTTTTCGGTGCAGTATCATCCTGAGGCGAGTCCGGGGCCGCACGATGCGGATTATCTGTTTGAAAAGTTTGTGCAAGCGATGCGTGATCATAAAAACAGCGCAGTTTGATCATGCCAATGCCTTAAGGCGTTTGGCTCGTGCGATTAACTGGAGCAAACTGGCATCAAGTAAGGTGTAGAAGTACGAATCCAGGTGCGCCCGTATACCAGTTTTCTACTCAAGTCGATCAAAAAATAATGTCCTCTTGGGTCTGGAGAGTGTATACTAATTCGTCAAACTGTACGAGATTAATTGCGGCTAGGAGGCAGTTATTGCTGAACAACTAACTTTGACCGTCAGTCTAAGAGGCACCCGCGACGTCAAGGATAACTATCAACTATTTCGCCTCACGGGTTTACTAGATGCATTCTCGGAAGCTACTTTTCGCAAGGTACTGAATAAGTGCCTCGAAGATGGGCCCAAGAATTTGGTTTTAGATTTGTCGAAGATCGACTTTGTCGATAGTTCCGGTTTGGGCGCGTTGGTGCAATTAGCCAAGAAAGCGCAGTCAAGCGATGGAACGCTGCAAATCGTAACCAATGCTCGCGTCACGCAAACCGTCAAATTGGTTCGATTAGAAAAGTTTTTGGCATTGCAAGCATCAGTTGATGATGCGATTAATAATGTCAAAGCTGCTTAGGGCAGCACACGATCATTCTATCGATTAAGCGCAGCTGTTCAGGTCAAAACTGAATAGCTGTTTTTATTGGATGTGGTTGTGATAGCAGTATGTTTGGTCATGCGATTGTGGCCAAAGCACGGTAATCTAGGACTACTTGAATCGAATATGCGGTAGATGCATCAGTGCAATCGCCGCTCAACATGGCAGCAATGGAATACTTTTGACTTTGGATGAATCGATCACTGGCAAAGATTTAGCGATCGCCCGTTCGCGGCTGGGCTATCTGAAGTTGGTGCCCCAAGACTTGCAGCAATTTAATCCAGTTTCTCTCGCCTTTTTAGGCGACGCGGTGTATGAGCTAGTGATGCGTCAGCGGCATTTATTTCCGCCCAAGCGTGTACAGGATTATCATCAGCAAGTGGTGGCGCAGGTGCGCGCCGAACAGCAAGCGCTTTATCTCAGTCAGTTAGAACCGCACTTGACTGCAGCGGAGCGAGATATTGCGCGCCGTGGCCGCAATGCCACGCCCAAGTCGCGCCGTGCCGATCCTGTGATTTATCAAAAAGCGACGGCGCTGGAAACACTGATTGGATATCTATACCTAACGGATCTTCACCGGCTGGAAATATTGTTGAATCACTTAGAAGCACCGGCATCTCAGCAGAAATCAGGATAAATTCTTAAACGGCTGGGAAAGGAATAGTCCCAGTCTGATAGGATGGTAGACCCGCATAAATTAGCTTTTTCGCCGAATGTTAGGAGCTAAGGCGATCGCGGCGGTTTTAAAGTTTGACTAAATCATTCGGCTATTTCTTCAGTACTCTCATCACTTCACGGACTTCCTATGGCAGGGAAAAAAGGTAAAACTGGCGGTGATCGTCGGTTTAAGTCGGCTGACTCACGTGGTCCGAGGAAAGGGCCCGGGCGTGGCCCAGATAAGGAAAATTTTAGGCAAGGCGATCAGCGGCCTGATCGGCCCTCTAAGCCTCGCAGTGATCGCGACGAGCGACCAGTGAGACGTGGCGATCGCGACGAACGACCGTTCAAGCGCAGTGATCGTGATGGACAACCATTGCCTCGCAGTGATCGCGACGAGCGACCAGTGAGGCGTAGTGATCGCGATGAACGACCAATTAAGCGCAGTGATCGCGATGACCGTTCGCCGCGGCGCAGTGATGAGCGTGATCGCCGCCCCTTTCGCAGCGAGCGTGATGGCTATCGATCGGCATCGCGTGATCGAGCGCTCAATCGGGATGAGCGTGAGGGGCGTTCATTTCATCGATCACGTGATGATCAGTCACGGCGCTTTGATCAACGTCACCAGGAGTCAACTAGCAGCACTGAGGATTCCGAAGAAAGCACTGACCTGATCTATGGTAAACATGCTGTGATTGCTGCGTTGGAGGGCGATCGCAGTTTGAACCGCATTTGGATTTTGCCGCGGCTGCGCTATGCGCCACCGTTTCATGAGTTGTTACTGATTGCCAAGGCGAATGGGGCGGTCATTGATGAAGTTGAGCCCAAGCGTTTAGCACAAATGACTAAAGGGGCTATCCATCAAGGTGTGGCGGCTCAGGTTGCGCCCTATGAGTACCTGGATCTCGATGCGCTGATGACGCAGGCGCAGGCAGCCACGACACAGCCAGTGATTGTGGTTGCGGATGGAATTACTGATCCCCATAATCTTGGTGCCATTATTCGGACAATTGAGGCGATCGGTGCCCAAGGGCTGGTGATTCCCCAACGGCGTGCGGCCGGTGTTACGTCAACGGTGATGAAGGTGGCGGCAGGGGCGCTTGAAAACTTGGCGATCGCCCGGGTGGTGAACTTAGCGCGGGCGCTAGAACAGCTTAAACAGGCGGGATTCTGGATTTATGGCACGGCTGGGGAAGCGAGTCAGTCGATTACCGAAACGGACTTTGCGGCGGCGACGGTGTTAGTGGTTGGGGCCGAAGGCGATGGTTTAGGGATCACGACGCAAAAGCATTGTGATGTTTTAGTGTCGATTCCTTTGAGTGGTAAGACGCCGAGCCTCAATGCGTCGGTTGCAACGGGTATGACTTTGTATGAAGTCTATCGGCAACGCTGGCGCGATCGGCGTAATCTGTCCCAAATCTCCCAGCAGAGTCAGTAATTTAGGTATTGCAAAACTGAATTGGGATCAGTATAAAGGAACTGTGAGGCATCTGTGTCGCGTGGTTTGCCGAGAGTATTGGTCTTAAAATTCGGTTGGCGCGATTGTGTAAGCTCTATTCTTCTGCTTGTCGTTAAATATTTTTTATGCAACATCTATTGACCGATTCACTCAATGCGATTGGCCTTGCTTGGTGGGTTGAAATTAAAACTGAGAATCCTACCTGTCTTTACTACTTCGGGCCGTTTAGTCGCGAATCTTCTGCCGAGCGGCATAAACCGGGATATGTCGAAGATCTGGAAAACGAAGGGGCGCAGCAAATTCGAACAGTTGTCAAACGCTGTAAACCCACAGAGCTAACGGTCTTTGATGAGATGGATATGCCCTTGGTGAGGACACCATCCGATTTTCGATTGGGTGTGGTTGGACCGAGCTAAGCCGGGATCTGAGGGGTTAATTCGGGGTGTATTGCCAGCCATTGGTCAATCCGTTCATGGATCTTGCTGGGAATTTCCCAGGGAAGCAGATGTGCTGTTTCGGGGAAGCACTGCCAATCACACCTTGGGAGTGCTTCCGCAGTTTCTTGGCTGGCGGCGGGACTAATGTGTCGATCGTGCTCCCCGACCAGCATGAGGACTGGACATTGAATTCTGTGGAGGTCGGGAACGCGATTATAGCCTTGGCGAATGGCTTGGTTGAGCGCATGCGTGGCGTGGCGCGAAGTTCTTAGGTAGGCATAGACGGCATCACGCGCTAGAAACTGATAGACCTCCGGACGATGTTGCTGGACGAGGTAACGCAATAGTGATCGTCGGCCGAATGTATCGATATTCCACTGCCAACCGGGCATGATCAGATTGATCATGCCGGCAATCCCAGTGAGCAGATTATCTCGCAGCCGAATTGGTGGATGATCGCTCCACGGTCTGGCGGCCGTGGCGACAAGAATTAACCCACTAACGCGCTCTGGATAGCGTAATGCAAGTTCCAGGGCAAAAATACCGCCCAAGGACCAGCCTAAAACCAGTGTTTTTGACACATGCTGTCGATCGAGGAGCAGTGCGAGATCATCTAAGTGTTGTTCAATGGCAAATGTTTTTTGCGTTTGGCTTTGACCATACCCGCGTAGATCGGGTGCGATCGTGCGAAAGCGATCGCTGAAGTGCTCGGAAAATATGCGCATGCTATTACCAGAACCGGGATGTCCATGTAGACAGAGCATGACCGGTCCGGCCCCAGCAATATTGACATGTAGTGGTGCAGGCAACTGTGACATCGATATTGCTCCCAACAATGATCCTTGACGGAATGCGCCCCATGGCACACGCTCTCGTTTATTATGGTGGAGCAATGCGCGCTAGCGACGATTGAGTTGAGTTATGGCAGACGAGAAGAAACCATCCAATGCGGCGTCCGAAGAAGCTGGATCCCCAGCCAAGCCAGCCGCGAAAAAAGAGAAGCCGCCCGCCGTTGAGGCCAAACCACTGCCTGAGTTTATGGAGCAGGACTGTTTGCCTTCCCTGGCAAAACAGCTAGAGGCTGAGGGCGTTAGTAATTTAGACCTAACCTTTCAAAAGCGAAAGGTTGATGTCCGTGGTTATGAGACGGCCCCAGAGTGTTGGCAAATTGAAGGTAAATGGCAAGCGAATGATGCCGCACACCAATTTAACGTGTACTTCTTTGATGAGGACTTACAAGGGCAGCGGGGGTTTTCCTACAGTCTCGGTGGAATGGTGCCCAGTACCATGGAGTCCTTCCGGATTGATGAGCGCAAGATGTCGCTGAATCTCTTGGTTGCGGGTGTGCTCCAACGGCTCAATAGCCAGAAATGGCTTGCTCGTAACTAGCTAAGCCTGAATCTTGGCCAAGCTGAGTCGCCAAATCGATGGCGATTCATGTTGCGATCGAACATTCGCATAAATCGAACATCCGCATAATTTGCCTGCCGACGCTCACTCTAAGCCTTGAGTCAGCATCGGTTCTGCTTCTGTGATTGCAGCGGAATAGTTAAATTAGCTGGATTTGGACCTACCCGCGGTCGATGAGCCTGTTGCTGCTGCTGCCCCATTTTCAGGCGATGATTGGGCATCGAGCCAGTCTAAGATGCGGTTCCATGCCCACCAGCGATCTGGATCGCCAAATTGTTTTTGGCATTGCTTACTACTGACATAACCGACATGTCCACCGTGAGCGGTCAACATCAGGTTGATCGCCGAATTATCCTCTGCGATCGCTATCAGATTTGGGACGAGCCTGGGATCAAACATTGGATCATCCGCGGCATAGATGATGCAAGTTGGTTTCTCTAACTTTGGTAAGAAGTAGAGTGGGCTGGTTGCTTCGTAATAGTCTGCGGTTGTGGCAAACCCCAAGGTCTGGATGACTAATTCATGATCAAATCCGCGAATGGTTTTCACTCGGTCAATACAAGACTGATCGAGTGAGTCAGGATGCTGTTGGGCAATTTGCTGCACCATCAGCCGCAATTGTTTAACGATTGCCTGCTCCATAATTCGCCCCCGTCTGGTTGCACGTAGTGCAGTGAGCGATTGATTGGATTCTACAGAGGGACAAATTACGGCAGCGCCTGCTAGATCAGATGCGGTCAATCCGAGATCTTCTCCCCAATGATGAACGGTTTGAGCGGCCTTCACCCCCCACAATGCCAACTGTCCCCCCAAGGAATATCCCGCAAACCAAAAGGGGGGTGAAAATCCCATGGTCTTCGCTTGTGCGGCCAGGCGGACAAAGTCTTCGCCTTCATAAATTCCATCGGAAGTTAATGCTGGGGATAAATCTGCCGTTTTCCCATGCCCGCGCCAGTCAAATAACACCACACCATAGCCATGGGCGACGACCTTTCGGCCAAATAGGCGCAAATACCACTGGTTTTCCAATGTCCCAGTAATGCCGTACGTCCCAATGATGGTTCCCCGCGACGGCTCGGGCTGAGCCATTAACCCAAAAATTGGGGTTCCTTGGGCACCGGTGAAGATATGTTCTCGATAGGTGGGCTCCGAAGCCGCGATCGTGTTTTCCCACGCTTTCCCTGCCCGTAATGCCGCAAATAATGTCATCAGAAAGCCATTTTTCAACAGCCATGGGGGCGTGAACGCAACATCAGGCATGGAATGACGTGATCCGAAAGTTTACTTGCGTGATCGTAATACTAAATGATCGTAATACCAAACGATCGTCGAGCAAGATGCGGGGTTTCCAATACCCATTGAGCCGGTTTAGCAGTGCCCCAAAGGCTTGGCTGCAGAGGCCTGCGATCCAACTAGCTCTTACCGATCATCCGATGGATCGGCGCCCACTGGAATCGGAATTTATGCTAAGCCGTTCTGACTATGTGGATGCACCTGTCAACTAGCATGATCGTGATCGGGGCAATGCGAACCGTCGGAAAACAGGGCTGTGGAACCGGAGGAAAATGCAGCGCGTAATTCACATATTTCTAGCAGCAATGCGCCCAATCAAACACAATGCTTTGACTTTAATTATTTTTTAATATTGCTTAGATCCCCCTCGTGGGAGACGTCTAAGGAATGGTTGAGATAAAAGTGTATCGACTATTGTTGCAAAAATATATATTTTTCGAAAGAGTTTTCATAAGTTTAGGTTCCTTTGCACGATAGTGGATTTTCGAATCTTCATTTATAATTTCGTTATACACTCGCCAATTAAAGTTCACAAAAGTTCTCTTCCGGTTGGAAGAGCCTTCTGCTTGTAATTAGCCTGTTTATGACCACTGTTTAGCCAAGATGGTTTGTTGTAATGCCTCGTATTCTGGTTGTCGATGACGATATTGCAATTTCTGAACTGGTCGCGGTCAATTTGGAAATGGCCGGGTATGAAGTCATTCAAGGTGAGGATGGCATTAAAGGTCAAGCGCTTGCACTCCAGATGCAGCCTGATTTGATCATGCTGGACTTAATGCTACCTAAGGTTGATGGATTCACAGTTTGTCAGCGCTTACGCCGCGACGATCGGACAGCGGATATTCCGGTGATCATGCTCACGGCCTTAGGGCAAACGAAGGATAAAGTTGAAGGCTTTAACTCGGGCGCCGATGACTACTTGACGAAGCCATTTGAAGTTGAGGAAATGTTGGCGCGGGTGCGAGCGCTGCTGCGTCGAACCGATCGCATCCCTCAAGCGGCAAAGCATAGTGAGATTCTCAGCTATGGACCTTTAACACTGGTTCCAGAGCGGTTTGAAGCCATTTGGTTTAGACGAACAGTCAAGCTGACTCACCTAGAGTTTGATCTGTTGCATTGTCTCTTACAGCGCCATGGTCAGACAGTTTCCCCCAGCGATATTCTGAAGGAAGTGTGGGGTTACGACCCGAACGACGATATCGAGACCATTCGCGTTCATGTGCGTCATTTACGGACAAAACTTGAACCCGACCCGCGTCATCCGCAATATATCAAAACGGTCTATGGTGCGGGCTATTGTCTAGAGATACCAGCCATTGATGGCGCTGCCGAAGACCTATCGGCGTAATGGATTGACCCGCTATTGACCTGCTGCTTGGGATCGATACTCCGCTAAAAACCCCCAGAAACTTTGTTGTTAGCTGGGGGCTCGTTGTGTGGGGGATTGGGCCCAGTATCGGTTAAGGTGCTAATGCGTTACCGCGCAGCAGACTGCCGAGCGTCTTAGCCGTTATCTTCATTTGTGTCAGAGGATTTGCCGGAGTCACCGTTTTGTATAGGTAACTATCGAAGGTGAGCTTCTGAACATCGATGTCAGAGCACATCTCAACGAACGCCTCGCGGGTTGCATCGGAACGGTAGAACACGCGTTGCAAGATGTCTAATACCAGATAAGTGGTGCCGTACATCTTGTCCCAGCGCTTGAGGTAGACCTTCAGGTCGGCCTCGGTCGGAATCCGGGCTCCGTTTTCGGAGAACTCAACGATTGCCTCAGCACACATCCGCGCTGACTTGGCGGCAAAATAGATACCTTCGCCCGATGACTTGGTGACCGTACCAGCGGCGTCGCCAACGAGGGCAACCCGCCCGACAACCCGGCGTGGACGTGGGTGTTCTGGAATCGGATGTGCTTCAACGCGGATAATTTTACCGCCGCGGATCTTCGCCGCCGCCCGCGCCCGAATACCGGCCTGAAGTTGCTTGATTTTGGCTTGGTTCGGCTTCATTGTGCCGGTTCCCACCGCCACATGGTCATACTTTGGGAACACCCAAGCATAGAAGTCGGGCGATACGTCGTCACCCACATACATCTCGGCCAGTTCCTCATAGTAGGCCATCTTATCTTCGGGGATTTTGATCCGCTCTTGGAACGCGATCGCGTAGTTATAGTCCCCGGCATCGATCGCCTTGGCCACGCGCGAGTTAGCCCCATCGGCCCCAACGACCAAATCGACTTCGAGTCGCTTATCCTCACCTTCAATGCCGTCGGAGTGGTCGGCGTAGTGCAGCTTATACTTGCCGTTGTCGGTTGTGGGCAATTCGAGCTTATACATGGTGCCGTTAATCAGGTTTGCACCTGACTCAGCGGCCCGATTGCGCAAGAAGCCATCGAAGACTTCCCGTCGCACCATGCCAATGTACTCATCATCTTTGAGTGTTTGACCAATATTCACTTCAATATTGGATGGCGAAATCATCTTCATCTTTCGCACTTTGCGATCGATGATGCTTTCTGGCAAATCAAACTCTTTGACCATGCAGAGGGGAATTGCACCACCGCAGGGCTTGACGTTGTCTAACTTGCGCTCAATTAAATAAGTTTCAATACCAGCTTTTGCGAGAACTTCCGCCGCACAAGCTCCGGCGGGACCTCCGCCTACAACAGCTACCCGTAGTGCCAAAGCTTTTAATCTCCAAACATTTCAAAGCTACGCTTCGCATCGTATCACGCAGTTTTCGGCCACCTAAAGCAGGTTGAAACAGAGCTTAACAATTGACCATGTTTTGTCGCATTTTGCAGCATGAGTAACGCCATCGTCGCCTCAATTGTTTTAGTGGATCCGACAATAGGCTGGTGATCGGCTCTCTAGAATTGTTTCAGTAACCTTAAACCGGCGGCATTATCGATCGGATGAGGACATCGGACGAGTGGCAATCATGATCGTTGCGCTCGAAGCGACATGCGACGCTCCTAGGTTGAAGCAAAAATCACGATTCTAAATTGCTAATTCATGATTGCTAATTCATGGACTCAAGCCGAATTCGGTCATTGTTTCAGTCATTTGTGATGGGCCGTCTAGAAAGTTGTTGCGCTAGACATCGTATCGTGCAACTCAGAAAAACTGTATCAACTGCGACATATTTCTGTCGCGAATCCGCGACACTAAGCCATAATCGAGGCGTGTGATCTTTGTCACTTAATTGTGTGAATATTTCCAGAAATTTCCACCGGTACTTTTGGCTAAGCTAGGCTTCCCCCTGTTGATCGAAATCAGTGTTTGCACGTAATCCTCAAGTTTTTTCTGTGTGTCTGATTCAATAGTTACCCGGATTACGTTCTCCCGGCTGAGAACGTAGATTAAGTATCCCTAAATCGAATCAGGTTGGTTGATTTTTGCGGGGCTGAAAATGCTGTAATACGAATTTTGCAGCTTCCTGGAATCACTGCTTGTTGGTTGGGATAAACCAGTATTTAGTTCGCCCGCGGCTCAATTCAAAGGTTATGAGTTCGATGCTGTTTGTGTAGTGTTAACTTTTAAACCTGGTTCTCATAAATCCGGAAGAAACCATTAAGGTCTACGTGTAAGTATTTGCCCGTGACCTAGTATTACTTTTATTACATCAAAGCACTTAGGTCGTTGAATTATGAGTTCCGTTCTAAAAATCGTTGTTTGTACCGTGATCACCGTTGCAATTGTTGGAGTGAGCGGCGGTAATCCAGTTGCGGCGCGACGGATCGACGCGCGTCAGGCGACATCTTCTCCAAAGCTACAAACTGCTGGATCAGTATTTCAGCCTGATCCAAGTCCGCCGCCAATTGTGACTCAAGGTTCTGGAACGCGGTAATTTTGATTGGCCATGGTTGCCTTGGTAGTCCCGCTGATTTCTGGTTTAAAGAGGTTGTGAGGATTTAATAAAACTGCTATTTAATTGAATTTGGGGGTGTTTGTGCAGGTTAATTTGTTTGTTTGCCCCAGCGGGAGAATCGATCGATTCTCCCGCTTGTTGTTTTTCATGGCTGATGCGATCGCGTTGATCGAGTAGTTTGGCGGTCGAGTCGGAACGCTTGAAGCGGATAAGATCCCACTGTTAGTTTGGGGGATGTGACACTAAAATAGAGGTGTTGAAAAAGCAAACGGTCTCCATACGCCGTTGATGCAGTCCGCAACCATGCGCAATACAGGGGGTGATGATGATTTCCTGGTGCGTTATTCGATCAGTCACCTGATGTCTCCGCCGCTACTATGACCAAGTCGTATGCTGATATTGATCTCGCCGCTTTTATTGACCAGTCGCTTTTGATTCCTTGGGCAACGCCAGCAGAGGTGCAACAGTGTTGCGAAACCGCTGATTTGTATCAGTTCGCCGCAGTTTGTATTGCTCCATGCTATGTGAAACAGGCGGCGGACTATTTGCATCGTAAATCGCCCCGAGTTTGTACGGTAATTGGCTTTCCGACGGGTGCGCAGACAGCGAATACGAAACTTTACGAGGCGCAAGAAGCCACAGAAAATGGGGCGCAAGAGCTGGATGTCGTCATTAACCTTGGTGCGTTGAAAGCCGGGGATAGTGATACGATCCACGGCGAAATTGCGAATATTTGCCAAGCAACGGGTTTGACTGTCAAAGCGATTTTGGAAACGCGGGTTTTGAGCGGAGCAGAGACAAAGTTGGCGGCTGAAATTTGCATGGATGCGGGGGTGCAATTTCTGAAAACTAGTACAGGCTGGAACGGTGGGGCGACAGTTGCGGATGTGCGTTTGTTGCAAGAGATGACGCGCGATCGGGTAGGGATTAAAGCCGCCGGTGGCATCCGCACCGCTGAGCAAGCCTATGAGCTAATTCGCGCTGGGGCGACGCGCATTGGCACTTCCCATGGACCGGCACTGCTGGCGCAGGCCAAGCAGCGTGCCGCGTCAGGGAGCTAAATTGCGATGGGCAAAACAGTGCGCCTGACGGGGATTAATCTCAAAGCAATGCCTCTCGGGGAGTCCGATCGGATTTTAACCATCCTCAGCCCGGAGGCGGGCCTGTTGCGCGTTACCGCGCCCAGTGCGCGGAAGCAAAACTCGAAACTTGGGGGTCGTAGCGGCTTGTTTGTGATTAATGATTTGCTCTTGGCCAAAGGGAAGTCAATGGATCGCATTAGCCAAGCTGAAACAATCGAATCATATCCGGGCTTGTCGCGTGACTTGCTCCGCCTCACAGCTGGTCAGTACCTCACCGAAATTGCCCTGCACCAAGCTTTGACCGAACAGCCTCAGGCCGAATTGTACTATTTGCTGACGGAACATCTGGGCCGCATTGCCAACACGGATGCCGACTCAGTGTTGCCGGTGTTGGCTCAAGCCGTCTACCAGCTGTTGGCCCTTGCTGGTGTTGCCCCCCAAGTTCAGCAATGCAGCATTAGCAATCAAGTCTTAGAGCCTAACCTTGAAATCGATGCGGATTGGCAGGTGGGTTTTAGCATTGAGAGTGGTGGGGTGATCAGCCTGACGGCGTTAGCGACACAATTGCAAACCCTCGAAGCGGGTCGCCAAGACTTGCAATCGGGCAAAATTGAGCCAGAGGACTTTGCCTTAGTGCGTGAGGCGGTGGGAGAATACCGTTTCACGACCATGGAGCAATTGCCGAAGCGGTATCGCCGCCGGCGCAATGGTGGGCGATCCGAACCACAGACGATGCTATTGATCGATGCCATTGAGCTTTATTTAATGCAACAATTAGCACAGGAAGCATTACCCCAAGTTTCTGATAACGCTGGATTCTCAGTCGAAACGGTGCAAAATGCTTGGCACAAGATTGAGCGAATTCTGCGCCAGTATGCGCAATATCATCTTGACCGGCAAATTCGATCGGCCAGTCTGATTGATCACTGTTGCTTTCCGGTGCCTGTCCCATCGTCTTATTCTACGGTTCCTCAGAATGCCTAATGCCAAACCTGCTAAACCCAGCCATGCTGATGACGCTGCCCCGGGTAAGCGGAAATTGGGTGTTTCCCGGAAACCAAAGGGACCTAAACTAGAGAAGTCTAGTGATTTGCCATTAACGCCATCGCCGTGTCCCCCCAATGCAACTCGCATCAGTCCATCGGCTCCATCGCGTCAATCGGCACCGAAGATGAATTTACCCACTTCCGCACAGCGCTCTGCCGAGTCTGCCGATTCAATCGTTTCGGCCGATGGACTTGAGCCGATCGCGCAAACGGACGAAGAACGTGGTTTTTTGCCGGTTTTCCAGAATCGGCAATTTTTAATATTGTGGGCCGGACAAATCTTCTCGCAAATTGCCGATAAGGTCTACTTAGTCCTGATGATTGCTTTGATTGATGGGCGTTTTCAGCAAGCCAATCAGCCCATTAGTGGCTGGGTTTCTTCAATTATGGTGGCGTTTACGATTCCGGCGATTCTCTTCGGTTCGATTGCTGGTGTTTACATCGATCGCTGGTCGAAGAAGCGGGTCCTCGTGTTGACGAATTTAATGCGGGGGGGCTTGGTCTTAGGGCTGTTACCTTTACTGAGTCTCGTGCATGATTGGCAACCTTGGGGCGATACGCCCGTCGGATTTGCGCTCATGCTAGGGATGACTTTTCTTGTCTCAACGCTGACGCAGTTCTTTGCGCCGGCAGAACAATCGGCGATTCCGCTGGTCGTACAGAAGCGTGATTTGTTGCCAGCAAATTCGCTGTATACCACCACAATGATGATTTCGGTGATTTTGGGATTTGCTTTAGGTGAGCCCTTACTGGCGCTGGCCGATCACCTGCTGGTTAGTTTCAATATTCCTGATTTGGGTAAAAATGTTTTAGTCGGTGGCGGCTACGCGATCGCTGGTCTAATTCTGCTCTTACTCAAAACGGGCGAGAAAAAAGTCGCCACTACCAGTGCGCCACCCCATGTCTTTGATGATATTAAAGATGGGGTACGTTATCTGGGGGCGCAGCCACGGGTGCGGGGTGCACTCATCCAACTAGTGATCCTATTTTCAATTTTTGCCGCGCTCTCGGTTTTAGCTGTGCGATTGGCGGAAGTGATGCCGGAGCTGAAATCGTCCCAATTTGGCTTTCTGCTGGCGGCTGGCGGCGTCGGTATGGCATTAGGTGCCGCGTTGTTGGGAAATTTTGGTCAGCGCATTTCGACCCAGCGTTTGGGTGCCTACGGCGCGATTGGCATGGCTAGCGGTTTAGTTGGACTAGCGCTGTTTTACAACAACCTCTGGACGACCCTCAGTATGATCGCGCTGATTGGGGCCTGTGCGGCGCTGATTGGTATTCCAATGCAGACGACAATTCAGCAGGAAACGCCCGAGGATATGCGTGGCAAGGTCTTTGGTCTGCAGAATAATGCCGTTAACATTGCGCTATCCCTCCCATTGGTATTGGCTGGTATTGCGGAATCGGCACTGGGCCTGAAAGTCGTATTTCTTATCCTGGCTGGTCTGGTGCTTGCTGGCAGTAGCTTGACTTGGTATATTTCTCGCAATACAGGTGTGAGTGCAGAGAAATAACTGAATCATCTTGGGGCGATCGCGACATCTATGATCTATTTGTCCAGCATTATACTGTGATGCTGTCTGTCACTGTTGTTCGTCGGTAGCATGATACTAAACCGGGGGATCGCCTTTTGATCGGGGATTACGACTCGCTATGTGACGTAAAACGCTGCATACTGCCTGTATATGTTTAGTGTCTCCTTTTAGATGGTTGCTTCCATGCACATTGCTTGGCTCGGTAAAAAGTCACCGTTTTGTGGCAACGTTACTTATGGTCGGGAAGTGACCAATGCGTTGCTTGATCGTGGTCACCAGGTAAGTTTCTTTCACTTCGATCAAGAAGAAAATGCGCCAGAGATTGTGCCTAACTTCAATGAGGTGATGATTCCCTATCTGTTTAAGTCACAGATTTATACGATTCCTAAGTTTCGATCGAGTAAAGTCTTGATGCGGGCGCTGTCAAAAAACCGACCTGACTTGGTCCATGCGTCACTCACATTGTCGCCGCTCGATTTTCGCTTGCCGGAGCTCTGTGACGAAATGGGTCTCCCTCTAGTTGCGACTTTTCACCCGGCTTTTGATCATCAGCTGCGCAACTGGGCTGCCGGTACGCAATATCTGATGTATCAGCTTTATGCGCCAGCTCTGGCAAACTACGATCGGACGATTGTTTTTTCCTATCTCCAGAAGGATTTGTTGGTCAAGCTCGGGGTTCCCGCTGAACGGGTCGCCGTGATTCCCAACGGTGTGGACATTGACAAATACTCCCCGGTGACGGGAGAGCGACATCGGCAGCTACGCCAATGTTGGCGGGCCAAACGGGTCTTCCTCTATATGGGACGGATTGCCCCGGAAAAGAATGTCGAATCGATGCTTAAAGCCTGGAAAGCCTCCGGTATGGGCAAAGATAGCTGTCTATTGATGATGGGAAGTGGCCCTCTACTCACATCGCTGAAGGCGCAATACGGCGAGGAATTGGGGATTCACTGGCTCGGCTTTGTGGCTGAAGAGGCCAAGCGCATTGAAATTCTGCGCAGTGCGGATGTATTCATCTTGCCGTCGTTAGTGGAAGGTCTTTCTTTATCGCTGCTAGAAGCAATGGCCTGCGGTCTGGCGATCATTGCGACTGATGCGGGTGCGGATGGTGAGGTGCTGGAGGATGGTGCTGGCGTCATTATGCGGACTACCCAGCCAGTTGCCACCCAGTTGCAGACGTTACTGCCACTTTTCCGTGACCACGATGAACTCACGGCATTACTGGGCCAGAAAGCCCGCAAGCGTGTGCTAGAGCGCTATACCCTCAGTAAAAATATTGCCCATGTTGAAGTGCTATACAAATCGATCTTGAGTCAGCCACGGTTGCCGATCAGCCTAACGGGGCGGCTGTGATCAGCTTTCTGACATTGATGCGGCGCGATTGTGGGTGGCGTTCACTGACGCATGCAGCAAAAAACTGACGACTTCGAAAGTGCGATATAGTGACCCACAGTTCTTTCGTGCGCTGTTCGTCTATGTCTCGATCGAGTTCCCTGCGGTTCTACGCCATTACCCGGCTCCTACTGGCACCGCTGATGATTTGGTTGATCACAACGTTAGTGTTCTTGCTATTGCGGGCAACGCCGGGCGACCCGATCGATGCGTTGTTGGGGCCAAAGGCACCGCCTGCTGCTAAAGAGGAACTCCGGGCGGAACTCGGCTTAGATCAGCCACTATTTGTCCAGTATTTAGTTTATATCGGTTCAGTGTTCCGACTGGATCTGGGCGAGTCGATTGTCAGTAAAGGCGAGAAGATCACGGACATTATTGGCCAGTATTTCCCCGCGACGGTGGAACTAGCGATTTTTAGCTTACTGATTGCGTTTATTGTGGGTGTCTCAGTGGGCGCGCTCGCGGCCTCCAGGCCGGATTCAAAGTGGGATGCAGCGGGTCGGTTGTTTGGCATTATTACCTACTCAATTCCGCTATTTTGGTTCGGCATGATTTTGCAACTAATTTTTTCTGTCGGACTGGGCTGGTTCCCTTTGGGGACGCGCTTCCCAACCACGCTGGTGGCCCCGGATGGACCGACCGGACTGTATACGATCGATAGTTTGCTCCGGGGTGATCTAAACCAATTCTTTACCGCACTCTATTATCTTGCTTTGCCATGTATGTCCTTAGGGATATTAATTAGCGGCGTATTTGAGCGAATTGTGCGGGTAAATCTCAAACAAACATTGCAGGCAGATTACGTGGAAGCGGCCCGCGCTCGGGGGATTTCGGAGCGGCGAATTCTGTGGAATCATGCTTTCCGCAATACGCTGATTCCGGTTGTGACAATTCTCGGTCTGACGCTAGCGGCGCTCCTCGGCGGGGCAATTCTGACTGAAGTTACCTTCTCGTGGCCAGGGTTGGCCAAACGTCTCTACAGCGCCATCTCCCAACGCGATTACCCGACGGTGCAGGGGATTATGATTTTCTTCGCGGCGATCGTGGCAATTGCCAGCTTAGCGATTGACTTAATCAATGCCTTGATTGATCCACGAATTCGTTATTAGGTCTGCTACGTCCCGCGCCAAATTCTTCATTTAGCGCTACATTGAGCTTAGTAAACGAATATTAAGCAAATTTTCGCTGGCTCAGCGAGATCGTACATTGGAGCATTCTATGCTGGAACTACATCAATTTGAAGCCTCGCACTATGCCGAGAAAGTGCGGTTAATCCTTGATTACAAAGGGCTAGCTTACAAAAAAGTTGAAGTGGTTCCCGGCATTGGCCAGCTAGAACTATTTCAAAAAACGGGACAGCGTCAAGTGCCGGTCCTGCAAGATGGTGATACTTATATTGCCGACTCGACGGCGATCGCCGAATATCTCGATCGCCGTTATCCGGAAAAGCCGATTATTCCAACTGATCCGAAGCAGAAAGCGCTTTGCATGATTTTAGAACAGTGGGCCGACGAAGTTTTAGGTGTTGATGCCCGCAAAGGGTTGATCGCCTGTCTGAGTCAGAACCCCAGTTTTCGTACGGCCTTCTTGCCGGATATGACGCCTTCGCCGCTGAAGTCTTTGATCGCGGGTCTGCCGGTGAATTTGCTCGGTAATATTGGCGCCCCTGTGGGCTTGGGTATGGATACGGTGCGCGAGGCGATTAAGCATGACCTGCGTTACCTCAGCGCGATTTTAGTCGATCAGCCCTATTTATTACTTGGCGATCAGCCCACCTTGGCCGACTTCGCAGTAGCCGGTTTGACAATGTACATCAAGATCCCCACGGGCAGCTACATCGGCTTACCGACCAGTATCAAGGGCGAAGGTGTGCCGGGAGTTGCTGATAGCCCAGAGTTTGAGGCTTTTTGGGCATGGCGTAATCAACTTTATGCAGATTTCCGCCAAGGGATGCCAACGACGCTGGAAATGCCTGATGTGGACAACGATCGGCCAACTAGCATTAGCATTGATTAGAGTCTTAGATCAGTCGCAGTAGTAAGTTCTGGGTCTGAGGAACAAGCCAACGTACATTGGCTTGTTCCCTGGCTTTTCGGCGGTTGATTTGTGGTCAGCAGTCGGAACCGGGCGATCGATCCGGTAAGCTGATGCATGACTGATGATATCCATCGTGCATTGTGTCACTGCCTTTAAACCGGACTGAGCCGACGGGTTTATAAACTTTCCTAAAGCACTCCCATAAACTTTTCTGAAGCATTTGGCCGATCGCGACGATTGAATCAGGCAATCCGTTTATTATTGAGACGCGTTTACTGCTGCTTTAGCAGGACGGATTTTGTCTTATTCGCTTTTCAGAACGGTTAGGAATTATAAGCATTATGTCTGAACAGCTCGTAAAGCCCTACGGTGGTGATCCATTTGCTGGGCATCTCTCGACTCCGGTTAGCGACTCTGGTTTTACCCGTGCGTTCATCGGTAATTTGCCGGCTTATCGCCCTGGTCTGTCTCCCTTGCTTCGTGGCTTGGAAGTTGGCATGGCCCATGGGTACTTCTTGGTTGGTCCTTGGACATTGTTGGGGCCGCTACGCGACTCCGCTAGCCCTGAACTTGGTGGTTTGATCGGCGCAGTTGGTTTGATCTTGGTTGCGACTATCGGTCTATCGGCGCATGGTCTGGCGCGTTTCCAGGGGGATACTTCTGGCGATAGCTCGGACTTACAAACGGCGGGTGGCTGGAGTAAGTTTTCAAGTGGTTTCTTGATTGGTGCAATGGGTGGAGCATTCTTTGCTTACCTACTGCTGGCCAACTTTGATGTGCTCAACTCAATCATGACTGCTGGTGTGAACTAGACGCGGCTTCCAGCTAGAAGCTGTGTCAGCGTAGGATTGCGAGTAGTCATTGCTACGCTGTTTGTGGAGCTTGCTCCGTTTTCTTCGAAGGTCTGGGCAATTCCGCTCAGACCTTTTCGCTGTAGCGGGGCTGCGGATGTTGTATCACTGTGAATTGGTTTGAACGGGTTCAACGACTTCGGACTTTGGCTCTCAGTGTCCCTAAGTTCTCTGACAGATGGGAAACCGTGCGGTAGACTGAGACAAAAATCTTAATAACCTCTTTTGAAGCCGGCGAAGGCGACTTGAAGTGACGGCATGGCGACTCGAGACTACTGGGCCTTTCTAATACAGCGTGAAGGCGATCGTTCGTGGTTGCCCCTCGATGCTCTGGAAACGGAAATCCTGGAGGGAAGTTATCGGATAATTGCGCGATCGCAACGGCGCAATGTCGATGTAGAAATTCGGATTGAGCATGTGTCGAATCGGCGGCCGCTGCCCCAGCACTGGAGCCAAAAGCGCATGGCGAAGACGAATGAAAAAGGCTTTC
The DNA here is from genome assembly GCA_963704065.1 of uncultured cyanobacterium. GTDB lineage: Bacteria > Cyanobacteriota > Cyanobacteriia > Leptolyngbyales > Leptolyngbyaceae > Romeriopsis. The sequence goes on along the minus strand of CAVPGX010000038.1, from coordinate 23,226 downwards.
TACTGGTGCTGCCGTTTACGGCGATGCAGCCGGGTAAGTGGGAGGTTATTTGTACCGGCGATATCATGAGTGATCTGCGGGGCGACAACTGGCGGCATTCGCTAAAACTTCAGGTGCTCCCTACGACCGTTGAAGCTAACAGTGTACCGCCCAAACAAAATGCGCTTGCGGCTGATCACGCCGCTCCCAAACAAAATACCCGTAATGACGCGGCCGATCGCGTTCCTCCTGAACCAGTCATCCCTGAACAAAATGACTGTAATGACGCGGCTGATCGCGTCACGCCTGCTCCGGTTGATCCAGCTTTCGCTGATTTGACAGCGCTGATGTCAACAGCGCCGGTTCCACCAGACGTACCAACTGCGCCAGGGGGGCTGACGCCGCTGGCGCGCAGTGATGAGGATGACACGATTCACGAGTGGAACATTGCCCCTGAGCCGCCGCATGGAACGGCTGATTCAGCAGCGATCGGCGAGACAGGCTTATCGCTTGAACCGGCGATGCCGATGGATAGTGCCGATGACTTGAGTGTGTTTGATGCGCTATTCTCGGCGGAGGATGAATCCTTGTGGTCTGATTCCTTTGATGAACTGAGTCAGCTGGATACGTATATTGAGCCTGACGATGCGAGTGATCTGGGTGATGTCGATCATGCGGATGTAATGACGTTCACTGATGCGGATGCACAGGCGCTTGAAGCGGAAACGACACATTTATCCAATCGCGATCGTCTTTACGTTGACACGTCACAATCACTGCCGCCCTCAGACTTAACCGCTGATTTCTCCTGGGGAATGGACATCAGAACGGGTGCGACCGCAGCGATGGACGATGCGGCGGCTGAACCAGCGGCACCCAGGAATACTGAATCGGTTGAACCAGTCGTCGCTGAATCGGCGGAACCAGTTGTCACTGAATCGGTTGAACCGGTGGCGGAACTGGCAGAACCAGTCGTCACTGAACCAGCTGATAGCATTACGGCTTCTCCCAGTGTGGTGTCGGCCTTAATTGATGCTTCCGATGTGCTACCGGCCCAGGCCACGATCGACCGTCCCCGGCTAACGATCGAATTAGTGCCTGGTATCTATCACTTCCGCCGGGGTGAAGTTTTGATGGTCTATGGTCAAGTCATGTCTGAGCGGATGCCTACAGTCATTTCTCAGGCTGAACTAGTCGTCAAACTGATTGATCCACAAACAGCGTCGCCGCTCGCGATATATCGTCAAACTTTGGAGCAGCAAGCCTTACCGCTAGTGATTGCGGCACCATTGGGTGTGCCAGATACAGTCAGTGCGCAGCTCCTAGTGGGTGAAGTGGTGATTGATGACGCTGGTGCCGAACCGCTGGCTCAGCAAACCTTTACGGCGACAGCGGCAATTGATGATTTGTTTGCGGCAATCGGCCCAGTCGATACGCCGCCTGAAACCAAGCAACGACCTGATCCACCCCGACCAGCGGTTGATTTTGGTTTCTTTAACTTCATTGGCGCTGTCCCAGCGGATGCGCCCGCGCCCGCACCGCGCCATAAACTTGAGTCGATGCAGGATGTTGAGTTGCCAGGCTCAAGCTCCCCTGCGCGGCAGCTCCATGTGGATGCCGAGGCGATCGCGGCATCGACGCCCGATCTTGAAGCCGTGATCTCGCCAGCATTAGACCCAGTGCTGTCCGATGATTTGTTTGATCGAGATGATTTGTTTGATCGATCGGTTGATGAAACATTCGATGATCGTGTGGTGATTGAGGCCGACATTGCGCCTGAAGCTGTTGTGGTGGACAGCGACACGGATGATTTAGACTCAGATGATTTAGACTCACCAGGGCTAGATGATGCGATCGCACCAGTGTTGGATGACGGGTTGCCCACAGATGATGCGGCCATACTGGAAGCATCATGTGCGAGCGACCTAGAAGCGCCGGCAGTCTCTCCGACTAACCTCGATCCAGTGGCAAGCGAAGTGGTCGTTGATGATTTGCCAGAGGCATTACCGACTCCCCGGCCCGTCACGCCATTGAGTAATCCGCTGCTACTAGCGGCGGATCAGCCAGTACCAGAACCGACGCTGGTGATTTTGGAGCAGGGTGATCTGGTGGTTGGTCAGGCGATTCACCTGCGGGTGAAGCTACCGGATATTCCGCCGAAGCTTTACGTCAAACTGTGGATTAACGATCGGCAAACGCGCACATTACTGGATGGTCCACGCTGGATGGTGGATTTTGTGCCGAATGATCACGGCGAGTTGGAGGCGACGACGCAGTTAACGTTACCGTTTGGTAGCCTAGAAATTCAGATTGCGGCGATTACCGTGGAAGCTGCCACCAAACGTGAAAGCTATCGTGCGATGCTCGACCAAGTGGTAATTTCGCCCAATCTTGATGATGATATGTCAGAGTTAAGTTTTGATGAGTTATAGCCCCGGCAAAGGTGATTTTGCGGCGTAATGAAGGAGATAGCCAGCGGTAGTTTCAGGCTTGAACCGGGCGTATGCGATAGGGAGGATAGGCATGTATCGACAATTGGTGGTGATGCTGTCCTCCATCGTGATGGTGGGCTGCGCCAGCACAGTACCGTTGGATGCGGGAACAGAACCGCCGGTTGCGGCCAGTCCCTCGGCTACGGTAAGCCCGGCAATTACGTCAACACCGCTACAGTCGGGAGTAAACCTTGACTATAAGCAGCAGAAACTGCCGCGTGCTACGGTCCACATTTTGACGGTACCAACGGATGATCGATATATCATCAAGCCTGCCGTTACCGAGGCATTACAGCCAATTGCCGAATTTGCAAAATCGAATCAGGCGATCGCGGCGATTAACGGTGGATTTTTCGACCCGGACAACCAGAAAACGACTTCCTATGTCACTCTGAATCGCGAGGTTGTTGCCGATCCAAAGCAAAATGCCCAACTGACGGAAAATCCGAATCTCAAGATATATCTCCGTCAAATTTTGGATCGGTCGGAGTTTCGCCGCTATGACTGCGGCGGTCAAACGAGCTATGGAATTGAGCGTCGTTCGCAACCGGCTCCGACGGGATGTCAAGTGATCGATGCGATCGGCGGTGGTCCCCAACTACTACCCAACCTGCAATCCCAGCGTGAAGCTTTCACTGATGCGGAGTTGGGGCGCGATGCGATCGGCACAAAAGTACCGAATGCGAGAAGTGCGATCGGCATTACTGCCGATAATCAAGTCTTGCTTGTGATGATCGCCCAAGACCAACCAGGAGCAGGTATGACCATCCCGGAGTTGGCCGAATTGATGCAATCGTTGGGAGCAGAAACGGCGATGAATTTAGATGGTGGCAGTTCATCGGCGCTGTTCTATAACAATCAGCCAATCTTCGGGAAGGTTGATCAGTCTGGGAAAGCGATTGCGAAACCAGTGAAGTCGGCGATCGTGGTTGAGCGACAGTAAGTTGGATGAATCAGGACAGGCGATCGCCCCGTCGCCATTGTTTTGACCGGGCCATAAACCTAACGGTAATCGATCGCCCAAAACTCTGAGCCTGGGCGTGAAATCAGGAGATCGTGGCGTTTCCGGAGTGGCAAGGGGCCGACTTTTGTAACAGATTGCTCGCTGAAGAACTTGCGGGATAAGCAGTAGGGCTATGCATGGTGCGCATTTCTTTTTGATGTTTTGTGATGGCTTGGGGGCACCATAGGGTTGCAAAAAGCATTGGATCTAAAGCCATGGATCGGCGTGACCTGATCAAGGGAGCCGTACTTGCCGCCGGGACTGCCTCCTTAAGTGCCTGTCAGCGTAGTGCTAAAAGTGACGAGAAGCGATCGAACCTGATTGATCGTCAGCCGTCGATACATTGGCGGATGGTCACTAGCTGGCCCAAGTCCCTCGATATTTTATTTGGGGGAGCGGAGTCAATCTGCCATCAAGTCAGTCAGATGACCGATGGAAAATTCATCAATCACGCCCTATGCGGCGGGCGATCTCGTTCCAGGGTTTGATGTTTTGGACGCGGTTTCCAGGGGGAGGTCGAATGCGGCCATACGGCGAGTTACTATTACTTTGACAGAATACCCGCATTGGCTTTTGGCTCGAACGTCCCCTTTGGACTCAATGCCGATCAACAGAATGCCTGGCTATATTACGGTGGTGGGCTGGAGGCAATCCAGAAAATTTATGCGTCCTACGGCATCATTAACTTTCCCGCTGGCAACACCGGCGTGCAGATGGGTGGCTGGTTTCGTCGAGAGATTAATACCCTAGCGGATCTCCAAAGCGTCAAGATGCGAATTCCTGGCTTCGGGGGCGAAGTCATGAAACGCTCTAGGGGCTGAGGTCAAAGTTTATTCTGCCGATAAAATTGTGCCCGGCGCTACTGTCCGGTGAAATTGATGCAGTGGAATGGAACAATCCCCATGACGATGACATCATGGGCTTGCCTAAGGCCGCTCCCTACTACTACTATCCTGGTTGGTGGGAGCCTGGGGCGACCTATGAACTGCAGGTGAGTCTAGAGCAATGGCAGCAGCTGCCATCGGAATACCAGACGATCTTGCAAACGCGGCATCAAATACCAACATCACGATGCTCGCCGAATACAATGCGCTCGCAATGGTAAGGTTCTAAAGCGTCTGAATAATAGCGGTGTTAAAGTTCGGCCATTTAATCAGGCAATTATGCAGACGGCTTACACCAAAGCCTTCGAAATTTATGACGAATATGCCCGTCAGAATGCCACCTTCCGCTCAATCTATCAGCAATGGAAGGCTTTTCGGTCCCAGGTTTATCAGTGGAACTTTGGGAATGAGCTGAACTATTTTGACTTTTCTATCAAAGCTGCTAACTATTAATTGTGCAAAACCGATGAAACGCCGAAATTTATTAGGGTTAACAACGGTGAGTGCGCTGACCTTGGGCGGTGCGGCGGCGTTGGCCACTTCGACAAATGATCCTGCACCGACCGCATCAGTCCAATCAGCGCTGCCTTCGATTCGATGGCGCATGGCAACGAGTTGGCCGAAGTCACTGCAAATTCTGTTTGAATCGGCTGATTTATTTTGTCAGCAGATTAATCAAATGACGAATGGTCGCTTTGTGATTACCCCCTATCCGGCAGGAGAACTGGCCGATGGCTTCAAGGTATTGCCAGCGGTGCAGGCGGGCACGGTGGAATGTGGTCATACGGCGAGTTACTACTACCTCGATCAAGGTCTTGCACTGGCATTTGGCACGACGCTTCCCTTTGGCCTGACGGCATCCCAGCAGAATGCCTGGCTTTATTACGGCGGTGGACTGGAGGCGATGCAGAAACTGTATGCGCCACTCGGAATTATTAATTTCCCTGGCGGGAATACTGGCACGCAGATGGGTGGTTGGTTTAAGCGGGAAGTGAATACTATTTCTGACTTTAAAGGCTTGAGAATCAGAGTGCCGGGGCTCGGTGGAAAAATTCTGGAACGGCTGGGAGCGAAAGTGCATACTGCTTGCAGGCGATCGGATTTTTGATGCGTTGCTAAAAGATCAGATCGATGCGGCGGAATGGAAGAATCCCCATGCCGATCAAATGTTGGGCCTGCATAAGGTGGCACCCATTTACTATCATCCTGGTTGGTGGGAGCCGGGGCCAAGCTATGAATTTCAAGTGAACCGGCAAGAATGGGAGAAATTGCCGAAAACATACCAGGAGATTTTTAAAGCGGCGGCGATCGATGTGAACGAGAAAATGTTGGCCAAGTTTAATTCGGTCAATGGTGACGTGCTTGGGCAGCTCACCCAAGGTGGCACCCGTGTGCTGCCGTTTAATCAAAATATCTTAAAGGCGGCCTATCAAAGCTGCTTTTGAGCTATATGACGAATACGCTAGTCAGGACCAAGATTTTCGGGATATCTATGCCAACTGGAAAGCCTTTCGCTCCGATATTTATGCTTGGAATCAGCTAAATGAGTTGGGCTATGCCCAATTTTATTTCAATTCAGGCTTGGCAATGTCGTCCGCTAAATCGATGTTATGAAGTCTTTAGTGTCGCAAGTTGTGCGGTCTTTCAAAGCGAAGCCTGTTTCGACATATTTTGCTGGGCGCAGATATCTCTACTATCTGAGTCTGAGTCATAAGCTCACTTTAGGGTTTGCGATTATAGTGGGTCTTGTCTCTCTTTGTGATGAGCCGTAACTACCTTGGCAATGTTGTCACTGCTGCCAATATTCAACGCACGCAAAAAGTCAGAGTTCCGGCTGCCTTGACTTCGGCCAAAGCGGAAGCGAGTTTGCTGCACATGTCGTCGCATGTGCGGGGTTATCTGGCCACGGGAGAGTCGGATTTTCGGGATGCCTATCATCGGGTACGTCAGGATTTTGAAGTGGAACTGGCGCGATTGCAAGCAATCTTAGAACAGGACTCAAACCCGCAAAATCTGGAATTGTTGGCGTCAATGCAGACAAAGTATGCGCAGTGGAAACGCTTGCCAGATCGTCTCTTTACCTTACGTGATAATTACTTAATCAATGAACCCGCACTGCAGCTGTTTAAAAATGAAGGTGAAGGTTTGATCGCTGCTATTGAGTCAAATACTCAGACTTTAGTTGAATTCCAAGCGCGACAACCGCCATCTCAGATATAACACGCACCTGCTAACCGATCTGACTGCTTTACAAAGTTCCTTTGCGCTTTTAGTTTCTTCATTGAGAGGGTATCTCGTCACCCAAAATCCGTCGCTGCGATTTGAATATGGATCGCATTTTGTCATGAATCAGCAGGTTTGGGAGGATTTTCAAATACATTCCTCGTCAAATGCCTCCAGAGCAGCAGAAAATTTTAGCGGCGATGGCTGAACAACGCCGCGAATTTATGAAATTGCCGCCCAAAATGTTTGAAATTGTTGAAGGGGAACAAAGACGGCAGGATCTTTACATTTTTTCAACCCAGGCAGAACCGCTGGCTAATGAGATGCTAGGCATGCTGCAAACAATTGTGGCAAGTCAGCAACAGGCTCTATCTACCGAGCTTACAACCGCCAAAAAAGGGATTGGAATTGCGCAATTAGAAATGATATTTGGTGGATTAATCTGCTTGATATTCGTGCTGTTTATAGCCTGGCTGCTGCGGCGCAAAATTGCTGCCCCGATCATCCGCCTCACTGAAGCAACCGCCCAGATTACGGCGGGGGATTTTGATACAAAGGCCAGGATTGAGTCCGGTGATGAAATCGGTCAACTGGCGCGCATGTTTAACCAGATGACTGATTATTTAAAGCAATCCCGCGATGATTTGGAAAGTCATAGTGAGATGTTAGAAAACCAAGCGATCGCGTTAGAAAGTGCGATCGGCGATGCGAAGGCGGCCAACCACGCAAAAAGCGTATTTCTGGCCAATATGACCCATGAATTACGGACACCGTTGAACTCCATTTTGGGCTTTACGCAATTGCTCAACCGTGATGTGCATTTAACGTCAATGCAGAAGCGTAATCTCGCAACGATTAATCGCAGTGGTGAGCACTTACTGACGTTAATCAATCAAATCTTGGAGTTAAGCAAAGTCGAGGCGGGCAAAGTCGAACTCAACTTGAGCGATTGTGATTTATTTCAACTGCTTGAATCGTTGGAAGCGATGTTTCGCTTAAAAGCGCAGCACAAAGGGATTCGTCTAACAATTCAGATCGCCCCGGAAGTTCATCCGTTTGTGCGAATGGATGCGGGCAAACTTAAGCAGGTGTGCATTAACTTGTTGGATAATGCGATCAAATTTACTGAGCATGGATCAGTGAGTTTGGTCGTGCGGCGCCGCGCCGTCGCCGTGGATGACGCGGATGCCAATAAAGCCGCCGATCGATCGACACAGGTACTGGATTTTGTCGTTATTGATACAGGATTTGGCATTGATGTGGAAGACTTATCGACTCTTTTTGATCCTTTTGTCCAAACTGAATCAGGCAAGGCTTCCCATCAAGGAACGGGTTTGGGACTGGCCCTTTGCCAAAATTTCGTCAAGATGATGGGGGGAGATTTAACGGTGCAAAGTCAATTGCATCAAGGTACCTGTTTTCGCTTTGCGCTGCCAGTTGAAATGGTTCAGTTTAGTACCGATCAGCTCACTGATAGTGGCGAGCTAGTGGCCATGCTGGCGCCCGGATATCAGGCCCCTGAGATTTTGATTGTTGAAGATAAATGGGAGAATCGCCAAGTTTTGGGTCAATTATTGACTGCAATTGGGTACTCTATACGCATTGCTGTGGATGGTCGTAGGGCAGTTGAAATGTGGCAGAAATATCACCCAGATTTAATTTTGATGGATATTCAAATGCCGGTGATGAATGGGCTTGAGGCAACTCAAGTGATTCGTGCCGACAGCACTGTCCCACAACCGCTGATTATTGCCCTTTCGGCTGGCGCGTTTGAAACGCAGCGCAGTGCGGCACTTGCCGCTGGATGTGATGCTTTTATTAGTAAGCCTTTTCAGGAAAGAAATCTCCTGGGAATGTTGGCAGAATATTTGGATGTGGACTATGTTATGCAGCCAATATCTGACGAGCCAACTAACGATCATGCTTTCGATGCACCGCTGTCCTCAATGATGAACTTGTCTTCCATGCCGGAGTCCTGGGTTCAACATATCAATCAAGCAGCAAAACATTTGAACGCAGAGGCCATCAGCCAGCTGATTGAAGAACTCCCGGTGGAATCGCAACAGCTGAAGTATGGATTAAGAAAATTGGTTCAAGACTTTGACTTCGATAAGATCATTGAGCTTACCCATGAAACTATCTAACAGTCCTCAGGAAGAACCGGGCAAAATCTTGATTGTGGATGATGTGCCGGGCAATCTACTACTCTTGTCGAATACGTTAACCCAGCAGGGCTATTCAGTACGTTGTGCAAAGAATGGCAAAATGGCGTTAATCGGTATCCAGCATGAGTTGCCTGACCTGATTATGCTGGATATTCAAATGCCTGATATGGACGGATATGAAATCTGTCGAACGTTAAAAAATGATCCAAAAACCGGTGCAATTCCGATCATTTTCCTGAGTGCGAGTAACGAAGTTGAGGAGAAGTTAAAGGCCTTCGAAGTGGGTGGAGTTGACTACATCATAAAACCGTTTGAAATTTCCGAAGTTTTGGCCCGAGTCAAGACACAAATTAGTCTGCTCAGGACAAGAGATTTTGCTGATCAGTTGTTGGTAAAACAGCACGTCGCTAATCAACAACTAGAAGCAAGCAATCAAAAGTTAAAAAAGGCGATGACTGTGCTGAAACAAACTCAAGCGCAGATGATCCAAAGCGAAAAAATGTCTGCATTGGGGCAAATGGTCGCCGGTGTTGCCCATGAGATTAATAATCCAGTTAACTTTATTCACGGAAATATTCCACATTTAGAGAATTATATTCATGGTCTACTTGATCTGATTAACCTTTATCAAGCGCAATATCCGCAATCCCCCCCGGTGATCGAAGATAAGGTTGAGGAAATCGAACTGGATTTTATTAGCCAAGATTTGCCGAAGCTATTGCAGTCGATGGAGGTTGGCTCGAATCGGATTCATGAAATCATTTCGTCGCTACGACAGTTTTCGCGGCTGGATGAGTCAAGTTTTAAAGCGGTGGATCTGCATGAGGGCATTGAGAGCACTTTGCTGATTTTGCAGCATCGGCTCAAGCCACAGCCCGATCGCCCAGCGATTCAGATTTTGAAGCAGTACGGCCAGGAACTACCGCCGGTGGAATGTCATCCAGGACAAATCAATCAAGTTTTGATGAATTTCTTGGTCAACGCTATCGATGCCTTAGAGTCATCGATAGTTGCAGCTGCAGCGGGCGACCATGAGGCCGTTTCGCCAACTATTTGGATTACAACGGAAGTTGCGGTGGCGGGATACATGCGGGTAACGATCGCGGATAATGGTCCGGGCATTCCCACTGAGTACCAAGCAAAGCTGTTTGACCCATTTTTTACGAGTAAACCGATCGGCAAAGGGACTGGCTTAGGACTCTCGATTAGTTACAACATTATCCAAGCAATTCACAAAGGTAAGATTTGGTTTGAATCAGCCGCCGGTGAGGGGACGAAATTTATGTTTGAAATCCCGTTGGAAACTGTGCTGGCAACCGATGAGGATAATCACGACAGCGAAGCCTTAAATGAAGATGAAGTATCGAGCGAAATTATGGCGCAGCTACTTGCCTGAAGTACACAGCTAGTAGTCGATCTGTAAGTCGTAGGTCAAAGTAGAAGTTGCCGACCCTAAATCCGATCGCACATGTCCCTCGATCGGACCGGCATATTGCGGGTCAGCACTTGCAACCAGTGCGATATGTTGATCAGCGACAGCAAGACCATGGGTTGGATCATAGCCGCGCCAGCCCGCTCCGGGCAAATAAACCTCAGGCCACGCATGCAGGTGGCGATGTTGCATATCTGGATCGCCCTCTTGATAGCCACTGACGAATCGGGCTGCAAGGCCCATCGCGCGGCATACTTCCATAAATAGCACCGTATAGTCGCGGCAAGACCCGGATTTCTTTGACCAGGTTAGTCCGGCTGGCCAGGATTGTCCGCTCTCACGGACGACTTGGCCACATTGGCTGTAAATCAAATTAGTCAGCTGTGACAGAAAATCTTGAACTTGTCCGTCGGTGTCTCCCCACAGGGTTTGGGCGAGGCTATGGGCACTCGGGTCGAGTGGCTGCCCAAGGCGCAGGTATGACTGCAGTTGCTGCTGTAATGAACTGGGATAGTCACAGGGTAACTGCAAAGCCCAAGGTGGCAGTTGGTAGTTGAATGGATTGTCGATATGCGTTTCGACGCTGGATATGATGTCAACTTGTAGCGTGCTGGTTCGAAGTTCTGGCTCAAACCAGAGATGGGTAATCACATTGCCATCGAGGTCATTGATATGAGATATCCCCTTGGGTGCGGGCGTGACCTGCATGTGGAACTCATGCAAACTTTGCCAGCCGTCGGAGCGGGGGCGTAATCGGACCACATGCGGCAAGAGCTGCACTGGCCGATCGTAGGTATAAGTCGTGGTATGGGCGATGCGATAGCGCATGGGGCAACACAGCGATTTGGACTTGAATCCACTGACTAGTTGAGTCGCCAGTCAGATGGATTTTGGCTGTCAATTTGGTGTGAATGTTCAGCCGATTTGGCTTGAATGCTCAGCTGACTTGCCTTTCCTTTATGCGGCTGATTGTAGCGCGAAGAATGTCTCAAACATCAGATCGTCTAGCTGATTAATCCGTTCCTGTAAGCGCTCTAAGAATTCATGCAAACCCGTTTCCACTACTTCTTCAATCAGTACGTAGTTCAAATCTGTGTGGAGTTTACTAAAACTCCGCTCAACCGCACTACTCCACACCCCCACGGCATTGCCGGTGATTTCATACAGTGACTTTTCGGCCGATCGAATACAAGCGCCGGCCGAACGGGGAAAATGCCGATCGAGCAATAGAAATCCTGCGATTGCTTGTGGGTCAAGCCGATGTTGCTGATGTGTTTTGCGGTACATTTCGTAGGCACTGGCCGATCGCAATAGTGCCGTCCATTGCAGTTCATCGAGCGCACTGCCGACATACCCCAATGACGGCAGCAGAATAAAGTACTTCACATCCAAAAGCCGCGTAATTTTATCGGCACGTTCGAGGTATCGGCCTACCTGACCAAAATGCCAGGCTTCGTTGTGTGACATGGTGGCATGGGCTAATCCCTCAAACAGATGGCACGATCGCTTCACTTCTGCAAAGAACGTCGGCCATTCGACTTCGGTTGTGAGTGCGGCGGTATCCTTGACCATGAAGTAAAACGTATTTAACTCCTCCCACATCTCAGAAGAAATAATTTCGCGGACGGAGCGGGCGTTCTCCCTGGCGGTGGTCACACAAGCCAAGATCGAGCTGCGATAGTGCCGATCACAGCTCAAGAACTGAATCACATTCTCCTGGGTCGCTTCACCATAGCGCTCCTTGAATAAGTCACGATCGCCGGTCGTGGCGATGATCGGCTCCCATTGCTGGTCTAAGCTCCGATCCGCATCAAGCAGCAAATTGAGATTGACGTCAATGAATCGCGCCATATTCTCAGCCCGCTCAATGTAGCGATTCATCCAATAAATTGATTCAGCAACGCGACTGAGCATAATCGAACAACCTCAAACAATAATCCGATGATTCCTAGAGCCTGAATGCGAGAAGCGCGATGTCATGGGGTTTATTCTGATGCCACGACCCAAGTATCCTTACTGCCGCCACCCTGGGAGGAGTTCACAACCAGCGAACCCCGCTTGAGGGCGACACGGGTGAGTCCACCGGGGTTGACGAAGATTTCCTCGCCATACAGAACGTAGGGGCGTAAATCAACATGGCACCCTTCGTACTCTCCATCCAGCATCGTGGGGACCCGCGATAGACTCAGCGTCGGCTGTGCAATATAGTTGCGCGGTGTGGCCTTAATCCGCTCGGCGAATTCTGAACGCTCTTCCGGCGAAGCATGGGGGCCCACGAGCATACCATAGCCGCCGGATTCATTCGCCGCCTTGACCACGAGTTTGTCCAGATTGGCTAAAACATACTCCAGCTGTTTTGGTTCCCAACACAGGTAGGTTGGCACATTGGCGAGAATCGCCTCCTCATCCAAGTAGTACCGAATCATTTCTGGCACGTAGGCATAAATCACCTTATCGTCGGCCACACCTGTCCCTAAGGCGTTGGCGAGCCCTAAGCGGCCCTCCCGATAGACATCCACGATACCAGGAATCCCCAGTGCGGAGTCCGATCGAAACACGGTGGGGTCGATAAAATCATCATCCATGCGGCGATATAGCACATCCACCCGTTGCAGTCCTTTGGTGGTGCGCATTTGTAAATAGCCATCGGCAACAACTAGATCCCGCCCTTCGACCAGTTCCACGCCCATCTGCTGGGCCAGAAATGCATGTTCAAAGTATGCCGAGTTGTACATGCCCGGTGTGAGCACGGCCACAGTTGGTTCCGGTAAGTTTGGCGGCGCAATATTCAGCAGTGTTTCTAATAGCTGATTGCAATATTTCTCGATCGGTTGGATGGGGACGTTTTGAAAGATTTTCGGGAAGGTGGCCTTCATCACCCGCCGGTTTTCGAGTACATAGGAGACCCCCGAAGGACAGCGTAAGTTGTCTTCTAAGACGTACCAATCGCCCGCATCATCGCGGACTAGATCCGTACCCGTGATGTGACACCAAATATCCTGCGGTGGCTTCATCCCAATACATGGTTCGAGGAAGCCACTAGCAGAAAACACTAACTCTGAGGGGATGACTTTATCCTTCAGAATTTTCTGCTCACCATAAATGTCGCTCAGAAACAAATTTAATGCATGAATCCGTTGTTTCAGGCCCCGCTCGAGCGTCGTCCATTCGGACGACGAAATAATCCGCGGAATGATGTCAAACGGGAAAATCCGTTCGGTGCCTTGGTCATCACTGTAAACATTGAATGTGACGCCGAGCTTAAAGAGCATGGCTTGCGCTGCGGCTTGCCGTTGTTTCAGTTCTGCAGGAGAGAGTGAATTAACCAAGTTCACCAGCTCGAGCGCTTCAGGTCGGGGTTTCCCCGGAGCTAGAAACAGCTCATCGTAGAACTTGCCAGGATCGTAGCGATTTAATTTCACAGCTTTTCCGTAGCTCAACTGATAACACATCCACTCTTTAACTTATGAGCGATACAGCGACGAAAGTTGTATCACTCGATACGTTTCTGATGGGTGGGGCCGGAAGTTGTACGGAGGTTGGTTCTGCGTCAGCATGAACTTTAGTAAATAATTCTACGTAATTTGAGGATGGGTGGGAATGCCGATGATGCGGGGAGATATCCCTGGTTATCTTGGATAGACACCTTAACCTAGTGCTAGGGCTTCATGTTGAAGATGTCGCGTGTTCCAGTTTCTCTCGGTAGTTGTATTGTTTCGCTCTCAATTGCTACGGCTGTGGTGCATACCGCCCCTTGCTTGATGGCGGCTAATGGGCGGCTTGTGGTCAAGGCCACATCGAGTCAGTGCCGTAGTCTGTTTGCTACCGTAGTCAGCAGCAAGCATATGGGGCCAGATTTTTACAGCCGCAAAGTTGATACTCTGCGGACCTTGCCGATCGATGACAGTAAACTCCGTTCTTTGCAAACTCGTTTCAGTAGTGTTTTCATTAGCATGGAGACGGCGCACAATCGCGATGATGTGGCGGCGAGTAACCGACTTGGCCAACAGGCGTCACAGTTAGTGGGAGAACTGAATCGCTACTGCTTCCAGTAGCTGATGTCGGCTCCTACCGAATAATAGGGTTTGAACCAAAATGTAGTGTGATCGTGTCCGTGACGCGATCATTTTTAGTGACGACGCTTTGATCAAAATGATGCGTCGCCCCTTCAGCTGCGAGACAAAACTAAACTATTAACAAAACTAACCACTCCCCCCTATAAAAAGCAATCCAATGGCATAGCATCGGGTTCAAGAAGTATGTTATCTATTGTATTGGAGTGAAGCATTGACCAAATTCAATGTGTCCTCAAAGTCATTTAGTGCGGCGCTTGTCGATGTTAATGCTCGTCGGTTCTCAGTGATAGAAGTCAACTGGAATGCTGGTCACTTCGGTTTTGTTTGTCTGAGTCTTAATATTTAGTTTGCCTAATCTATGCAGCACCCACTCGTTCAATCGATGTGGCTGTTACCGTTGTATACCATTTTGGGAGCAGCGCTATCAGTCTTTTGGTTCCCCGGCATTACTCGCCGGACTGGCCCGCGCCCGGCGGGTTATATCAATATTTTGATGACACTGACGGCCTTTATGCATGCGTCGATCGCGCTGATCTATTCATGGAATAAGCCAGCGGTGAATTTTAGTGTGCCTTGGTTGACTGTGGCCAGTCTTGATCTATCGATTCCGTTTCACATTGATGCTGCTGCAGTTTCTGCTTGTGTCGTGATTACTGGGTTGAATCTGGCTGCGCAGTTGTTTGCAGTTGGCTATATGGAGATGGATTGGGGCTGGGCCCGGTTTTTCTCATTGATGGCGTTTTTCGAGGCTGGGATGAATTTCCTGGTGCTGACGGATTCGCTGTTCTTTGGTTATATGGCGCTGGAATTACTGACCTTGGGTACTTATCTACTGATTGGTCTGTGGTTCAATCAGTCGTTGGTCGTGACAGGGGCGCGGGACGCCTTTCTGACGAAACGGGTGGGGGATTTATTTTTATTGATGGGTGTTGTGGCGTTGCTGCCGCTGGCTGGAACTTGGAATTACACAGAGTTGGTCGAGTGGGCTAAGACCGCTGATGTTGATCCGACTTTGATTACTCTCGTCGGGTTGGCACTGTTAGCGGGGCCAATGGGTAAATGTGCTCAGTTCCCATTGCATCTGTGGTTGGATGAGGCGATGGAAGGCCCTGTGCCCGGTACAATTTTGCGAAATGCGATTGTGGTTCAAGTTGGCGCTTGGGTGCTGGTCAAGTTGCAGCCGGTACTCGCGCTATCGCCAACAGTTTTAACTGTGGCGGTGTTGATCGGTTCGATTACGGCGATCGGGGGTTCGTTAATTGCGATTGCGCAGATCGATATTAAGCGCACAATGTCCTACCCTACGAGTGCTTACATGGGGTTGATCTTTATTGCGGTGGGGACGGGTCATACCCAAGCGGCCTTGTTATTGAGCTTGACCCATGCGTTAGGGATGGCGCTGATGGTCATGAGTAGCAGTGCGGTTGTCTGGAATGGGATTACCCAGGACGTTACGCAAATGGGTGGTCTGTGGGGGCGTCGCCCAATTTCTGGCATCAGCTTTGCGATTGGTGCCGCGGGCCTCGCTGCCTTGCCACCCATGGGTGGTTTCTGGGCGATGTTGAAGCTGGTTAGCGATCTGTGGCAGAGCCATTCCTCTGTGGTTTGGTTGGTGCTTGCTGTCAACTTGTTTCTGGCGTTTGGATTCACGCGCGTCTTCTGCCGAGTGTTTTTGGGCGAGGCGCAGTCGATGTCGCAGCGCTCTCCAGAAGTGCATTGGCCCATGGCATTCCCCATGGCCATCACCATGGGATTTACGCTCCATTTACCGATTATTCTGGGGGCGGTTGGGTTGTTGCCCGCTTGGGCGGCGATTAATCAAGGGATCATGTTAGTGCTGATTTTGAGTACGACTATCGGGGTTGCGACTGCGGCGGTGGTTTATGCCGGCAGCAGCGTCACTAAACCGGTGCGTTTGCCTTGGCCCAAACTTCAAGATTTGTTTGCCTACGACTTCTATACACCGCAGCTGTACCGCAATACGATTGTGGCGATTGTGGGGATTTTTGCGCAGTTGGTGAGCTGGTTCGATCAATACCTAGTCGATGGCTTGGCTAACCTAATCGGGATTGTAACGCTCTTCAGCGGTCAAACCTTGAAATACAGTAATTCGGGACAATTACAGTTCTATGCGCTGACGATTGTCTTAGGGGCTTCGCTGCTAGGAATTTGGTTGAGTCTGCCCCTGTTCTCGCAGCTAATATCAAAAATCTCGCTCGCTCTGAATCATTAGGTTGCTTACCGAGGATAATCACATCATGCTGAGTCTATTGATTTTGGTGCCTATTGTGGGTGCGGCGATACTTGGATTTTATCCTGGTCAATTAACCCCGCGTCAAGCCCGGCTGGGTGCGATTGCGGTGGTGTTGGGACTGTTGGGTTTAACCATTTCTCTGTTTGCGCAGTTTGACTTGCAGCAGTCGGGGTTCCAGTTGGCGACGTCGGTGCCGTGGCTACCGCCGTTGGGATTGAATTTCAGTTTGGCGATCGATGGACTATCGTTGCCGTTGCTGGGCCTCGTGAACTTGCTGACACTGTTGATCGTGGTGAATGCCAAGATTGGTCTGAAACCGGGTGAAGAACTCAAACGTCCGCGCTTGTTCTATGCCTTAGTGTTAGTCGCGAATGCTGGTGTGGTGGGGGCTTTCTTGGCCCAAAACCTGCTGTTGTTTTTCCTGTTTTACGAAGTAGAGCTGATTCCGTTTTATCTATTAATCGTGATTTGGGGTAGTGAGCGCCGTGAATACGCTGCTACTAAATTCTTAATCTATACAGCGTTGTCCGGTGTAATCATCCTGGCAGCATTTCTGGCAATTAACTGGCTGACGAAAAACAATAGTTTTGAGTACAGCACGATCAATACCCGCGACCTACCACGAAATGTTCAACTCGTTTTGCTGACACTGTTGCTGGTTGGATTTGGAATTAAGATTCCGTTAGTGCCGCTGCATTCTTGGTTGCCGGATGCCTATGTCGAGTCGTCTGCACCGGTTTCGATTATGCTCGGCGGGATTTTGTCAAAACTCGGAACCTATGGTCTGGTGCGTTTTGCCGTTGGATTATTCCCGGAGACTTGGGCGACGATCGCCCCGATTATGGCGACTATTGCGGCAGCTTCAGTGCTATATGGGGCAATGGCAGCGATTGCTCAGCATGACATCAAGCGCATGGTAGCCTACAGCTCGATCGGTCATATGGGTTACATCATGTTGGGTACAGCGGCCCTAACGAGTTTGAGCATGGTTGGTGTCATTGCCCAAATGGTCGCCCACGGGTTGATTTTGGCTTTGCTATTCTATCTGGTTGGACTGGTTGAGTCGAAAGTGGGTACCCGTGAACTGAATGCCCTGAATGGCTTGCTTAACCCGATTCGCGGGTTGCCCCTGATTGCGGCACTGCTGATTTTGGCGGCGATGGCGAGTGCTGGAATTCCGGGAATGGTGGGGTTCATTGCGGAATTTATGGTATTTCAGGGTAGCTATCCAATTTATCCAGTTGCGACAGTCGTCTCGATCGTTGGTACGGGTTTGACGGCGGTTTATTTTGTGATTTTGCTAAATCGTACCTGCTTTGGCCGGCTAGATAATAAAAGTGCCTACTATCCGATTGTTTCAAAGCAAGAGACGGCACCGGCATTAGTTTTGACTGCCCTCATTGTTTTTCTGGGATTACAGCCGACTTGGCTGGTGCGCTGGAGCGAATCGACTTCGAACAAGATTGTGACGAGTGCTTATCCTCGGGGTGCGGATGTTGCGACGCATCTGATGGAGGATGCCGGGCATACTGCCCCGACGATATTCAACTAGTTGTTTGTTAACCGAATTTTGTTTATCCACTTAGAGTAAGTGCTACACATATGGCTGTTATCTCGAAATCGACGTTGCCACCCTCAACCCATCCGCTAGCTGATATTGTGCATCGCCTTGAGGCGGGTGGTGCGATGTTGCCAGATACGCCAGAAAATTTGATGCAGATTATTGGCATCTACAAGGCCTATGCTGTACCAATGGATTTCTACTGGCGTGATTTGCTCTACATTGGTGAGCAGGTTTTTCTGAAACCATTCCCGTTTTTTAAGTACTTCATCTCGGAAGAATATCTCCAGCGCCATAATCATTATGCCGGTGATGATGCCGACTTGCGGGTTTGGCGCGGTGGTGCCGAGTGTCATCCGGAATTGCTTGAGTTTATTGAGCAAGGTGAGCTTAAGTCGAAGCTGCCAAGGTTACTGCATCACCTTTGGCACGATCGGGTCAATATGGAATTTGCCGAAGAGTGCATGCGGGCGATGTTATGGCATCGCAAGATGTACGAGCCATGGAACCAATTTGATGCCTATCTTGATTCGGAGGAGTATCGCCAGAATGCTGATAAAGCGATTAAGGCATTCTTCAAGCGGAATCCGGTAATGCTAGGTCTGTATAAATTATTCCCAGACTTGTTCCTCGAGCAATGTCGGCAAGCTTCCTACTATGCTAATTTGGGCTTGTTCTGGGAAGTGATGGCACCGGTATTTTTCGAAATGTCGGATCTGTATGATGAGGGCAAACTTACGACGGTGCCAGAAGCGATGGACTTTCTGGTGAATGGAATTTTTGCAATTGCTGGTCGGCCAATCTATCACCATGTATATGTTGATGGTGAATGCTATGAAGTGATTCCAAAATCGAAGGGCTTTACTTGGTTATACGAAGCGGCATTGCCCTATGTCGAAGCGGTGTTTTATCGGACTGCGCCGTTTCGGGGGACGAAATCCTATAATGCGCAAGCAAACGAAGTTCCCGATCAGCAACCAAATTTTCACTATGGCATTCTTTATGCGGATACATTCCCCGTTGGGACAGCCGGAATTCCGCCAACGCTGCTCTCCCAGGATATGCTGCACTTTTTGCCGCCGTATTTAGAGGATTATTACAAACAACATTGTCGTGGCGATGACGACAAGTTAGTTCAGCTAACAGTGACGTTCCAACGTTCAATGTATTGTGTGACATCAGCGGTGATTCAGGCGCTACGTGCGGCCTTGCTGTATCCGCTCGACGACCCGAACCCAGAACATTTAAAAGCAAATCGCGCCTTCTTTGAGGCGCAAATGGACCGTTTCCTGCGACCGGAGGCGCGAATTCGCGATATTCAAACTGCGGAATATCGCTAGGCTTGAGTTGAGGGCGATCTGATAACGCACGAAATTCCACATCGGGCCAATGTGCGGCAACTAGATCAGTCTAAAGCGGGTAACTTCTTAGTAATGGAGTTACCCGCTTTGGGTTGATCGCGACTTACGGACCCATCAAAATAACATTGTCGATTACGTGAATCACGCCGTTATCGGCTTCAACATCGGCCATGATGACGGTGGCATTCTTGACTTCATTCGCTTTCATGTTTAATCGGATGGTTGTTCCTTCTAGAGAGGTGATTTCATCCACGCCTTCGAGATCAGCTTTGGTATATTTTCCCGCCGCGACATGATATTTCAGAATTCGGGCTAACTGTGGCGGATTTTGGACGAGTGTCTGGACGGTACCTGGTGGTAATTTTGCGAATGCATCATCAACCGGAGCAAATACCGTAAACGGTCCTGGACTTTGTAATGCATCGACTAGACCGGCGGCTTGAACCGCTGCCACCAGTGTTTTAAATGCATCATTACCAACAGCGATCTCAACAATATTTGCCATTGTTTTCCTTTGGGTCGTTATGCCAACACAACACAACTATTATAGGCTTGAGCTGGTGTCGCGTTGTGCACTTTAGGCTGGGCGAAAGTCATTCGGCAAAGCGCCATGAAAAAAGCGCCACAGCCTCTGGGATTACAAAGTCACCCGACGAAGTGCAACGCTGATTGGAAGGGAGCATATGCTCTTATTCAAGTATAATAACGGTAAAATTGTATAGGTGGGGGCCACAGTTGGCGATAGAATCTATTGATTTTTGTCTATACTTTTGGGCCGTTGCTAATTATTTGGGAGAGTTAATGTGCAAAATGCAACCTTGCACCAGCTCAGGGTTTTTGCGGCTGTAGCTTCGCACAACAGTTTTACGCGGGCTGCAGAAGAACTGTTTTTAACGCAGCCGACTGTGTCAATGCAGGTTAAGCAGCTATCGAAAACGGTCGGGATGCCCTTGTTTGAGCAAGTGGGCAAGAAGCTTTATCTAACCGAAGCCGGTAAAGAGCTGTATGCCACCTGCCAAGACATTTTTGACCGGCTCGACCAGTTTGAGATCGCGGTTGCGAATATTCAAGGCCTGAAGCAGGGGACGTTGCGCATCGCCGTTGTCACCACCGCAAAATATGTAATTCCGCGAATTTTAGGACCGTTTTGTCAGCGTTATCCTGGAATCGATATATCCCTAACGGTAACGAACCATGAGCATCTGATTGACAGCATTAACGCCAATGGTCATGACCTCTATATTCTCAGTCAACCGCCTGAGGATATTGATGTTAAAGTCACCCCTTTTCTCGAAAATCCACTTGTTGTGCTCGCGGCGCGTAATCATGTGTTAACCAAGGAGAAGCATATTAGCCTTGAGCGATTGGCCCAAGAGACATTTATCCTGCGAGAGCCGGGATCAGGTACCCGCAAGGAAGTTCAAAAATTATTTGAATCGAACAATGTGCCCCTCAAAGTGAAGCTTGATCTCGGCAGTAATGAAACGATTAAGCAAGCTGTGGCGGGTGGTTTAGGGATTTCTGTGTTGTCAAAACATACGTTGGCGTTGGAGGGGGCAAATAGCCAGATTGTAATTTTAGATGTGGAAGGCTTTCCGATTCAACGGCATTGGTACGTTGTGCATACTGCCGCGAAGCAAATGTCGGCGATCGCGGAGGCTTTCTATGACTATCTGATGAACGAAGGCAAACTGGTGGCGAAGGAAACGGCTTTCCAAGGACTGCTTAGCTAATCGCTCCTGGGAGCGCTCCAAAGGTATGCGTTTGGTGTAGTGCTATTAGTTTAAGTAGGAACGATGAGCCGATTGAGTCAGTCTGACAATTAGTCAGGCTGCTGATAGCTACTTCGGTAGCTGATATTGCTCGATAATTTTCTTGGCATAGGCGGGGACATGCTGTTCGAGCTTTTCGGGGTGGTGACGCTTGACGAAGAGATAGTTGCGCGTGAAGTGCGAGTCGATCGAGAAACGAGCGTATTCCAATCCCTTTGGCCCAATCTTATCGATTACGACACCCATAATCCGCGCTAGCCAAACGGGAAGGGTCACGGCTTTGTCGTAAGCGCTGATGCCCTGCTGAACAGCGGCTTTACGATTTCCTTTTGACATAACAGGCTGGGTTTTGATCAAATCCTGGACTAGATTCAGCATTTCTTTGCCCGTTTCGTTACGTACCACAATCCACTGCCAACCATATGGTGCACCCATGTAACCGACAACTAAGTCAGCGAGGGAATTAACGTAGTCGAAGCAGCTAAGGCAAGATGGGGCGAAGACATCTTTGAGTTCTTTCGTATTCAGGCCAAAGAAAGGGACTAATTCGGTGGAACCGTCTTCATGCTTGAAATGGACGTTGAAGTCCTGCATGAATTCATAATAAACAACGGTTTCGGGCGATCGGCTGGTGGTCTCAAGAAACTTTTGCAAGCCAGCACGGGAAACGTTATCGGTGCAGGGCGTTCCCAAGACGTACAGCTTTTCGAGGCCAATTTTGTCTTGTACGGCTCGGAGCGCTTGAATTTGGCAGCCGACCCCGATCGCGAGTAATCGCTTCATCCCAGACTGCTCAACCTGCTCTAGGATATTGAGGTTGGGGGAAAGAGTTGGCTTATTCACCTTCGCCGCTAGAATTTCCTCTGGCGTAGTGGCAATAATCGGCATTGGCCCGAAGCGATCGTCGGGCTGATTTTGGACGCAGACGACGCCTTCAACTAGTCCACGATTTAGCATTTCGATCGCGATCGTGCTGACAATTCCGGTCCATTGAGCACCGGCGATCGGTTCAATTTTCCGCGCGGCCATCATTTCTTGATGCACCCCGAAGTAGAGATCCATCTCGTCATCTAAATCGCGACTACGCCCATGGGCCTCCGCTTCTAGCTCAGCAATTTGCTGATTTAAGAAAGCACAGGCGTCTTTAACATAGTGAATATAGGATGTGTCGCATAGACCACATTCACTGCACAATTCCTTTGCTGGACGACGGCTGCTGGGCTTAAGTGCCTTTGCTTTTTTATGGGGTTGAGCCAGGGTCATGGGTGTTGGTTTAAAGCCTGAGGCTATATCAGTTAAAATACACAATACCCCATTGCTGCAGTGATTAGAAACAGCATCGGTTGATCAAGAACTTCATGGCCCTAGTCCTGATTAATCACGGAAACTGCGAAGATGCGAGGCAATCCGTGATGAGTGATCGCTGCGAGATGCTTTGGAGGCTGGATAAACTTGATGAGTGAGCCAATACCGGAATTAACGTCGATCGGTTAAGAAATATTCCGAATATTTAGTCGTGAAGTCAAAGGCATTGTGTAGAAGCGGGGATTTTCTTCAGGTGATTAATGATCTATTTGGAGTGATCTTAGATTTTTTTTGTTTTGATTTATTAAGGCTCCGAAGTCTCAAGTCTAGTCACTAGGCGACGTATATTGTAGCGCATAGTTGATGCGACAATAGAGTTTAGAATGATTCAGGCGACTGAGAGCCTTCAATGCAGCATTGTGCCAATATCTTCTGTTTTATATGGCTGTCATAGTAGGATATGCTCATTTTAATGCCCCACGAATGCGTGATATTTAAACCAGTCAGGGCCCCGTTCGAGCGATCTTGGGAGTCGCGCAGAATGATTGTTCCTGGGAATGCAGAGGCCAAAAGCATTGATCCCAGTCAATTCATCGGGCTGTTAGTGACAGTTCTTCAAGGGAACACTAAGCAAACAGAGACTTCTACCAGGCGTTGAACTGACCCTTGCATTCGCTTTTCTTAATTATTTTCTCCAAAGCTCTTCAATGCGAGACTTT
>CAVPGX010000037.1:0-91495 GCA_963704065.1 uncultured cyanobacterium | reverse complement strand
ATATATTTATAGCCGTTAAATCGGCTCAATTTAAATTTAATTAATTAATAAAGTTGACAGAAAACCACTTATAAACCAAAAGCGCTCTAAAGCCTTAAGACTAACTAACTACGTAAACCGTCCTATAACCTGCTCACAGCCGACTTCACATCATGCTGATTGCCTTTCACTTAGCTTAACTTTCCCCAATTCCGATCCTGAGTAACCCCCACATTCTGTCTAGAAGGATTAAATGCCCATTACCTAACTGGGTTTACTTAATCCCCATTGTCGTTAACTCCATTCTGAAAGGTTTGAACAACCCACCTGGGTATTCTTTCATACATGATGAACGCTGTCCGCATGAAACTCAGTTTTATATACAGAAAACCATAGTCGCTAGTCAACGCAGCAGGATACATGAGTCGAGCGTAATGGCTTAGAGTAAAGCTTTCGGGCCGGTTGATCGAACCACACAGTGCGCTCATCAGTGCTTACACGTAAATATGAAGAATTCGTAAATTAATCGTTCGCCGCTGTTAGAATTTGCCTCTATTCGTGAGCCATTTTTACGTACATACAAGAAATACGTATGTACACTACCTGTTCACTGCAGGGGGACGACGCTCCAGTGACCTTACTTCGAAAAAGTGGACATTCCCGAAGAGTCGATAACGAAGGAGAATGTTCAGATGAGCCAAAAACCACGTAGGACATTTACAGACGAGCAAAAAGCCGAGGCTGTTCGCATTGTCGGTCAATCCGGTAAACCGGTCAGCCAGGTTGCTCGAGAAATGGGACTGACCAAAAGTGCGTTGCGCAAATGGGTGAAACAAGTCCAGACTGATCGCGCTGGTGACAGCCAAGGGGCATTGACCTCTGCTGAGCGTCAAGAACTCAATGCGTTGCGTCGAGATCTAAAATGAGTTCGAGTGGAGCGCGATTTCTTAAAAAAAGCCGCGACCTTCTTTGCTCGGGAAAGCTCATATCCTATGAGCTAATCCAGAGCGAGAAGGTGAATTCTCCGATTGCCCTGATGTACCGGGTCCTAAAACAGTCGAGGAGCGGCTATTACGCTTGGTGTAACCGCCCCGCATCCCCTAGAACCCAGGAGAATGAGATCTTGTCTTGCCAGATTCAGCAGATTTATGACACGAGTCGCCACAGCTATGGCTCCCCCAGGATTCAGGCCGCGTTGGAGGCTCAAGGCTCGAGGGTCAGCCGTCAACGGGTAGTGCGGTTAATGGCCAAACTCGGCATCAGCGCTCACCCTCGGCCTAAATTCAAGGTCACGACCGATTCAGAGCATGCTTGGCCGATCGCTGACAATGTTTTGGAGAGGGCCTTTACGACGACCGAACCGGACCGGGTGTGGGTCGCTGACATGACCTATATCTGGACCACCGACGGCTGGCTATATTTGGCGGTCATCATCGATCTATTTTCTCGACGAGTCGTCGGCTGGTCGATGGCAGAACATATGCGCACTGAGCTGGTGCTGACGGCGTTAGAAACGGCCTTAGGGCAACGACAACCAGCAGCACCAACAGGCCTGCTGTTCCATTCTGACCGAGGCTCTCAGTATGCCAGTGGTGATTACCAGAGGCAGCTTCAGCAGGCGACAATCGCGGCAAGCATGAGTCGTCGAGGCAATTGTTGGGATAACGCGGTGGCTGAAAGCTCTTTGGCACCCTTAAGACTGAGGTAATTCATCCCAGAATCTTTTCTACTCGCACGGTTGCCCGCACTATCATTGCTGAATGGATTGAGGTCTTCTATAACCGACAGCGGTTGCATTCAACGATTGGATATCTTTCCCCTGCTCAATTTGAGCACAACTACTGGTCCTCTCTAGAAAGCCAGAACGTAGCTTAAAGTTAACTGCCTACTTTTTTGAGTCAAGATCAGTCCGTCGTTGAGAATCAGAAGACGAACTAGTCTAGAAGCGGTGTTTTCCACCAGTTCTGTGACGGTCTACCTTCCTTATCTCTGAAGATACAGGGTCTGTGGTTGATCGAGTCAGCAGCCTGCTGAAGGGAGAGCATTGTGCCTCTTTAAGTAGAAAAATAAGCGTGAAATGAGCTATGGAGTAAAGTACCGAAGTAAATCCTGTATCCAGGCTTTAAGCATAAGAAGCCACGGTTCAACATGCTGGTGGAGCGATCGCTTAAAATAAGATGCAGTCACTTAACGTTTCGTAATAATGACCACCATCCTTACCCCAACGCAATCCGCAAGTCATTACTGGTCTTGGCGGAACTATCAGGTGCATTACGTTAAAGCGGGTACGAATCGGGATAAGCCCCCGCTATTACTGGTACATGGGTTTGGGGCATCGACGGATCACTGGAAGAAAAATATCGCCGAGTTGCAGGAGCAGTTTGAAGTTTGGGCGATCGATTTACTAGGCTTTGGCCGATCGGCCAAAGCGGATATTCAGTACAGTGCGGATCTTTGGTGTAACCAGTTAAACGACTTTATTGAACAAGTGATTCAGCGACCGGTAGTGATTGCCGGGAATTCGATCGGCGGTTATACGGCGCTAGCGACCAATGCGCTGTTTCCAGAAGTCACGGCGGGTGGCGTATTGCTCAATCCGGTGGGGGGCTTTAGTGATGTACCACCGCCCGAACCGACCGCCCTGCAAAAAGCGATGGGGAACACCATGAAGTTCTTGCTGAACCAAGATTGGGTCAGTTGGTTCATCTTTAAGTCCGTGCAGAATAAAAACTATATTCGTAAGACCTTGAAAAAGGTGTACGTCAATCAAGCTGAAGTGACGGATGAGTTGGTGGATGACATTTATCGTCCTGCTTGCGATCCTGGTGCGGCGAAAACTTTTGCCCGTTTATTTCGATCGCCCAAGGGAGAACCGGCTGATTCGTTGTTGCAAAAGCTGCAGCATCCGCTGCTGATTATCTGGGGGGAGAAAGATCCCTGGATTGGCGATGCGCGGGCGCGCGGGGCGAAGTTTATGCAGTATTATCCCACTGCTCAAGAAGTCTATATTAATGCCGGACATTGCCCCCACGATGATGATCCGCAGCAGGTGAATGAATTGATTCGATCGTGGATGTTGTCGTTGTAGCCCGAGGCGCAATTTTTCGGGTCCGTCAGTTGTGTGATCGGAGGCGGGAAACTTCACTTTCCAGTCGCGATCCTGTGGGCTATGCTGAAGGCAATTCTTCCCGCTGCCGTTGCCATGCCTGAATCAAACGAGAAGGCCACGAATCGATCGACTCACCTCTCACCGGAGACCATCGAACTGTTTGAGAGTTTCGATGAGGCGCTAATGGATTTCGATGAAATCCAGGAAGAATTGAATTACCGTCAAGCGCAGAGCAGCATCCGCGAGATGATCGCCAAGCTCGATTTAACCGATCGGGAGCGCGATGGCCTCGAAGGGGCGATCAGTGGCCTGGAAACTATGCTCCGCAAGCTGGAAGAATCAGTTGTCCACATTGCGGCTTTTGGCATGGTCGGACGTGGTAAATCTTCACTGCTGAATGCACTGCTGGGGCAAAAAGTATTTGAAGCGGGGGCAATTCATGGTGTGACGCGCACCTACCAAGTAGCCAATTGGGAAATTACAAAGCAAGCATTTCATGACCCGGACCACCCGATTCTCAAAGTCGCGCTTCCGAGTGCGGAAAAAAGCACAATTCAGCTGATCGATACACCGGGAATTGATGAAGTTGGTGGTGAAGCAAGAGAATTACTCGCCAAAGAAGTTGCTGAGCAATCGGATCTCCTGCTGTTTATTGTCTCTGGTGATATTACTAAAGTCGAATATCAGGCATTGTCGCAGCTGCGAGATATCGGTAAGCCGATGATTCTGGTATTTAATAAAGTCGATCAATATCCCGAAGCCGATCGCGAAAGCGTTTACTTGAAAATTCGTGATGAACGGGTGAAGCAGTTGGTTTCTCCGGATGAGGTGGTGATGGCTGCCGCTGCTCCACTGATGCCCCAAGCCACCCGTCAGGCAGACGGTCGCATCACCGTTAAAATGTTGCCTGGCGAACCCCACATGGAAGACCTCAAGCTAAAGATTCTGGAGATTTTGCACCGCGAAGGCAAATCGTTGGTCGCACTGAATTCCATGCTTTACGCTGACGACGTGAATGAGCAAGTCGTCCAACGCAAAATGGCGATCCGGGAAGAAAGTGCCAATCGCGCGATTTGGAATGCGGTCATGGCCAAATCGATTGCTGTGGCTGTGAACCCCATCAGTGTTTTAGATCTTGTGAGTAGTGCTACAGTTGATGTCGCGATGATTGTCACACTCTCTAAACTTTATGGCATTGAAATGACGCAAAAGGGGGCAACGGATCTATTGAAAAATATTGGCATTGCGATGGGTGGTATGACCGGTGGCGAATTGCTCGCGACATTGGGATTAAGCTCACTCAAAGGGTTGTTTGGTGTCAGTGCTCCGGCAACGGGCGGCCTGTCGCTATTGCCATACATTTCCGTCGCGATTACCCAAGCCGGGGTTGCGGGTGTTGCTACCTATGGTATTGGTCGAGTGGCGAAGGAATATCTTGCCAATGGGGCATCCTGGGGTGCGGACGGACCAAAGGCAGTGGTGAGTCATATCCTCGAAACCCTGGATGAAGACTCGATCTTAAATCGCATCAAAGATGAGCTGCAATCGAAAATCGACTGGCAAAAGCACTGGCGAAAAACAGTTGACGAATAAATCCCGCCGGTGCCGTTGAGGGTAAGGTCGGCGACGTTGTCAATAACCTTAGCTGAATGGGGAACTAGGCGTAACGGCAACCACCGCATCGTCACCTAACAAGATTTCGCGGATAAAGCGCGCTAATGCTTTCTGCAGCACCCCGTTTGCGACGCGCTGACCTAAGTCTTGTGCCTCCGGTTTGAACAGCAGCTTTGGCAGAACCGCCAAAACTTGATTTGGGTCGAAGCCTTCAGTCTCAACCAAAATCGCCCAGATCCGTTGAATTTGACCAATGATCTCGTCGTTGTCCGCGGTCGGCAGTGGCTCTTCAACGGTAAACCCAAAGCGTTGGCTGAGATTGAACTTCAAGCCAGTCAGCAGGTTTTGACCAAAATTGTCAATCACACGTATCAGCTCATCGGCGAGGCGATTCCGAATCAATTCACCCCGTTCGGAGAAGAGATAATCAATGCCTTGATTGAGCGATTTGCTTAATTCATACTCGCGGCTGCCTTTGGCATTGCGCAGGAGGTTTTCTAGACGATTCCAGCGTAGATCCTCATCACGGAAGAGGAGTTTTTGCAGCGATGTGCGCAACTCGGGGGATGGGTCGGTGAGTAAGCGTTTTGCGACATAGGGGTAGGCCTTACTGAGTACCTTGAAGTCAGGCTCAATATTGATCGCAATACCTTCGAGCGTCACTAACGATCGAATAATCAAGGCAAAGTATGGCGGCACCTTAAACGGATACTCATACATCAGCTCTGAAAGCCGATCGGTAATTGTTTTAATGTTGATTTCGGAGACGCTAGAAGTTAATGCTTCGCTAAACACCTCGGAAAATGCGGGAATGATCGGTGTCAAATCAACATCAGGCTCGAGAAAATCTAGCTTGACATAGTCAGTTGCCAATGACTCAAAATCACGATTCACTAGATGAACGATCGCCTCGATCAAGCCATAACGCTGATATGGCTCCATCTCACTCATCATGCCAAAGTCCAAATAGGCCAATCGCCCATCCGGCATAGCAAGTAAGTTTCCAGGATGCGGATCGGCATGAAAAAAGCCATGCTCCAAAAGCTGCCGCAATGAGCATTGCACACCAACATCAATCAGCGCGGTCGCATCAATTCCTTGGGCCGCGATCGCCTCAATTTGGGTCAGCTTCGTTCCTTCGATCCACTCCATCGTCAGCACCCGACGCGAAGTGTAGTCCCAATAAATTTCCGGGACATAAATCTCCGGCATATAGCCATACAACTCATCGAATCGTTCAGCGTTGGCCCCTTCTTGGGTGTAGTCCATCTCTTCAAAGATGCGTCCCGCAAATTCATCGAGAATACCAACGAGATCAGTGCGGATAAACGACAAATTTTGCATCGCCCAACTGGCAAGTCCTCGCAAAATATAGACATCCAAGGTGATTTTCTCAGCCAAGCCTGGACGTTGCACTTTCACCGCAACCGATTCGCCTGTCTGTAGTCTGGCCTTATAAACTTGCCCGAGGGAAGCCGCCGCTACCGGATGTTCGGAAATTTCAACAAACAATTCTTCAGGTGGTGCCCCAAGGGTTTCCTCAATGTAGCTAAAGGCAATCGTATTATCAAACGGGGGAATCTGGTCTTGCAACTTAGTCAGTTCTTCGAGATAAATCGGTGGGACCAAATCGGGGCGCGTCGAAACCGCCTGACCAATTTTGATAAATGCTGGCCCTAGTTTAGTCAATAGCTCACGCAGCTCAATCGCCCTCTTGCGTTGGGTAACCTCATCCGTGCGGTCCCATTTTTTATCCAACCAAATTTTGCTGAAGTAGCGCGACAGCGAACCAAAGATTTCCTTTGACCGACCAGCTACCTGCCAAGGACGAGAACCGTAATATGCTGTGATTGCGTCTGGATTGTAGCACAGAAACATATCATCCTCTGCTTGCACAAGGGATGTCTGGGTGGGCTGTACGGTGAGCGTTCCTACGTCCATCGGGGCGGGCCTGGGGGTGTGGTTTGCGTGGGTAGTCTGAGCCAATGCCAGAAGACTATTGTTACGTATTGTAAACGACTCTGCCAGGAGCTGCTTGTATTCTATTGAACTATCCTAGCGTGGTGAATGGATAGGGAGGATTTCCGGCATCGATGCGCGGCTCACGGTTAAGTTTGCTAAGTTAACGTTCGCTAAATCTAAGTTTGCTAAATCTAAGTTTGCCAAGTCGCGTAGCTGATTGCCACGTGATCAGTTTAGACTGAGACTCTGCGCAAGTGCGCAGCGGATACCGTTTACTAGAGCGAATTACGAAGCGAAGCCTATGCTGCCGAAGGACGATTTACTGAAAGGGGTGGAAAACCGTGAAACCCTTGTAAAAATCATCGATCGGGCCGAGCAGGCGCTCAAAACTTGGGAAATTGTGCAGTCGGACTTTCTCTCTCCACCAGAGCTGATGGAAGCGCAGCAGGCGTTTACACGTTTGACCGAGGTGCATATTGTGGCTTGGGGGGGCTATCCCCAGGCCGAGCGGCAACGGCTGGCGATCGCCCGTTCTGATTTGCCCTTGGAGACTGAGAATGTTGAATTAGCCGCCATTAATATTGTTGGGAACTTTTTATTTGACTCGGCCACCCATCGGGATTTTCTAGGGGCGTTGCTCGGGACTGGCATTGTGCGGGAAAAGGTGGGCGATCTGATTGTGTTGGGTGAGCGTGGGGCGCAGGCGATTGTCGTGCCAGAGCTAGTGGAATTTCTGCAGGATAGTCTGAAGCAGGTCCGCTCAGTGCCGGTGAAGACAAAGTTGATGCCTTTTGAAGATCTGAAGATTCGGGAGCCGAAGAAGAAGGAAATGGTGACGACCGAGGCGTCGATGCGGCTTGATGCGATCGCCTCAGCGGGATTTGGCATGTCACGGAGCAAGATGGCCGATATGATCGGGGCCGGGGATGTGCGGGTGAATTGGAAAGAGGTGAATTCGGCTAGCTACAATGTGCAGTCGGGCGATTTGATTGCAATTCGCAGCAAGGGACGTGTGGAAGTGGGCGATGTAATGATTACGAAGAAGCAGCGTTTCCGTGTGAATTTGACGCGATTTGTTTAGATTTGGCTGATTCCGTCATTAACCTTTGATTGTGTCATGAATCTTCGCGGGGCCGGTCTTTTGCGGGACTAGTCTGGTGTGGGTGGAGTTGCCCTAGTTGGCTGAACAAAAAGCGTAGTAGAGCTGACTCCACTACGCAATTCTTAACGTGCTACCAGATCTAGCTGCTTGGCTTACTGGTTCATCACAGCGGCGACGGCCTCATTAATTTTTTGCTTAGTTTGCCGTTCTTGTTGGGCGATCGTCGCACCCGCTTGGGCTACTTTTTCTTCGATCACTTGATAGGGGACTTCGATCGTCGAAACTGTGCCGCCTTCGGTCGCGACTTTTGCTTGACTGGCCTTGTAGGCATCGATCATGCGATCAATGGTTTGGCGCGCCACTTTGTACTTATCACCATAGCGGGCTTCAAGTTTCACATCCCAGTCAATCGCCTTGGTTTTGAGTTCTTCTGTACGGACAGCGGCACCGGCTTTGAACTGTTCAGCCAGTTTCTGCACGTATTGATCCAGTTTTTCCCGAAAGGTCGCGGCTTTAACTTTGCCTTCTTCACGTAGGACATCTTTCGTCACGTTGGCCGCTTCAGCACTAATCCCACCGATTTCCTTGGCACCAGTGGCGACTTCCGCCCAGATCTGCGGCCAAGTTTCTTTGAGGATGGCGTAAATTACGCGCCACCGCGATCCGCTGACCGTTTTCGCTTGCTCAAAACTATCCGTCAGTTGCTCTTTCCATGCAGTAGCCATGATTCGTTGTTGTTCTCCATGAGGGTGTGTGTAACCCGCAGCGCTGTCGATAGTTTTATCTTGCAGCATCACCCGGCCGCTGTCTGGTGTCTATTACCGATGGTTTTTTGGGGGTGTACCACCGAACCAAACTGGATCGGCATTCCCACTGATTTGGGGTTTCAGACACACAAGCTGGATCGGCAGCCGGAGGTAGACACAGGTTTGAGTGCTGAATTATACACGGCATACGCAAAACGGACGCTGGATTTCCTCAGTATATTTACTTGTGCGTTTGGCTTAGAGAATTGCCAACGCTGCGGCCCTGCCCTCGAAATCACCCTTTAACTAATTGTGCCATGACCACATGCCTTGGATGCCGCGCCACCCGATCGAGCCATGCCTGCACCGCTGGATAAGTGGCGAGCTCAAAGCCGCCCTCATGGGCGACATGGGTATAGGCATACAACGAAATATCGGCGATCGTTATTTCCGCACCGACCAAATATGGTGTCTCTAGTAATTGCTGCTCCATCACCTCGATCGCTTTGTAGCCCAGCCGTCGCTTTGACTCAAACTCAGCCCGGCGCGCTTCTGGCAAGCCCAAATATTTGGCAATAAACCGGGTAACGGCAATGTACGGTTCATGGCGATATTGCTCAAAGAATTGCCATTGCCGCACTTTCGCTTTTGCCCAAGGGTCTTCTGGCAGGTAGCGCGAACCGGGGGCCAGATAGTTGAGGATGGCGTTGGATTCGGATAGGTCTTGACCCGACGGTAGTGCAAGTAAGGGAAGGTTGCCATTTGGGTGGAGCGATCGCCCCGCCGCAGTTTCCGTCTCACTTTTCAACAAATCTAGATCAATCCACTCATCAGCCAAACCTAGATGGCTCATGAGCAGCTTAATTTTGTAGCAATTTCCCGATTGCCGATCATTCACCATAAATGCGCTCAATCCTCTATCGGTGCACGATTCTAGCCAGTGTGCTTCGCCGTGCTTTCAGTATACAAATTGCCAACAGATTCCGAACGCGCTCACCCTTATCCGAAAAACCGCCCCGGACTCAGAACATTGTTCTCGTCGAACTTCCGCTTCACCGTCTGCATCAAATTCCCGACATTCGATCGCATTCCCCAAATATCCATCCCCTGCTTCGCCTCTACCGGCGCGACCAACACCGACAAAAATCCGCCCGTTGTTTCACATAATCCGCGAATCGGCTCAACCGCGACAATATCGGGCAAAACCAAACGTCCTAACCCACTCGCAGCATGGACGATCGCCTTGGCCTCTGGTACTAATTGTTCAATCTCTCCGAGGACACGTACCACCGCTGACCCTTTTACCCCAATCTTACAAATCACCGCACCCGCTTCCCCGATCACGTCTATTCTTCGCCATAGATCCACCGTATCCACTGGCAGATCACCGATGACCGACACATTCATTGCCTGTGCCATCGCCTGTAACCGCTGACTTTGCAATGCCACACTCTCCGGCACCGACTCAAACCGCACCACCAAGCCCAACGCCGACTGCAGCCCCAAATTTGCCATCGCCTGCACCGACAGCCAATCCACCGTGATCGGGGTCAAAACCGAATTCAACAGCGATTGGGACACCGCCGCCAAAGCCTCTACCGCACCCGTCAGCACCAATGTCTGGGCCATCGGCTGAAACGGATAGGTGCGAAGGGTTGCCTGCGTAATTATCCCCAGCGTGCCATAGGAACCCGTTAGTAACTTCATTAAGTCATAGCCTGCGACATTCTTCACGACCCGGCCACCCGCTTTGACCAGTGCGCCATCGGCGCGGACAAACGACACGCCTAAAATTAGATCGCGCACGCCGCCATAGCGATGTCGCAACGACCCCGAATCGCCTGTCGCGATCATCCCGCCCACCGTCGCGCCAGCGGCAATGAAGCGCGGATCGATCGGCAAGAACTGTTGCGCTGCCGCCAACGTTGCCTGCAAATCAGCCAATTTCATCCCGGCTTCCACCGTCACGGTCATATCAGCGACCGCATGATCCAGTAGCTGATTCACTTTGGTTGTACTTACGGCCACGATCGATCGGGCATCATCCACCATTCCGCCCCAATCCAACTTTGTCCCATTTCCGTAGGGCAATACCGCATAATCCGCCGGTGGCAAAGCCGCGATCGTCTCAGCCAAATCTGTTTGTGTCGATGGCGTCACCAATCCCGCAACTGATGCCGTCGGCACTGCCGCCTGAATCTGCGTCTGCAGCGCCAAGCTCAAAGACGGCCAAGCAATTAGATTTGGTAGCAGTGTCATAGTCATTCGGCAAATACTCTCAGGGAAATCACTTGCAACATATCCAGACCGGCCCAAAATCAGCGGCAATTAATGACGTCAAAATTTTGCCTGTGAGTATCATAGCTGGCTTAACGACTCGACCTATGATTACTTGAGTATTGACCTATGTCAGGTGCATCGACTATCTCTACGGATACAAGCTATTCCTATGTCAACCTACTGATTATTCAAAACGAACCGCAAATTGCCCCGACGCTGCAACACCGACTAAATCAGGCTGGTTATTACGTCAGTGGCGTGGTCACTGCGGCCACCGAATCGCTCCGCAGTGCTAGCCAAGATCCGCCCGATATCGTTTTGATCGACTTGCAACTGCAAAGCGATCGCAGCGCAATTGAAACGGCCACGGAGATTTGGACTAGTTTTGGCATCCCGATCGTCTATCTGACGGATGAAACCGATGCGGATGCCTGGCAACGGGCGCGGGCGCATCAACCCTACGGTATTCTGTTCAAACCGCTGAATGAAGGTGATCTGGTTGTCACATTAAGCAATGTGCTGCTGCAGCACCAACGCGAGCAGGCGCTGAAGCAAGAACTGGCCGAGTGTCAAACCCAAGTGGAACTTAAATCACGACTCGTATCGATCGTTTCCCATGAATTCCGCAATCCGCTTAATACGATTATCTTCTCCACTGAGTTGCTCCAGCGCTACCGCGATCAAGTCTCCGACGAACAACGTGACACCTATTTCCATCGCATCAACAATGCCGTTCAACGGATGAATCAACTACTTGATGATGTGCTCATGATCGGTGCGACTGAGGCGGGCAAAATGTGCTTCCAGCCCCTGCCGGTCGACCTTCCCAGCTTCTGTCAGGCGGTGGTGCAAGAGTTCCAGCCCTACGATCAAGATGTAGTGGTATTCACCTGCGACACCTCAGTAGATGCGCTAGTTATGGTGGACGAAAAGCTGATTCGACACATCATAACGAACCTAATTTCCAACGCAATTAAGTATTCTCCCCAAGGCACGCTAGTCGAGTTCCACATAACCTTAGACCCACAAAGCACGGTTTTTCAAATCCGCGATCAGGGTATTGGAATTCCGGCTACCGATCAGGAAAAACTGTTTTCTGCATTCCATCGAGGCAGTAATGCCCGCCGCATTCCTGGTACAGGTTTAGGCTTGTCGATCGTCAAGCAATGCGTGGACTTGCATCAAGGCAGTATCACTGTCAAAAGTGAACCGGGTCATGGCAGTACCTTTACGGTTACGATCCCGTTAAATCAAGCGATGCAATCAGGCTATGACAACCATTCTGGTGATTGAAGACGAACAGGCAGTGCGTGACTCGTTAGTGGATCTACTCAATGCTGAGGGGTTCACTGCGATTGACGCTGAAAATGGTGAAATCGGATTACAACTAGCAACGCGTATTCTACCCGATTTAATTTTATGTGATATTAAAATGCCTGTCATGAGTGGTTATGAAGTGATTAAGGATTTAAAGCAGCAATCACAGACGGCAAGTATTCCATTTATCTTCTTAACAGCGAGCAATAGTAATCATGACTTTCGATACTGCATGCAGCTCGGGGCCGATGATTACTTGCACAAACCCTGCAACCCTGACGAGTTAATCAGTGCGATTAATGCTCGATTAGCTAATAAGTCAGCGATCACGGCGGCGGCAGAAATGTACCCGGCCTCCAGTAGCCATGATGGATTACTGAATTATTTCTATCAAGAACTCCGTAACCCCCTCTCGGGCTTAAATAATGTGATCTATTTACTGCAAAGTTTGAAAACGATTTCCCCCAGCCATCCAGCCATTAAATATATTCAAACAGACTATACCCGCGAGCTTTCAGTTCTCCAGGAAGTTGCTAAACTCCAGAAAATGCTGCCACCTGAATGTCGTCAGATTCTGCAAAAATGCCACTTGGAAGCACTTGCTCGCTATTCAGGCTGACTTATGCGAACAGCAATATGAATCGACCCATGCTGATCGCAATCCAGACTGCGCTAGCGGTGCGTTTCCACTTCTACAGCCGTTTCCTCGGTTTCATCACTGCCGAAAAATAAAAGCTTAACCGCCATGATCGCAAAGCCGATCGCCGCGATCAATTTTGTCCATCGAGTTGGCAGAATTTGCGCGGTACCCTCACCAATCAGCACCCCAATTAAGCTGGCCAGGATGAGTGCCGTGACTGAGCCGAAAAAAACCGCTTTGGTGGATTTTGCATTGCCGCTGAGGGCGATCGCCGCAAGTTGGCTTTTATCGCCCAGTTCGGCCAGAAATACTGTGGCAAAACTCAAGCCGAGTAAATTCCAGTCCATGGCCTATGCTCCGGCAACATCGATAAACAGCAAAACTGACACTACGGCAAGGATGACACCTGTTACGCGTTCTAACGTGCGCGGCGTCAGCACCTGACTGAGCCAGCGGCCCAACAACACGCCAACCAGGCTAGTGGCGATCAGCGCCGTAGCTGCACCAATAAACACGATGGTCGGTTTGTGGGACTGCGCACTCATCAACAGCGTGGCAATCTGGGTTTTGTCGCCCACCTCAGCCAGAAAAATCGTGATAAACGTCGATAGGAAGCAGCTTGTCACATCTTGAAAGCGACTCGACGATACATCTCCGGCCGTGGCTGTTTCTAGCACTGCCGCTGGGGCCGCTGGATCGACTTCACTAGTGGACTCAATCATCGAAACGACGGGTTCAGGCTGTGACATAACGTCAAAGGGATTTCATTATTTTTTCATTATCTGTGCTAACGATCGAACTGGCAAGGTGGTATGGCATTCGGCTTGCCGCTTGAATGGCTTGGCTGTTGATGTGCTAGAGGACATCGGCAAAGCTAATGCGACTGCTAAAGATATAGTGCTGAAGGTGCGGACACATTGTGTTTTTTAGATGCCGACAGCTCGATCGAACTTCAACATCTCCAGGCTGCGATCGCCATAGACATCTTCAATTTGCTGCCGACAGCAGTCGATCGCGAAGTCGTTCAGTTCGGTGGCTTCAATCTCAAACATCTGCTGAAATGTTTCTGCTGTAACGCGGCAAAAACTGGGCCGTTTTTCGTAGACGCTACACTCACGTGTGGCATGGTCAAAATGAATGCACCAGCCATCTTCCCCCACCATACTGAGGTAAAGCGCCAATTGCTCAGGAGTGAGATAGGTCTCCAGATCAGGCCGATCACGCGGGTCAAGCTGACAGCAAGCCCCACAGTTTGTTATACATTGCCAGGTTGCCATTTTGCTTGATTTCCATAGGTACTTGCATGGTTTGCCATCAACTCAACGCACCGATAGAAATTTGCCCACAGCGCCATCACACGCGACCGCAAATTTCATTGCGTTTTGTAAACAAGATTAAGAGCGTGAGTCAGATCACCCTAAGATATTAATTCATTGCGGTAGTTGTATTTACTAAGTTGGGTTAGTTCTGGAGGGGTAATGGACTTTCAGGTAATTTTCCAATTGACCTGTCTAGCGTTGATTGTGATTTCAGGGCCAGTAGTTGTATTCTTATTGGCCGCACGTGGTGGAGACCTGTAAGGAATCCTGCGAGTTAATCGAACAATTTTGAGAGAGAGTAGCTCCAAGCCCGCCCCTGTGGTGTGGCTTTTTTATTGGTCGCGAGTGCTGCGGCGAAATGACTTATCGGCGTTGCCCAGCGGGTTTGCGCGCTTGCCTTTGTAAGGCTTGCCAGTCATAGTTGTTCAACATTTTCAGTTGCTCAACCCGGTGTAGAAAATAGAAATTATCGAGGCGACTGTAATCATGAATTAAGGAATGATTCAAGCTAATGGCCCAGCGCCAGAGATGGGCGACTTGAGTCAACGGCCTTAATGCGGCGATTTCTTCGTCAGTCAGGGGTTGCATGTCTTGGTAGCCGGCCAGAAAAGCATCCCGCACGGAATAGCGCATACCCGTGCAAAGGGCCATCTGTAAGAACTTCGCAATATCAAAGGCCCGCCAGCCATAGCCACATTGATCAAAGTCGAAAAGTGTCATCTGCTGATCGGATGTGCAGTGCACATTGCCGCTATGGGGATCTCCCCAGCAAATGACCCAAAAGGGTGTTTCCTGCGGTAACGATCGGAGTGCTTCGTGCAGTTGGTTGCGTGTTGTCTTTAACACCTCGATGTTCGACAGATTGCGTGCGTAGGTCAGGATGAGGCTGAGTGACTGGTCAACTAAATGATTGAAATCCAGCGGTTGCCGCTCAATGGTGCTGTGAAAATCAGTTGTCGCAATGTGGAGCTTCGCTAAAGTGTTGCCGAGCATGTGACTTTGTGCCTGACTAAAGTCGCCTAAGGCAATTTCGCCGGGTGCATAGGTCATCAGCGTTGCAAAACGGCGGCCCTCAGGCGCATTAATCTCTAAAATGAGTTGTGCATCATCCGTCTCTAGGGGATAGGACACAGAAATGCGACGCTGCCGCAGAAATACCAGAAGCTCCATCTCAAATTCAATATCCGATCGCGATCGCCAATGGGCCTGAGAAACCCGCAAAATATATTGTTTCCCACCAGTCGTTTTGACGAGATAAACATCACTCAATCCCCGATTCCACATGCGGCATTCGAGTACTTCCCCGATCGGATAACGCGTCAGCACGTGGCTGATCAGGACATCTGTGCGCAGCGTCGAATAACATACCGGAAAATGTGTGTCAGACATATCGACTAATATCCTATCGAAGCGCTAGGTTTGGGAAAGGCCAAATCGCATGCACAACCACTTGGCACCAAATGTTGAATCTTGTGGAGGAGCCGCAACTGTACTTAATTTGTGTAGGGCTTTTAACCAATACTGATGGACTTTCCGCATGCATATGTTCCATCGTAGTCGCCGCTATTTTACCGAAATGTTTATGATGAACAAATTGCTGGCCTTAAAGTGCCGAAATGTCATCGATTCTTGGCGATCGTCGTGACAAAATTCTGAATTCCCTGTTGGTAGATTGCTCCCCCAGCTTCACTGACATCGTTATGTCCCGCCCCTGGGATGCGGAGAAATTGTTTTGGGTCTCTAGCGGATTTGAAGAGAGTTTCGCCATGCTCAAAGGGAATCACTTGGTCGCGATCGCCATGAATGATCAGCAATGGTGCTTGAATCTGCTCAATGCGATTGTGGTTAGGGAATTTGTCGAAAGGCAGCAGTGGAAACGGGACAATAACGCGAAAAACACTGATGAATGTGCTTTCGAGGATGAGCCCGGCGATCGGTTTGCGGCTAGCCAGATAGGTCGAAGGTCCGCCGCCAATCGATCGCCCGAATACGATCAGACGATCAGGGTTTACCTTCAGCGTTTCGGTGGTGTAGCGATAGACCGCATCAATGTCGGCATAAGCATTGTGCTCGGACGGTTGACCAGAACTTGCGCCATAGCCCCGGTAGTCGTAGGCCACAACGCTGAGCCCTAATTGTTTGAGCTGCAACAGTCGCGGATAGATGTCACCTAGAGTTTCGGCATTCCCGTGGCTGTAGAGAATTGTGTAGGCGGCTTTGGGATTTGGCAGATAAACGGCTGTGATATGGGCGTTATCGGTTACATCAATTCGGATCGGGGGCTGTGGCAGCGGCGCTTGGTTGGCGTACTGCGGTAAAAACATTTGCCGATCGGCAAAGAAGTAAGCGTAGCCTGCGAATAAACCGTAGGCCAGCAGCGGAATGCGGATGATGGCTAACCAGGAACGGCGCGACATGGCTTAGGCCTTTTTCTTCGCCCAGGCATGGGCGGCGGTTTTGACCAAATCATAATAGGGTGCTTCGGTCACATCGACCGTGATTGGGGCTTGGAGCAGCTTGCTGAGGGTGCCCATGCGCTGACCTTTTCGGATCGTCAAGACTTCACCACGTGGATTGCGAATCTGGAGTTCCTGGGTGTGGTTGCGCTGAACTAAGTTACAGATGTAATGGCGTTCACCGAGGCGAAATTCTACACCGCTGGCCGCGCTGGCTGGCCGGACGCCGATTAGTTCAAGTTCGATCGAAACCTCCCCTTGCCATTCATTCGATCGCAGCTTATAAGCAATGTCGAGGTTCTGGGGTATGGGGTAATATTCGCCCCATCGCCAGGCTAAGGCACTGATGGGTTTGCTTGGCTCAGCATCGCTGTTGTCGGTATTTGACTGCACGGTTAGTTTGAGATGATTTTTGCCGATCAGCTTTTGGCGACTGATTTTGACATTGGGAGTCCAGAAAACCGGGTCGGGATTTTCCATGCCGCAGGGGTGCAGCTGATCAATTTGTTGGAATAAATCCATGCCGACTCCGGTTAAATCGAGCTGCGCGTCAACGGTGACTAAGGGCTTGAGATGCTGGGGCTCAAGACAGTGGTGGGCAAATTTGCTGAGCCGATCGCGAAAATGTTCTAAATTTTCTGCAGCAAGGGAGAATCCCCCAGCAGCCCGGTGTCCACCATGTTTGATGGTGAATTCCTTGGCATATTCCAACGCTTCAAATACATTGAATTCGGGGATGCTGCGGGCCGAGCCACGAATGTGAGTTTTGGCTTCATCCTCATAGGTGCCAATGAATACGGGCACCCCGTAGCGTTCAACCAGTCGGGAAGCGACAATGCCAATCACGCCGTGATGCCAATTGGGTTGGACCAGCACCAACACCCGTGACTGCTTGGCGTCCAAACTGCTGTGTTCATAGACTTCCACCGCTTCCGTGGCGATTTGTTCGCAGAGCTGCTGCCGCTGTTTATTGATCGCTTCACACTGCATTGCCCGTTCCAAGGCGATGCCTTCGTCTTCGGTGATCAGCATTTCAATCACGACTTGCGGATCGCCAATCCGACCGACGGCGTTAATCCGTGGCCCTAAGCGAAAGCCGATCGCCTCGGGTTTGAGGTTTTTCTCACCGCCTAGTCCTGAGACTTGGACCAGGGCCTGGATACCTTGGATTTTCGACTGGGCTAGCAGGCGTAACCCACGCCTTACCCAGCGCCGATTCACACCGGTAAGGGCAGCCAGATCGGCGATCGTGCCCAGGGTAAAGAGTTCGAGTAGCGGGTCTTCAAGGGTGGTGGCTTGACCGAGGGCCTGCGCGACACAAAGAGCGAGTAAATAGGCGACACCGACGCCCGCCATCGTGCGATAGGGGGAACCTGCATCAATCAGCTTAGGATTGAGGATGGCATTGGCATTGGGAATTTCCGGTGGTACGTCATGGTGATCAGTAATGATGATCGTCATGCCTAACTCGCGGGCGCGGGCAACGGGCGCGTGGGCAGCGATGCCGTTATCAACGGTGAGGATGATATTGACGCCTTCGGCATGGAAATCTTCAATAATCCGCGTATTGAGACCGTAGCCTTCACTCATACGGCTGGGAATGGCATAGTCTACCTGTGCGCCGAGAAACTTGAGCGCCCGCATCAGCAGCGCGGTGCTGGTCATGCCATCGGCATCGTAGTCGCCGCAGATGGCGATCTTTTCACCATCGGCGATCGCCTTGACTAAAATATCGACGCTTTTAGCCAGATCAGGGAAGTCATCCAGCGGATCGCTCAAAGGGGCAGCATCGGGATCAAGGAAGAACTGCGCTTGCTCTGGGGTGGTAATTCCCCGATTCAGCATGACTTGGGTGATAACTGGCGAAAGTCCGGTTGTATCAGCGAGGGTGGCGGCGGCTTCCGGCTGGGGGGGATGAATGTGCCAGCGTTGTTGGGGAAGGTTGGAAGCAGCCATATTGCACCAATGAATCATAACGGAATATGCAGTTTGCCCAGGTTGATGCGGCATCCACCATTCACCCAGCAAATTGCATTGCTGATTCTAACGTACCATGCGAATTTGGCCGTTTGAATTTTTCATTTGTGGTTGCAACGGGCTGAAATCACAAGCTGTAATTAAATGCTGTTAAAGGTTTCTGTTATTTCCCCCGATCCCCCGAACTGATTTCTAGAATGGAGAGTATATAGGCTTCAGGGTATGGGTTAGGTCATTTCCTTCTTGCCGCTTCATTCATCAGTTAGAACAAATTAAAATATATGTCACATGTTGTGCGTTCTCTGGCGCAGTCCGGTTTAGTTGTGAGTGTTTTACTCAGTTGGCTGGCGATCGGTGTGGCTGTTCCGGTGCAGGCAGCACAGTCGAATGGTCGGCGATATGAGTACCCTGTAGCGGTGGTGCAGACCTATGTCAATGCCTGTGGGAGCGAAGGGATTGAGCCGATTCCCCAGCCGGTGATGTATGAGATTTGCGTCTGCACGATCGAGGAATTTCAGAATGAATTTAGCTTAAAAGCCTTCCGCGAAATTGGTGAGTCAATTCGCGACGATCGGGATGTGCCACCAGCAATGTATGAAATTATGATGGACTGTATGCAGCAGGTGATGCTGCGCCCGGATGTTTAGGGTTGAAGCGGCCCAAAATTCGCGATAATGGTGCATCGTTGATTGGTTTTGCAGGTTGGTTTTATGCCCGTTCCGGATGGTTTTGTCGAGGTTGGTAAGATTGTGGCGGCGCAGGGGATTCGGGGTGAGGTGAGGGTTTACCCAGATTCGGATTTTCCCGAGCGATTTGAGCAGGCGGGAGAGCGTTGGTTGCTGCGTCCCAATAGCGATCGACCGGAGTCTGTAAAGTTATTGAAGGGGTATTACCAAGAGGGTAAAGGCTTATATATTGTCCAGTTTGAAGGCATTAACGATCGCAATCAGGCAGAGGCATGGCGCAATAGTCGATTGCTGATACGGGCGGACGATCGGCCGGAAACGTTAGAGGATGAATTTCTGCTGGCTGATTTGATGGGGTTGCCGGTGTATCAGCAGGAGAATCAGCAATTGGTCGGGACGGTGACGAACCTATTTCATGTTGGTAATGACTTGCTTGAGGTGGCGGTGGAGGGTCGCAAAGAGCCGCTGCTGATTCCTTTTGTGGAAGCGATCGTACCTGTGGTTGATCTGGAAGCGCAAAGGATTGAAATTACACCGCCTCCGGGATTACTTGATTTGTAGGCGGCCTGAGTCAGGTCTTTGGGGGTGTGGAGCTGAGTTGACTGGGGTGGAATGTCTGATGGATCCAATCGGATCGATTTGTAGTGTTCCCTATAGTCGCGCGCATCAGTGATAGGTAGCGGCGGTAGCGCACCCATCACACCACGTCGCAACACCGCTATTGCTACCCTCGCGCGCATCAGTGATAGGTAGCGGCGGTAGCGCACTCCCCCATTACTAAGATTTTCTAAACTTCGACTGATTGGCTCAGTCAACTACCGGATAATACCCCAAATCCCGGAGTTATCCGGCGCTTGTCCGAATAATGTCGTCATCTCGGAGTTATCCGGATTGGACCCGCTAATACTCCAAATCCCGGAGTTATACGCCATAATTCCATATAATTAATAGCTCTGTGGCTCCAGCATTCTGAACTCTCACGTCATGCACGAACAAACCAAACTAGACGAGGCGAAGTACTTTCTCGCTCAGATGTGTTCTGTGATGAACGATCGCACGGCCTTTAACTTCAATTTGAGTGCATTCCTTGCCGCAGCACGTTCGGTACTTCAATACGCGCACAAAGAATCGCAACCACAGCAAGGCGGCCCTGCGTGGTACGACAACGCAATTGCTCAGCACAACACCGTCAGATTCTTCAAAGACCAACGCGATATCAGTATTCACGCCAATCCGATATCCCCGTCAGCCACCATCAATGTCTCGGTTACGGATACGCTACACCTATCTGACTCGGTCTCTGCGACAATTGTGCGAAACGATGGGACAGTCGAAGAAATACCGGCCAGTCCTCCAGCTCCAAACCCGACGCCAGCCAAATCAGAATCCACCGTAACGTACCAATACTTCTTCACGGATTGGAATGGAAGCGATGATGTGATCACCCTGTGTGGCAGCTACATTGCTCAGCTAGAATCAATCGTGGCGGATGGTTGCACAAAGGGCTTCCTCACACCATAGCCCAATTGGGAGTGTCACAGAACAAATGCCGTGAACCGGAGCGGCGAAGTTGGGCGGGTTTGAAATTGACAATCTTTCGTCTCTGCCCGATTATGGCCAACGTTAGGCCGAACCGGTTTCATTTCAGAGGGCTAGTGCGTCCGTGAGCTGACTCCGTATAGAGACTTTGCCTTTACCAGTTCGAGCTAGTGCTTCCTAGCCATGAGAAGTATCAATATAAACATGCGCAAAGTCCGGCGGTGCCTCAGCCCCGTAGTACTGACTGTGCTGCGACCAGTCACGTAGCTTCGCCCGATCGCGTGGGTTCGCACGTTGTGCTATCCGCTCTCTGCGAATCGCGGGTGCACAATATACATAATGCACCTCAACCGACGATCGCAGTATCTCGCTCAGTTCAGCCGGCCACTCCGGATTGC
This sequence comes from uncultured cyanobacterium, assembly GCA_963704065.1. Taxonomy (GTDB): domain Bacteria; phylum Cyanobacteriota; class Cyanobacteriia; order Leptolyngbyales; family Leptolyngbyaceae; genus Romeriopsis. The sequence goes on along the minus strand of CAVPGX010000037.1, from coordinate 70,371 downwards.
GCAACTCGCGTGTAAACGGGCCAACAATCACCACATCTAACCATTGAAGCTGCGATCGGGCAATGTCAAACAACGTCTCATAGATCGGCTGACGAAACGCTGCTTTGAAATCTTCACTATCGCGATCATCCGGATCACGCTGAGCTAAGCTGAGTCCGGCGCGAACAAGGCGCTCTGTGACCGTATCGATGTCCAGAAAAACCGCGCCCCGATCTTGCGATAAACGCATTCCGTAAGATGACTTCCCTGCGCCAGGACTACCACATATGACAAATGCTGTACTCATTGACTGCCCCGAGAAACCATATTGTGGAGCCGGAAAGTACTTTTATCAAGGCGATTGTCTGAGTGGACAATCTTTAGGGCTCGACGCTGCGTCGCTGGCGGAAAATTCTGGTCATCCTAATTCCGGTAACTAATAGTACCAGTAAACTCAGGCCCAATAGCAAGATATAAAAGGGCCGCAGCGCATTCCCAAGATAGCTGCCCTGATGAATATTGAGGAAAATTCTCGCCTGCTCCGCCGAAAGGCCAAACCAACTCTGGCCCAAGCGATAGGCAATTCCCGTAATGGCAGTGACACACAGCGGGAGAAAGGCGATCGCCGCAATCAGACGGTGTAGCCATCGTCCCGTTAAGTTTGGTTTTCGGGAGGCAAATGGATGTGGTGATCGCCGCAGCATTACCATACCTGTAGCCAACAGTCCTAATAGCCCCACACCAACCAGCAATACATAGATTGGGACAAGGGACTGCCCGAGATATTCTCCTTGGTGAATCACCATGAAGGTTTCTGCCAGATCGCTGGGGAGCATGAACCAACTTCTACCTAATCGATAGCCCATGCCTGTTAATGCCGTAATCACCAGAGGTAGCAATAGAATGGGGGCAATCTGGCGATGCAGCTTACGAAATGTCATATCGGGAATTCCATACTTTTTCATCTACATACGATTTCCAGACCGCTTTAGTTCCCCCTGGGTTAAGCGTGAGAAATATACTCTGTGTAATTATTATTTCACTGGAGGCATAACGATCTTTCTCGCTAAGCCGAATGTCTGGAGAATTTTAATTTCCCACCAAGTCACATCAACTTCCCACCACTGCAACCCAGCTTTTGCCATATTGGGGTGAGCATGATGATTATTATGCCAACCTTCGCCATAGGTGATAATTGCTGCCCACCAGAGGTTGCGGGAGTTGTCTGGTGTATTGAATGTCCGGTATCCAGCCATGTGAGCCGCCGAGTTAATGAACCACGTGCTATGCCAGAGCAAGACGGCTCTGACAAACAGACCGTAGATCACAAACGACCATCCGCCAAGTTGGTATAGCAATAGTCCGAGTGGAATCTGAAGTAGTAGAAAATAACGATTTAACCAGCGGTAGAAAGGATCTCGCGCTAAATCGGGGGCATATTTTTTGTAGATTTCGTAGTCAAAGAAGTCGGGTCGCTGATACATCAGCCAGAGTAGATGACTCCACCAAAATCCCCGTTTTGCCGAGTAGGGATCTTTGTCGACATCTTCGGTATAAGCGTGGTGCATCCGATGTCCGGCCACCCAAAAGATCGGCCCCCCTTGTAGGGCTAGAGCCCCAATCAGGGCGATCGCATACTCTAGCCGCTTTGGTACCTGAAAACTACGATGGGTTAAAAGGCGATGGTAGCCCAGACAGATCCCAATACTACCGAACAGCCAATGAAGCAAAATGGTTATGCCTAGAGCGGACCAGGAGAAAAACCAGGGAGCTAGACAAGCAAGAAGATGAACCGCAGTGAAAAATGTAATCGATGTCCAATTCAACTTGGGCGGCGGCTCCGCATCAAATTTCGTCGCTGATTTGCTACTGATGCAATTAGAAGACATATCCGACCACCTTACCTAAGCCAGTGCTGCTTACCTGTCTTTATTTTAAAAAGTCAGGCAAGAAAGGGGAGGAACTTGTGAAGAAAGTTCATCCATATCGATCGGCAGTAGTCTGGCGGCTTTCCCGGCAGACAAACGATTCAGATGTTCAGGTATCGAGGGACCATCGCCATTGGTGGGAGCAGACCAATGGCATGATGCCGCAATGATGTATTACTCAGGAAAACCACTATCAATATCGCGACCACCGAAGCGCGATTCTATCCGAATAGATCCCTTATCACGCGCTAATCCGTATTCTAACGGCTTGGCTGATTCGCTGAGGTTCGCTTCTCCCTCGGCTTCCAATTTCTGGTTAGTCGTAGGCGTATTGAGTCCTTTCAGGTCCGCTAACCGATCGGCTGGTTTGGGATGGCTAATGCTCGGCAACTGAGCCGTTTCAGTTTGACTCAAGACCGCCATCATCCGGTTGCAACCATCGGGCGAAAAGCCCGCCCGCACAACGTATTCGTAGCCGACACGATCGGCTTCTAACTCGTGCTGTTGCATTTCTTTCGCGTATTCGTCATTCAGTTCTTCAACCCGCTCTTCATAGATTTCCTCCGCTTTGGCCATCGCTTGCTTAGTTTGCTCTTGATTCAGGCCCCTCAGTGTCTGGTTTGCCACTGGCCCAGCGGCCCAGCTACCCCATGAGTTGCCCCGAATACTGCGGCCAGTAATACCAGTGGCGATATTAATCAAGCCACCAAAAATACCACCGCGCCGATTGGCTGCCTCAACTTCCTCGCGGGCTTGCTCGAGCGCTTCTTTTTGCAAGGTTTTGAGCTGATTCGACATGGCAACCTGAGCGGGAATATGCTTTTCCGTATGATGCGCCATCTCATGCCCGACAACACAAGCGAGTGCGGCCCGATCGCCTTCAATCTGCTCTAAAAGTCCACCCTCGAAGGTGAGCAGATTCAGCTGAGAAGCATAAGCATTAACATTGGACTTAGGGATTATCCGAATCCGCCAAGGCCGCTCATCGAGGCCATTTGCGCGGGCAATCCGCTCCACGATCCGATAAACCACGTAGTAATCTTGCCCAATCGCCCCGAGAGAGCCTTCCATGTCTTCCCTGGTGGCCTGATAAAACTGCTTGTTGTCAACCACTTCATCGCCTGCGCCATTGGCCCGCTGTGCGAGCAATGAGGCATTGGTAAGGACCGGAAAAGTGATTAAGGTGAGTAAAACCAGGAACCGTTTCGCAGAAAATTTCATAGGAATTAGCAGTATTTAGTTGATCGTTCGTTTGGGTAATTGCCAGCGGTCATTCGCTGTTTTAGCCGACGGCACATGGCAGACTCAAGCGATTAGAAGCTAGTGCGATCGTCATCCTCAAGCAGCCTGAAGCTGATCGATCGGCTCCCGCATCCCCAACCTGAGAGAAGCAAATAATCCCCCTAGAATTGGCCGCACGTCGCACTTCCATCAAGTAAATCGGATTGCGCCATATAAGTTAATACATCGGCATACTCAGGAAACAGCATAGGTTTTGGAAAATTATTCAAATATTCATCCTTTTACCGGTCAGCACTGGAATTCTTGCCAGTATGGTGATTACGTTGCGTTTTCAGTCTTGGGGCAGCCTTGCCGCATCATGGGCGCAATCAGCGCGGCTTTAACCGTTGGTTCACGCTGGATAAGCCCTGTCGGCACGGGTACAGATTGAGGAAATTCACCTGTTACTCCCAGTACAGTTTGAGGGACACTATTATGGGATAAGTCTTTTATCCCTTGCCGATTCATCCTAAGGAGCCTTCATCATGACCGTTTCTGTGGAGAGTCGAACGCTATATGACATCAGCCAACCGGAATATTACGGCAACCGTGAATTGAGCTGGCTGCGGTTTAACGATCGTGTGCTGCATGAGGCCCTTGATCCACGTACACCACTACTGGAGCGGCTGAAATTTCTCGCCATCTTCAGCACAAATCTCGACGAATTTTTCATGGTGCGCGTTTCTGGCCTGCTTGATCAAGTGCAGGCGGGTGTCACGAAGCGGACAGCCGATGGTCTTTCGCCACAGCAGCAATTGGACCGAATCTACGAGCATTTGTTGCCCGTGATCACGCAGCAGCATAAATTTCTGCACACGGATTTACAGCCCTTAATGGCCCAAGCGGGGATTCATTTAGTTACTGCCTATAAACAGCTCAGTGCGGCCCAGCAAGAATTTCTCGATGACTATTTCAGTCAGCGTATTTTCCCGATTCTGACCCCCCTCGGCATCGACCCATCGCACCCATTTCCACGAATGTCCAATCTGAGTTTGAATATTGCGGTGGAAGCGATTGACCCTGAAACGAAGACGCCTCACTACGCTCGGATTAAAGTGCCGAGCAATTTACCACGCTTCATTAGCTTTCCCGACGAGCTGAAAACGATCGAGGGTGAACCGGTCGATTGGGTGGGGATACCGTTAGAAGAAGTGATTACCCATCACTTAGACGCGCTCTTCCCCGGTATGACCATTCAGCAAAGTGGTTATTTCCGGATTACACGGGATGCCGATTTCCCGATTCTAGAAGTGGAATCGGATGATTTGCTACTAACCATTCAGCAGGAAATTAGCAAACGGCGTTTAGAGGGCGATGTGATTCGCCTCGAAATGCAACGCGGGTTCCCGGAAAATATGATGCGGGGTGTGATTGCCGAGTATGACCTGAGTGACAATCAGATCTACACGATCGATGGCTTACTCAATCTCAGTGATCTACTCTTCTTCCTATCGCTGCCTTGCCCCGAGCTGAAAGACCCACCCTGGACGCCAGCGATTCACCCACGACTCAAGTTCCTGCATCCACTGACCAGCGAGGAGCCGCCAGAGACTTTCGAAGCAGGGCGCGATATTTTCGATGTGATTCGTGAGCGCGATGTGTTGGTGCATCACCCTTACCAAGGTTTTCATACGTCAGTTGAGCTGCTCATCACTCACGCGGCTCACGATCCACACGTGCAGGCGATCAAAATGACCTTGTATCGCACTTCGGGTGATTCGCCGGTGGTGCAGGCGCTTTTGGACGCGGTTGAAAATGGCAAACAGGTGGCCGTCCTGGTTGAGCTCAAGGCCCGCTTTGACGAAGAAAATAATATCCATTGGGCCAAGCGCCTAGAGCAGGCGGGTATCCACGTGGTCTATGGTGTGATTGGCCTGAAGACGCACACAAAGGTGTTGCTGATTGTGCGGCAGGAAGAGAAGAAGCTAAGGCGCTATGTCCATATTGGGACCGGCAATTACAATTCGAAGACAGCGAAGCTCTATACCGATTTAGGTCTGATGAGTTGCCGTGAAGAGCTGGGGGCTGACCTGTCGGAATTATTTAATTTCCTGACGGCGTTTTCGCGGCAGCGGTCCTACCGTAAGCTATTGATCGCACCGGTGACGCTGCGTGATCATATGATGGCCATGATTCGGCGCGAAACGGAGCATTGTCATAATGGGCAGCCGGGACGGATCATTGCCAAAATGAATTCCCTAGTTGACCCAGCGATGATTAAGTTGCTATATGAGGCATCTCAAGCCGGTGTCGAAATCGACCTGATTATTCGTGGCATTTGCTGTCTCAAGCCGGGAATTGAAGGTGTGAGCGAGAATATTCGCGTTATTAGTATTATTGGCCGTTTTCTTGAGCATTCGCGGGTTTTCTACTTCCAAAATGATGGCGATGAGCAAATTTTCATCGGCAGTGCCGACTGGATGCCACGTAATCTCGATCGCCGGGTCGAAGCTGTAGTGCCGATCGAAGATCCGATTTTAGTCACAGAACTCAAAGACTTATTGCAGATCCTGCTGGCTGATAATCGTCAGGCATGGGAAATGCAGTCCGACGGCAGCTATGTGCAGCGACATCCGGCATCAAAAGAGCCAGAGCGCAGTGCCCAGGTTGAGTTGATGCAGCAAGCCATACAGCAATCGACCATACGGGCTTAGACACCAATTCCACCCTAACCCACACCCTAACCCACAAGTGCTTCTGCTTTGGGGCGGGCAAACAGTTTACCGTATGGCTCATCAGCAAAGGGCCGATCGGGTTCGGTTAGTAACGCCCGATCGCACACACCAAATAGCTCCGCCTCCGTCTGCGCCCGGCGCATATCCCGCAGAAAAACACCAGCTTCATCCACACCTTGACCGATGTAGTTGAGATACATCTTTAAGTAGCCAATCCGCGACTTCTCCGGGACTGACGTGACCGTGGGGGTATGGTATAAGCGATCGATATACTCCCGCACCTGTGCCAGTGTGACGATCACGATCGGTTGACCCGAGAGAGCTTGCTGAATTTGCTGAAAAATCCAGGGATTGCGAATTGCTGCCCGTCCCACCATCACCCCGGCTGCTTGGGTTTGCTCAAGAATTGCGATCGCCGCCGCTGCCGAACTGACATTGCCATTTGCCAACACCGGACAGCGCAACCGCGCCGCCGCCCGCGCAATCAAATCATAATTCACCGCCCCGCGATACATCTCCTTCACCGTGCGACCATGCAAGCTCAGCAAATCAATATTGTGTCGATCGAGCAAGTCCAGGATTTGCTCAAAATGCGCCGTATCCGCAAACCCAACGCGCATCTTGACGGTAAATGGCCCATCTATCACATCCCGTAGCGCGCCGAAAATTTGGTCAACTTTATCGGGTTCTTTGAGCAATCCACCCCCGACATTTTTGCGATACACCCGTGGAGCCGGGCACCCCATATTCAAATCAATCCCGGCGATCGGATAATCCTGTAGCTTCCTTGCCGTCCGCACCAAATCGGGAATACTCTCCCCAATCATCTGCGCAAATACCGGTCGTCCTGTGGCATTTTCCGTAATCGATCGCAGGATGTCTTTATCTAACCGGGAACCCGATGCATGGACCCGAAAATACTCCGTAAAGAAATAATCAGGACAGCCATAGTGCGCAATCACATGCATAAAGCAGACATTGGTCACATCCTGCATCGGCGCTAATGCAGTCAATGGCAAATGGGGAGTCTGAGGCACCGGGAGCCGATCGAACAATGGCATAGGCAAAATAGTTTGTCGTTCCAGTAACCTACCAAATCTTGGTCATTTTCAGCTCAAACCCTGGTAACTCCGGGTCACAGCTGACCGCCTCAGGATTTTCTAAAGTTTCCTCTGGTTGATTCAGGCGATAGCGATAAACCGTGCGATTTTGCCGATCGATCAACAAGCCCAACCGCACCCCATTCGCCATATATTCCTGCATCTTCTCTTGCAGACTGGCAAGCGTATCGCTGCTCGATCGCAATTCGATCACAAAATCCGGCACGATCGGGGCAAACGAAGATTGCTGCTCCGCACTTAAGGCGTTCCATCGCTGTTTCAGAATCCAAGCTGTATCAGGCGATCGAATTGCCCCATTGGTCAACGTAAAGCCAGAACTTGAGTCAAAAGCTTCACCCGTACCATCGTCATCCGACCAATTGATCACCTGCTGGAAGATTCTGCCGTTACGATTGCCAGTATCAGAAAAGGCTGGAGACATCACAATCACTTCTCCATCCGCAGTACGCTCAATTCTCAAATTCGGATTTGCCCGGCAGAAGTCGTAAAACTGCGCATCCGTCATCTTCGGCAGTGACGAAAAATCGATCGGCAAATCTGTTTTAACGAGCAGACTCGTCATGCTGACAACGCCTCCAATCTTTAGTGATTGATGTCTTCATTCTAACGATGCCAGGCCACCTTACCCCCCGGCTGATCGATCAGCGTTATTCCCTGCGCTTTGAGTGAATCCCGAATCCGATCAGCTGCAGCAAAGTCCTTCGCCTTTTTCGCCGCTGTCCGTTGCTCAATCAACGCTTCGATCGCTTCATGTGATAGCTCAACCTCAAGCTCGACGCTAAGACCGACTGTCTGACCCAGGGAAACCTTAATGGCAGGCTTGAGGCCTAATACATCTGCCAGTTGAACTAACGTATGCCAATCACGCTCCAAAACCATTGGTGTTGTTTTCGTTTGTCCATTGTGAACTAGCAAATTTGCCTCCCGTTGCAGCTTCTTCGCAATGTCAAAGAGTACTGCCAGCGCCCCCGATGTATTGAAATCATCATCCATTGCTTGGTTAAACGCCGCGATCGCATCCTGGTCTAACTTCGCTTTTTCCCAAACTTGATCGACATCCTGCCAACCGAGCGGCGCACCATACTCGAAGCCAAACCGTAGTCCCTCATTTAAGGTATGCCAGCCATTGGTCGCAGCCTTCATTGCTTCCTCAGTGAAGTCGATCGGCTTCCGATAATTCGCCCCTAGCACAAATAGCCGCATCGCCATCGGCTCAATCCCACCCTTATCCAGCAGATCGCGAATCGTCGTGAAGTTACCCAGCGACTTCGACATCTTCACCCCACCGACATTCACCATGCCGTTGTGCATCCAGTAAGTGGCCAAAGGCTGACCAGTAGCGGCCTCCGATTGCGCAATCTCATTCTCATGGTGCGGAAACATTAAGTCACCGCCCCCGACATGAATATCAATGCTGTCGCCCAAGCGATCGCGCACCATGGCCGAGCATTCAATGTGCCACCCCGGACGACCACTGCCCCATTCCGATTCCCACGCCGGTTCCCCTGGCTTCGCGCCCTTCCATAATGCAAAATCTAGTGGATCCTGCTTCTTCGAATCCGCCTCATCGACCCGACCACTGGCCCCACTTTCTAAATCATCGAGATTCCGCTTCGACAGCTTGCCGTAATCCGCATACTTGCGCACTGCATAATACACATCGCCATCCGCCGCATAGGCAACACCCTTGGTTTCCAGCTCATGAATCAGCCGTTTGATCCCATCGATCGTATGCGTCGCTCGGGGATATTCATCAGCCCGACGAATATTCAGCCGATCCATATCCTCAAAATAAGCCGCAATATATTTCTCGGAAACGGCATCCATGTTGGAGTTTTCTTCACGGGCGCGCTTGAGGATTTTGTCGTCAATATCAGTAAAATTCTGCACATAGTGCACCTTGTAACCGGCCCATTCCAGGTAGCGGCGCACCGTATCCCAGGCAATATACGATCGGGCATGGCCGAGGTGGCAGTAGTCATAGACCGTCACACCACAGCAGTACATCTTCACCTGACCGGCTTCAAGCGGCTGAAATTCTTCGCGTTTACGGGAAAGCGTACTGTAAAGCTGCAGTGCCATGGCTCAGACAAATTAGTAGAATAAATCACGGACGTTTAATTCCGTTGTCTATTTATTATTGCAGCCGTTGAAACTATGAGTGCCGTCGCAACCAAAGATTCTGTCGCTATGGATGCCCCCAAGACCGGATTACCAGTCACCATCATTACAGGCTTTTTGGGCAGTGGTAAAACAACGCTGCTCAACCATATCCTGACCAACCAGCAGGGCGTCAAAACGGCTGTCCTCGTCAACGAATTCGGTGAAATCGGTATCGACAACGAACTGATCGTCACCACCGATGAAGACAACTCCATGATCGAGCTGAGCAACGGTTGCATCTGTTGCACGATCAACGAAGATCTGCAAAATGCGGTCTACAAAATCTTGGAACGCGATGACAAAATCGACTATCTCGTCGTCGAAACCACCGGTTTAGCGGATCCTTTACCAGTTGCACTGACGTTTTTGGGGAGCGAACTGCGCGATCTGACCCGCCTCGATTCGATCGTTACCGTCGTCGATTCCGAAAACTTCAGCGTTGATCTATTTAATAGCGAAGTCGCCTACAACCAGATTGCCTACGGCGACATTATTTTGCTAAACAAGTCCGACTTAGTGGATGAAGCCGACCTCGACGCACTCGAAGTCCGGGTCCGGGACATCAAAGAGGGTGCACGCATTCTACGCACTACCAAAGGCAATCTGCCGCTTTCCCTGCTGCTCAGTGTTGGGCTGTTCGAGTCAGATCAATACTTTGATCCTTCCGGCCAATCCCACGAGTACGATCCAACCGGACAAGATCATACCAACTGTGATCATGATCACGGCCATTGTGAACACGACGATCACGATCACGGGCATGAGGACCATACCAACTGTGATCATGATCACGGCCATTGTGAACACGATGATCACGATCACGGGCATCAATCATCACGATGGCAACCCCGATCACTTGGCGATCGACGGGTTTACTTCGATCTCCTTTAGCAGCGATCGGCCCTTTAGCATTCGCAAGTTCCAGCACTTTCTTGATAATCAATTATCCGCAAACATCTTCCGCGCTAAAGGCATTCTCTGGTTCGATGAAAGCCCTAAGCGCCATATCTTCCACCTCAGCGGCAAACGCTTTTCCCTCGACGACGAACAGTGGAAAGACGGCGCAAAGCGGAAAAACCAGCTTGTACTGATTGGTCAGGATCTTGATCATGATCAACTGCGCGAACAGCTGAATAATTGCTTGACAACCGCCTCGGATGCTGCTGGTAAAGGGTTTGGCCGCTAGTTTCGGGCATAGCGATCGCCAGCTTGATTCACCATCCGGAGGATAGGGTAATTCTCCGGATTAAACTTAGTCGGCCTCCAGCCTATAGTTTGCGTAGAACGAAATCCTGTGGAAATGTTTTGAGGCATTCCCGCTTTAGCATTTCCTGAGTCTGCTCGCCCAATCCTGAAGTACCCCATGCATCCTGCGCACGAAATCTGGATCTGCCAAAATCGCAACTGTATTGCCCAAGGCGCTGATGTAGTGCTAGCCGAGTTTGTCAGGTATACCCAAAACGACGCTGACATTCAAGCGATCGGTTGTGAATGTCAAGGCCAATGTAATATGAGTCCTACGGTTCGCGTTATGAGCGATGAAACGTGGTATTGCCGGGTTAAACCAGAAGATGTGCCGCAAGTCGTGGAACAGCATCTGAAGCAAGGTCAACCGGTCAAAAAACTACTGCATCCCCGCTGGCATCCGCAGTTTTGAATCGACAGAACAATTTATCAGTAACCATTGAGAACTCAAACAGCTATGAGAGTGGTGCTTCAGCGTGTGCGATCAGCTTCGGTGTCGATCAATGGTGAATGCGTTGGGAAAATTGGGCGTGGGCTCAATCTGTTGGTGGGAATTGCTGCGGGTGACACAATTAGCGAAGTTGATTGGATGGCCCGGAAATGCTTAGACTTAAGGGTATTTCCGCAAGATGCCGCTGGTCGATTCGATCGTTCGATACAGGAAATAAACGGTGAGATGCTTGTCGTCAGCCAATTTACCCTATACGGCGATTGTCGGAAAGGTCGGCGACCGTCTTTTGATCAATCGGCTGCTCCAGCCGTTGCCGAGGAACTGTACGAGGCTTTTGTCAATCAGCTCAAGCAATCGGGACTAACGATCGCCACCGGTGTATTTGGTGCCAATATGCAAGTCACGATTGAGAATGATGGTCCAGTAACATTGATTTTAGAGCGATAAGGCAATGTGAATCGCCATTGTCATTGCATGATCATGTGCAAAGTACTGCTGTGTTAGTTTCAGTTTTACTCAATGGTTGTATCGATGATTTGGATTTAATTAATTTATGATAAATTTTGCCAGGCGAATCTCTTGCGTTGTCGATAGTCAGAATTGATAATGCTGATATACTCCAGCCATTAGTCATAGTGAATTAGTTATGGTGAACTGATTTCTGATCAGTCTTTAATGCGGCCTCTACTTAGTGCTGCTTCCACTTAGTGTGGCTTCCACATAGGGCAGCCAACGTTGGGGATCGATGGCAATCGGCACTTCCCAGAGACGCATTGAGCGATCATGCGCCGCACTTAAAAGTTGTGTACTATTCAAACTAAAAGCTAAGCTATGCAGTGGTTTGTTCTGTCCTGGCAGGGTTGCTAGGTGCTTGCCGCGGGGGTTGTAGAGCAAAATCTGGCCATCACTGCGGGCGATCGCTACCAGACTACTATCGGCATTCAGCGTCACGCGGTTATATTGACCGGGTGGTAACGGGTAACGATACAGCAATTTCCCTTGACGTGACCAAAAGCGGACCTGCTGATCGGCACCGATACCGACGATCGAGTCACCATTTTGACTAATGTCAATTGCGCGAACTCGAAGTTCCCGTTTCGATCGTCTGTTGTATTGTTGCTATTCGCGTCATAAATGCGGATCGAGCCATCTTGATGGGTAGTGGCAAATTCCTGACTATTGGGAAAAAAGCGTAGACTGATCAGCTGCGATAATGTGGCGGTTAATGAGGTTAATCGGCCTGACTCATGCCGCCATAGTTGCCCCTGTCTGTTGGTTGTCAGCAAGGCTAAAGTGGTGCCATTATCACTAGCAAGTATCTGCTGGACGGGCGCAGCGGGTTTGCGTGAGGCAACGATCGGCGCCTGAGTTGAGTTGATCGACCAACTCCAAAGCCGCTGCTGCTGATCAATTCCAAATTGATGATCGCTCTGGTGTGGCCAAACAAATTGACGTAACGATACATCGGCCATTGCCGGTGGCAAAATTGGCGGCGATAGTCCTCGTTGTCTCGGCCATACGTCGATCGTGCCTGATTCACCCAAATACCAAATTTGCTGACCGTCCGGTTGAAACCCCGCAGCGACGATTCGTCCCTGGGGCAATTGCACGGTTGTGGATAATCGCTGGTCTTGACTGTGCTGATACAGAACTTGCTGTAACAATTGGAGCGGCGAATCGAGCGGCAACTGCTGCGCTTGACTGATCACATAGGCGCGCTTGGCATGAAATAGCGCGGCCTCCCCGGTCAGTGCGGACGCACCGCGATCGGTCATCGAAGCACTGCTCAAGCGCTCAAAAATTGCCTGCGCCGCCACTAAATCCGCCCCCACCTGCTGCTGCCGGGCGAGGTGCAACTGCTGTCGTTGCCACACCAATGCGGTCAGCAATCCGACAATCACCACACCGCACCCACCGATCGCCCAGCGCCAGTAGCTTGGCTGCCACCACTGAAAACCTGATTTGGGCGTCACTGCCGCTGGCTGTTCTGGAATCGCGGCGGGCGCAACTGCGGCGGGCTCGACTGCTGTGCCGATCGCTGTAATAGCTGCAGGTGCTGCTGTCGCCTCAGCGACAACGGTTTGACTGGCGACGCGCCCGTCCGATAATGCTGGCCTCAGTGGAGCCAGTTGCGCCAATTGTTGATCCACCCAGTCGGGGTTAAACACCGCTTCGTAAATCGGGTTTTTACAATGTAAGTATCCCTCCTGTGCTTGCACCAAGCCCGATAGGATGAGTTCGCGCTGCTCCGTGCTGTTATCGATCGGCCAACGTCCTTGGGGTGACAGAAGAATGCGTTGATAGCAAGTGAGCAATTGGCCCGCGCGCTGCGGATCGTGCAGCAGCCGATCGCGAATCGTGCGCAAATGCTCTGGTTCGTCTTGTCCTTCCCAGTTATCAATCACATATTGCTGCACCAACCGTTGCACCAATTGCGCAATATCGTCTATCGGCGGCGTCTCCAGATGCTGGGCGGCCAATTGACAAAGCTTTTGGGTCAGAAATGGTTGCCCGTTAGTCCAATATAAAATCTGTTGGAGTAAGGTTTGGGGACTGCCGCCAATGGTTTTGAGTCCAGCTAAGAGCGGCAAGGCTTCAACCCATCGAAATCCATTTAGTGCGATCGCGCAGCCAATATTAAATGGTGTGAATCGCTTATCCTGAATTAAGGCCGTCGGGGTCGTGACACCGAGTAGGACAAAGGTGAGGCGCTGGTAAATGGGCCGATCCGCCCGGCAGTTATAGCAGTTCCGAATTAAACCAAAAAAATCATGGGTCGCAAACGGCAATCCCAACACACTGTCTACTTCATCAATGAAGACGACGATGGGTGCAGTTGTCTGGGCCAGTACGACTGTGTCAATCACCTGGGCTAAGCGGGCCACATAGCTTAAATGGGACTGCTCTCGCCACCATTCCCCTAAGCGAATGGGCAGCTGCAACTGTGTGATCAGCATGGCCGTAAATGAGGCATACCACTGCTCCGGCGTAATATGCTGTGTGCCGATCGTGGTCAGATCGATGGAAATACAGTGTACGCCAGTCTGCGATAAACGTCGCATGGCCTGTACTCGCAGACTGGACTTGCCCATTTGACGCGCATTGAACACATAGCAAAAATCACCCCGTTGCACTGCTTGATACAGCAGTTCGTCGGCTTGACGCTTCACGTAGGTCACAGCATCGCTCGGCAGACTGCCCCCAACCTGGAATGGTGATTGTGATGCGGTGTTAGGCATTAGCGGCGCATACGCAATGGTGAAGTGGGTATGGGCTAAACCGGTTCTGAATGCGCTAGCATTTGTTGAAAGTAAACTTGATATAGGTCACAGCTCATCCGGACCTGATGCTGTTCGATCGCCACCAAACCGCGACTTTTTAGCTTGTAGATATCGAGCGATGGCAACTCAACTGGCGCATCCCCCTGAATAATCACCCGCAGTGCCGCCAATAGCTGCGGCTGTTTCTGCAATTCCCATAAATGATTCGATAAATGTGTGCTAAAGATACTGGGACCGGCCAAGGCTTGCTCGATCAAATCGTGGACGGATTGCCCCGAAACATGCAGGTGATACATGCCTAAATGCATTAAATGTGGATGTCCACCCAATAGCGGCATTAATTGTTGGCTAACATTGGCGGGATCATCCAAGTCGTAAGCCTGGGCCAGATCGATCGCCTGATCGAGGTTAAAGTAGGGAAGCTCAATTAAGGTGCCCGCATTGAACGGTGACTGCGAAATATTGAGCGGTATGTACACTTCCTGGGCATGCACCATGATCAAGCGCAACTTCTGCCACAATTCGCTACTGGCATCACCATAGCGAGATTTTTCGTGCCAAGCGCGGAGCATCCCAAAAAAATCTGTCGCTAGTGCAGGAAAGTCAAAGACACTGTCCACATCATCAAGGACTAGGACGATGGGCGTGTCCAGACGCTTGAGCAAATAGGCTTCAAAAAAGTGTGTGCAGTTATAGCTGGCCCCAAATAAATCATCCCAGGCCGACTCGACTTCTTGACTCAAGCCCAGGTTCTGCGCAATCACAGCGCAAAACCATTGCAAAAAGCGGTTGAGGTTGCTGAAAGTTTCCGAATCCGCTAGTCGCAAGCTCAAAATCACTGTGACATACTGCTGTTCCCGCGCCTTTTGCAAGGTAAGTGCAGCCAAAGAGGTTTTGCCAAACATCCGCGGCCCCTTGAGCCTGACTAATCCGCCCGGTTGGCGGATCGCTTCAATACACATCGACTCGAGCGGCGGCCGCTGAATGTAATATTTTGAATCTAAAGGCAACTGACCGCTGGGGGGGATCGGCGATCGGTGCGCGTGGCTAAATTATCGGCATCACTACTATAGTCATCCAATTCTAACGACAGACCAAACGCCTGAAAATAGGTGTCTAATGTCTGATGATCGACCGCCGTTTTGCGTCCGCGCACCCGTGCCAGCGTATTGCCGCTCAAGCCAGTGATCTCGCTCAAATCCTGCAGTGTATAAGCTTTGTTGGTGCCACCCGTTTTACTCGATCGCTGTTCCGCCGCTTGCAAGCGTTGCCACCCGCGATCACTGAGTAATACACCACGCTTACGCTTCATCGGCTGTGCTTTTTGTTGCATAATTTCAAGAGCTGGCAATGGATAGAAGAACCGCAAGATTAGGACCCGACTGCAGCAATTTTTAAATTATGAGACAAATGGCCAGACTAAACTTGTTCTTCCATAGTAACTGTTGCGATCGCCAAGACGATATAGTAGTCGCTTACTTCATAATCCCCCAACTATGTCATCGAGAAGTGTTGCTTAGTCCAAACCTTGTCCATTAGTAATTCAATTCTTACTTGCAGCCGCTAAAGTTAGCCGAGGATGAGCCACAAGTTTGCGTAAGAACTCAACAGACGCTTCATCAATTTCAGATTTGTCGCGCTCGACGATATTTGGGCTTGGCAGCCATAAATTCAGCAATCGACAGTTTTAATCAGCGCTATGCAGATAGCGATGTACATGAATACTTTGTGTACACGCTTGCCGATTGAGAATGTTTGCTAGACACTGGAAAAGTCACTTTGCGATCAACACCATCGTTGATTCAATATTGTGGCTGTCCTGAATCGTTGCAACCACAGTTCGATCGCGATACGACGCTGGCTCAATGTGTACAATGAACTATTGACTTTGCTGCCTCCAAAACGACCAAGCCATCAATATTTTCAGGCGTGGCTTGCTCAGTTCCTGAAATCATTTTTAGTTGCCCGAGTCCAGTTTATTTCGTTTCGTTTCGTTGAATCAGTGATGTGGACTGCCATTGCCCGTTGACGGAGCCCAGAGTTCTGCATTGGGGTTTGATCGATCGGGCTTAACCTCATCCAAGTCTGGAATTTCCACATTTTGCTGAGGTTGAGGCTGTTACTGGCATCATTGCGTTCGCAGTTTATAAGCACCAACCATTCTCTGATATGTCTATACCAGTTCTCATTATTGAAGATGAAGTACGTCTGCGCGAGAATTTAGTTCACCTGCTGACCCGCGAGGGATTTCAGGCGATTTCGGCCACCGACGGAGATGATGGGTATCAGAAAGCCAAAGCGCTCAAGCCAGCGCTGGTACTATGTGATATCAAAATGCAGCGGATGAATGGCTATGAGGTTTTACAAAAGCTGCGTCAGGATCCGGAGACCGCCCATGTGGCGTTTATTTTTTTGAGCGGCCAAGTCGATCCCGTCCATGTGCGGCGGGGCATGAATTTGGGTGCCGATGATTATTTGCTCAAACCGATTCAACCGCAGGAGTTGCTCCAAGCGATTCAGTCGCGTCTAAAACGCCACTCGATACTCACAACCGTAGCGGGGCTGCCACCGAACGTTGAACGGCTGCCGCAACCGTCAATCCAGCCATCCCGGCAGTCCCGATCGAAATTGCCTTGTGATCCATTAACCAAATTGCCGAATCGCACATCACTGCCCAATCTACTGCAAAAAACCTTGAATAAGGCCCGTGAGTATGACTCCCTGGTCACGCTGTTGTCTTTGAATGTGGTGCGGTTTAGCAGTATCAATGCCGCTTTCGGCTTCACAGTTGGTGATTTGGTATTACATCAGCTAGCGGCGCGCTTACATCAGCAAGTTGCGGACCAGGGGGTTGTTGTCAGAACGAATGGGGATGAGTTTACGATTGTGCTAGACAACTTGACTTGGGAAGAAGATGCCTTGAAGTGGGCCGATGAAATTTGGCGCAATTGTTCAACCGAATTTCAAGTTGAAGGACGTAATATTTCCTTGAATGTCGCGATCGGCGGTGCCTATGTCCAGCATGGTCAAAGCACTCCCGAACAGCTGATGCTGCAGGCTGATATGGCCCGCCGTGCGTGCGAGCAGTGGGGTGGGCAAGTTCCATATATTTTCCATGATGCCAATTTGGCGGCACATACAGTCGAGCAGCGATTGCTCGAAACCGATCTCAATCGGGCGATTCATCAAAGAGAGTTTCAAATTCACTATCAGCCACAGGTGAGCCTGCCCCAGGGCCAAATTACCGGCATTGAGGCATTACTACGGTGGCGCCATCCTTACCGAGGCATGGTTTCGCCTGACCGATTTATCGCGATCGCGGAAGAGATGGGATTGATTGTGCCGTTGGGAGAGTGGGTGTTGCGCACTGCCTGTCTTCAGTTAAAGCAGTGGCAAGGCTTATGTCCCGTTCCGCTCAAACTCTCGGTCAATTTATCGATCCGGCAATTACAGCAAGAGAACTTAGCCAGCCAAATTACGCGCATTCTCCAATCCGTTGATTTGCATCCTTGCCAGTTGACTTTAGAATTAACCGAAACCAACCTTTTGGCCGACATCGATCAAGCCGTCCAAACGTTGACTTCGCTGCGATCGCTGGGAATTCAGATCGCGATCGATGATTTTGGTAAAGGTTACTCATCGCTACACTACTTGAGCCGTCTGCCGATTGACATCCTCAAAATTGATCAATCCTTTGTGCGTCGTTTACCCGACGACCACCAAGCGATTGCCATTTCCAACGCCATCATTAACTTAGCCCATGACTTGGACCTCAAAATCGTGGCGGAAGGGGTAGAAAACGATCGGCAAGTCCGTTTCCTGGTTGATCATGGCTGTCACATTATGCAAGGACACCTCTATAGTCCCGCACTTTCAGCCGATGATTTTGCGGCTTTACTGCAGCAGGAAAATTGTGCGTAACGGGCTCAATCGCTACTTGGTCCTGAGGTCAGGTGTGAGTTAATGGTGATGTCCTGACCAGGCATTGCTAAAAAATATGCCATATTTCCAGAGAACATCTCTGACCCATGTAAGATGACAAAGAGCACCGCGAATGCGCCTACTAATGCTTCCATCTGTTTCCTACAGGCTAGTTGGCACAAGCACTAAGTTCCTAACTATGTAGCTGTTCGACGCTAGATAAGTTTCGGTGGAAGTTTGCCAGTACTACATATTTTTGCAAAATATTAAGGACATTGATCAAACTGTGATGCAAGTGCTGAGTCGTTATAGTGGGATTGCGCTATTGACAGGTGTGATATTTTCCCATGCGACGCCAGCGGTTGCACAACAGGAAATTAAAGTACGGGTCGATCGTGCTGTCCTTTTGCAGAATATCGCTGGTCAAGTTGACATCAGACCGAATCAAGCGAACTGGCGTCCTGCCCGCTCGACCGATCAGCTCAAAACACCGGGCGAACAAGTCAAAACTGGTCAACGATCGCGCGTCGATCTGCAAATGGATCTCGGCATTGGCTCGATCCAGGTTGCACCGACGACTTTGATTCAACTGCGCAAGCTTGAGATCACCCCTGATCAAGGGCGCATCTCGATTTTTTATTTACCCTATGGCAGTGCCCGGCTGAAACTGCGTCGCTTTACCAATCCCAGTACTCGCTTTGAATTAGAAACGCCCGCCGGTCTCAGTGGTGTGCGTGGAACTGAGTTTGGCATTGCGGTCCAGCCTAGTGGTAAAACGAGTGTGGCGGTGTTGGAGGGGCAGGTAAATACCAGTGCCCAAGCAGAAGATGTCAATGTCGATGCGGGCTTCCAGAACTTTACGATTCCGGGGGAGCCGCCTTCGACTCCCACCCCCTTGAAGAATGATACGAGCTTCGACTTTCAACTGGAAAAGCAGTTTGTTGGCCCGATTCGCCAACTTACGGTCGTCGGACAAGTCGATCCAGTCAATATCGTCTTTGTTGATGGCAAGGTAGTTGATACCGATCGGATGGGGCAGTTTCGCGTCACCTTGCCCGCCATCTCCTTCCCGCGGCTAAATGTACTCGTTCAGACCCCACTGGGTGCAGAGCAAAGTTACGACTTACGATTATTACGATGAGAGCGTGGCAAGAATTGGCCTGGCGATTACTTCCAGGTGCCCTAGTGGCGGTGTTGGTTGGGGGTCTACATACGTCGGGGCTAACGCAGCAAATTGAACAACTTAACTACAACTTGTTGTTCCGACTGCGGGGTGAGCGACCTTGGGATGACCGAATTGCGATCATTGCGATCGATGATCCAAGCCTGAAAAAGTTAGGCCGCTACCCCTGGCCGCGCCGTCGGTTTACTCAGTTGATGCAGGTGCTGAATCAAACCGAGACCAGCGCGATCGTGTTTGATGTGATTTTTTCGGAAGCGACTCAAGATGATCCAGCATTGGCGCAGGCGATCGCGCAGCATGGGCGAGTGATTTTAGCCCAAGCCGTTGACTTTACTGGTTTACCCCTGCAGCCAGTGCCCCAACTCCAAAATGCGTCCCTCGCAACGGGTAATATCTATCGTCAAACCGATGGCGATGGCATGACCCGCAAAATCCGTTTGACCTTTCGAGATGCCCCAGCCCTAAGTGTGGTAGCTGTCCAAGCCCATGGCTTTCAGCAGCGAATTCCGCCATTGCCGCACCCAGATAGTGATCTATGGCTCAATTGGTCTGGGTCAGCCCAGCGAATTCAGCAATATTCGTTTGCCGATGTTATTGATGGCCGGATTCCGCCATCGATTTTTCAAGACAAAATTGTGGTGGTCGGGGTGAGCGCCACGGGCTTTGATACCTTACTCACACCCTTCGATCGCAATCCACCGGTGACTGGGGTTTATCTTCAGGCCACGGCAATTCAAAATCTCTTAGCCCAGAATTTCCTCCAGCGCCCCTTGGCTGGTGGATGGTTTAGTAGCTTACTGCTATTGGCGATGCCTGGATTGGGACTGGGGCTGAGCTATCTCAAAGTCAAGTGGCAAATTCTACTAATCGGCGGAGTCAGTGTCCTGTGGTGGAGTGCGGCTGTCGTGGCACTCGGGGCCAACTACTATGTGCCGACGGTGTTGCCCATTAGTTTAATCATTGGTACAGCGGTCGCGGTGGCAATTATCGAGCGGCTACGGATGCAGGCGGTGTTGCAAAAGCAATTGCAGCAGCTTGTGACTACCTACCTACCCTCAGCGCCGCTCGCGTTAAGTCAGACTGGAGAACTCCGGTTCGCCGCTGCTGAGCGCTCCCAGACGGATGCGTTTAGCCATTTGGCGTCACCCAGCCCACCGCCGATCCAACGGGGCCGACTAGCCGCATTGCGTAATTCTCCCCTAGTGGACTGTCTAGCGCGGCTCCGGGGGGCTTTGCCCAGATCACAGCCCGCATCGATTCACGCCCTCAATCAGCTGATGCAAATTGCGACGCAGCTCGGACAAGCCCAGGCTACCCAACAAGCAATTACCCAAAGTATTTCCGTCGGAATTTTGGCGATTGATCAAGCGGGTGTCATTTGGTTTGGTAATGAGCGGGCGCAACAATGGCTGCAGGTGGCAATTGGCGATCGGCTCGGGGCAGCGTTGGTACCGCACTGGATTGATGCTTTAGTTTGGGAGCAAATATTTCAAGGGTTTTTAGACCAGCAACTGGAACCACCCGAAGCAACTCGCGATCACTCAGCGCTGCCGTCCATGCCAGCCGGGGTTGTCGTGATCGAAGTACTGGTGAACGATCGCTGGTTCGCGCTCAACTTCTCGCTATTGCAGACCACATTGACTGGTGCATCGCACTGCGCAGATCAGTCTGTGGTGGAGATTGCGCGGGACGGCCACAGCCTATTACTCCTGATCGAAGACATTACCCAGCGCAAGCAATTGGAGACGAACCTGGAGCGCCAGATTCAAGAATTGCAGTGGTTAGCGCAGCTCAAAGATGAATTGATTGGGCGCGTCTCCCATGAACTACGATCGCCGATTACGAATATACTGATGTCGATCGAGCTATTGCGCACCACTGAGTCACCCGAACAACAGCGCTATTATCTCAATCTCTTAGAACAGGAATGCCGCCAAGAATGTAACTTCATCAATGATCTCCTCAGTCTGCAAGCGACCGCGCCAGAGCCACCCTCACCAAGCTTGACTCGCATTGAACTGGCACCCTGGCTCGATAATCTGGTCGCGCCATTTCTGGCCCGCGCCAGCAATCGCCAACAGCAAATTCAAATTGAGGTTGCGCCCGATTTGCCCCCACTTTATACCGACGTCACGGTGTTAGAGCGAATTTACAAGGAACTACTGACAAACGCTTGTAAGTACAGTCCAGCGGGGGCCGTTATCTACTGCACGATCAGGCGACATCAAGATATGGTTCACCTGAGTGTCCGCAATCTCGGCGTAACAATTCCGCCGGAGGAGTTGCCCCGCATCTTCGATAAGTTCTACCGCATTCCCGCTAGCGATCCCTGGAAACAAGGTGGAACAGGACTGGGCCTCTCAATCGTCGATCGACTGGCCAAGCAAATTCAGGCCAATATCGCAGTTCGCAGTGAGGCCGATGTCACAGAATTTCAGCTACAGTTACCGCTGCAACCAGACTCCGATCATGATGCAGTGAGATAACGAGGCAACGATGGCCGCAAGTGTGAGCGGGGCTAATCAACGCCTTTGGGATAACTCTGATCGGGATTAATTAAACGCCAGAGTTTTTGCTTCACTTGAGCATCGTAGAGTCGCCATTTCATTTGGGCATATTCGCTATTTTCAGTAAATCCGGCTAAGAACTCAACGGGCACTTCAAATCCGCCAGCTTGGGAACGACCGCCGCCGAAAAAACGTCCGTGGGCATCATGACCGAAGGCTTCTTTAATAAATTCATCCGGATCAAGCGTAATCTTATTGGTCCGCAGTGACCCAACAACGATTTCCACCTCATCGTCCTCGTCATGCACAATCCCATAGACCAAAGCCGTATGTACGTTCTCTTCAGTAACGAGAAAGTCAGCGGCCTGGGGGATCGCATCACGGTCGTCGTAGCGAAGATAACCAACCCCAGCGATCGAAAAGCTATTTTGGATAATCCGATTTTTGAGTGATCGCTCAATCACCTCCATCACCGGGCGCGAGCGGGATGACTGTAAAATTGCATTCAATAACTGTGCATCATAGAACCGACTCAGATAAGCGGCTGCCAGAAAGTCTTCTTCCTGGGCCTGCATCAGTGACCCCGTATCCGATCGGATACCATGCATCAAGGCAGTCGCGCACTTTACGTGCTCATTGACTGTACTGTCGAGCTTCAGCAATCCACCCTGAATATATTGTGTCAGAATGGTCGCGGTCGCCCGTGTATGCGTCCGAATATCAACGTACTCTGCATCAAGATTCTCTTGCAAACTATGGTGGTCAATGATTGCGATAATTGGGATATTGGCTTCCTGGAGCATGGGCATCAAGTGACTGGTCGTCCCTTGGTTATCAATCAGCACAGCGCCACGGTAGCTGGATAGGTCTTTGGTCTTGATCACTTGCGGACTCCAGCGTTGCAGCGGCATCCCGGTCAACTTGACCAATGCAATATTCTCCTGATGACTCAGGGTTCCGGCATAAATGATCTCGCACTGGATCTCATAGCGCTTTGCAATCAGACGATAGACCCAGGCGGAAGACAGGGCATCCGGATCCGGAAAATCCTGTAAAACAATGACGTGCTTTTCTCCACGGTGCAGCTCTAGCAGTCGCTGGAATTCTTCCAACTTTGGCTGTTGCAGCACAATAATTTCTGTCTCACGGCTAGGGCGGCGGTACTCCAATGGAGCCGCGCCTGAATCATCTGACGATACGGACCGCTTTGAAACAGACATATTTGCATTGCCAGTAGCAGAACGTGCCTGGCTACCAGTGACAGGTGAAGATTCCAATTGCATATACAAAAATTAAGGTTGAGGCACAAGCCCAACTGAAGGGTTTAGGTAAAATCGCCAAACCGATGGCGAAGCAAAACAATCTGACCGCGATCCTATCGTGCGGTAAGTCGCGTTGCTAATTCAACTCCCAACCTCACTAACCTGGGGCGCAAATAACCAACAGGATGCAATCTGTTATGGCACATGATGCGCCGGATGAGCCAACCAATCGATTTCGTCGTGTCTCACCATTTTATCTCGCATCGGCGAATTTGGTTATCCGGACCCAATGACGTACTTGCGCCACTCCTGGTTTGCGCCATTCTTAATATACTTATTGACTTCAAAATAGAGGCTGCTATAGGGCCGGCTGGGTTGTTTGAGCAAAGCCATACCGGCTTCCTTGGGGGTGCGATTACCTTTTTTTACATTGCACCGCACACAAGCAACAACCATATTATCCCAAGTATCTTGACCGCCTCGCGACCGCGGAATCACGTGATCGAGCGTCATTTGCTCACCCCCGCGGCGGCAATATTGGCAAATATTGCCATCACGATGTAACAGGTTCTTTCGGGTCAAGGCAATTTCCACGTAGGGAACCCGAATGTAATGCCGCAAACGAATAACGGAGGGCAGTGGAAAGTTATCGTATATGTATTTGCCAGTGTGCTCTAGCTGTTCAGCCTTACCCTTAATGAGCAACACTACGGCTCTCCGCCAACTTGTAATGTTGAGCGGCTCATAGGAGGCATTCAGCACCAGAACCTTGCTCATTAGTCCATTGAGTCAATCAAAATTGGATTGCACCGATGCTAGCATAATTTTCAGGTTGGCGGAATGTGGCGAAATTTGCCAGGAAGCTTGCTATATAGATCAGTCACCAAAAAAATAAAAGCTCCCAGCCGGAGGCCAAGAGCTTTAATGTCAGGGTGCATCTACCATTTAATTCTTCTAAAAGGATTAGGATTATCCGGACAGTTTTTCGGAGTGAGCTGAATTATTTTTACAGGTTTTGTAAATTGCGCTGGCGGAACGCAGTGGTTGGGGTGCATTCGATGCGGCTGGGGGGAGGACCGCGCTGCCAAAACCGATCAAGCGCAAATTGTGACTGGGCAAGTTGGCCGAGCCAGCGTGCAAGATCTCGGTGCTGATTAATCAACTGCGAACTTTTGCTAGATCCGGCGGTCACTTGCCTAGGATATGTGGGGACGCCCCATGTCAAGATTAACAAGTTGCAGCGTTAGGCAGAGTCAATGAAACGATGGAAAATGCAAAAAAGCAGGACGAAGGGCTTAATCGCGATTGTCGGGATCTGGCTCTTTGGGGCTGTTTTCGATCGGATCTGGTTTGCGATTGACCGATCGATTCCCGGTTGGGACCAGGCAGACTACCTGAATGGCGCACTGACCTACTGGCGAGTGCTGCAAACCGCCCAGGTATTTTCTGTGCAGTGGTGGGTTGAGCTTTGGCAGCTGTCAACCAAAATTCCACCGTTGGTCTATATTTCCACAACGCCCTTTCTGGCGATATTTGGCACTGGGCCGGATCAAAGTACCTTGGTCAATTTACTCTACAGTGCGATCGTGCTGGGTTCGGTCTATCGCCTGGGGACTTATTTGTTTTCCATCACCGTTGGTTTGTGGGCTGCCGGTCTCTGCGTCCTGATGCCCGCATTGACTGTCGTTCGTCTCGACTATCTGCTCGACTATCCCTTGGCGGCGCTGGTGACCTTGTGTTTCACCTGTCTTACATTGTGGCGTGGAGCACGATGGCAACGGGTGACCAGTCAGAGCCATCAACTGAGTTCCGCCAACACTGCGCCAGTCAGCCAGAACAACGAAAAAGTCAGCGGCAAGCGCGTATCCGTCGCTTTGCGATCGCCTGGTCGGTGGCAAAGTTCGGCGCACGAATGGCTATTGGTCGTGGCCACGGGGATGACGTTGGGCCTGGCCTTAATGGTCAAACAGCCCGCATTGTTTTTTCTCTTGTTGCCGTTACTTTGGTCGTTGGTTGAAATTCTCAAACAGCGCGACTGGCGTGGTTTGCTCCAAGGGGTACTGCTGTTGGTGATCGCGATCGCCGTGTTTTATCCGTGGTATCGCACCAATTGGCTCTTAATCTTGACTGCGGGTAAACGGGCGACGGTTGATTCGGCGATCGCGGAGGGCGATCCTTCACTGTTATCGATTCAAGCCTGGATCTACTATCTGAAGTATTTACCCGATATGGTCTCTTGGCCACCCCTGCTGGTCGCTGGCTGTGGATTCTTGTCGTTTGGGTGGCGGGCCTGGCGGCGCCGCCAGGCCAAAGACTCAGATGTGCCGGTGCAACCCGAACAGCGGCCTCGCGACAACGATGATCGGCGATCGGTCATTTGGTTGTTAGTCTTTTTAGTGGGTGGATATTTGCTGTCATCGCTCAACGTCAACAAAGACCTGCGCTATGCCATCCCTTATTTGCCTGTTTTGGCAGTGCTTCTAGCCTACGGCTTTAGCTTATTGCCACGGATGTTCCGGGGTCTGCGGTGGGCGGCAGTGGGGCTGACCGCCGTTTTGCTAATCGCTAATCTATTTCCGATTGTTCCAGTGGCAGTCCGACAGCAATGGTCACCGCTGTACCAGCATCAAGTCTACGTTGGCCCGGCATTTCCCCATGCGCAGGTAGTCGCCGCCGTTGCTGAAGCTCAGCCTTACCAGCGTTCAACCGTCGGGGTGGTGCCTTCGACCTTTGAGGTCAACCAACACAATATTAATTACTATGGCCAATTGCGGCAGGGACAGGTGCATGGCCGTCAGGTGGGGACACGCGATCAGTTTATCGAACAAGATGTGCGATCGTTGCCCTGGTTTGTGACAAAAACGGCGAATCAGGGCGCAATCCGCGAGCCAGAACGGCAAGCAGCTTTGATTCAGCGGGTGACGCAGGGGGGGGATTTTCGCCTCTATAAGACGTGGCAATTGCCCGACCAAACTGCCCTGCAACTCTGGCAGCGGTCGCGTTCCGATTTTGAAATCAAGCCGTTACCAACCGGGCTCAAGTTGGATGCTCCGGTACGCCTGGAAGAAGTTGATGTGCCAGCGGTAGCGCCGCCAGGCAAACCGACCCCAGTCACCTATCGCTGGGTCGGCAATTGGGATGCATTGCAGTCGGGACTGGTGATTTTGACTTGGCGACAAGTTGATGCCTCGGCCGGTCAGGCGACTAGCCGTTGGTTGCATGATCACGCGATCGCCATGGGCAACTTGGCCGATCAGCCGTTGGGGGTGAAAGCGACTGATGCGTTTGAAGTGACAGAAAATTTGGCGATGCTCCCACCAGATTCGCTACCCGCTGGTAGTTATACACTGGAGGCAACCTACTTGAATCGCCAGACTGGGGAGTCTGCCCCGATCGCTGTCCCACCGATGACGTTGAACATTGATCCCAAAGCGGCCCCTTTGCCTGCGCCAGAAGTGGACTTGGTCACGCAGCTTCGCACCTTAGCGGTGGCGATGCCGCAGGGGATGCAAGTGATGGAGCATATCTTTGATGAGATTGGTCGGATCAGCCAATATGATCCCGATCAGGACTATGTTCACCAGACACGCCAAGCAATGGCCTATCGCCTCCAGTCAGAACCCAACAACCGCGTGTTTGCCTATACCTTGGTGCTGGCAAATGTGCTGAAGCAACAGGTCCAGCCAGCCATCACCGCGCTGCAACGGGTGGTTGAGTTAGACCCACAAAATCCCTATGCTTATGCTTATCTGGCCGTTGTTAATCTTTATGACTTTCGCCCAGGTGCTGCTCAGTCAGCACTGAATGCGGCGTTGAAACTTGATGCAACGATACCGGAACTGTACGGACTCCAGGCGATCGCTGGCTTGATGCGTGGCAATCTCATCCAGGCTTGGCACAATGGACAGGCGTACCAAAACCAATTGAAGCAAGCGTCGTAACAGCGTCGCTGGTGGATGCCTTCAATCAGTTCTAACCCAATTTAGCTGTGGGTTGGAACAGGTTGCTATGCGATGCTGCCAGCACTTTTGGCGTGTAACGGCTTGACCGTGAGGCGGTCGAAAGGATGATTACAGATGAAAACGATTGCTATATCCTTAGAGGCAATGGCTCGAGTTTGACTGGGGGAGACGGGGTTTGGCAAAGGTTAAGGTCCGACAAAATCTTTTGTATGAGCGCGTCATGGCATTGATTGCCACAGCGAATTTGGTATTGGTCGTTTTTAATATGACCTATGTGCCTTTGCGTGATTTTTGGCGAAACCGCACGATCGGAGTTGAAAATTTTCGGATTACGCTGCCATTGCCAGATATTACACCGTTTTATGACCCAATCAAGGGAATTGAGCCAAATCGGGACACGCAACGCTATCTAAATCAGGTAGGGCAGTTAGAAGTGGAGTTGCAGCAAGGTGGCATCGAGTCTGATGCCGTGAAAGCGCAACTTCAGACGCTACGCGATAGCAGTGTTGAGATGATTGAAACTAACCCCTTTGCTGTCGCAAATAAAAGCGGCACCCTCGAAAAGATCAAGAACCGCATGCGCGATCATATCTATGGCTCTGGTAAGCGCGACTTGTCTTCCAGCAAAGCATTCCAAACCTTCTGGTCAGTAGAAAACCTGCAGCAAAATGGGGTTCGAGCAGAATTGAACTTTTTCGAGGAAGATATACAACCTTTGATTGCGACAAACTACTATCGCTCGATCGGCGAAGATGGTTTGCCACTGGATTTGTTTTTCGTCATCGATACGCCGTTTGTGATTTTGTTCGGTTTAGAGCTCCTACTGCGCAGTTTTTTGCTCAGTCGGCGTTTCCGGATCAAGTTTTTTGATGCAGTGCTGTGGCGCTGGTATGACCTGCTGCTATTGATTCCCTTCTGGCGCTTTTTACGGATTATTCCCGTCACGATTCGCTTGGATCAAGCAAAGTTAATCAACCTCCAGCATATCCGCGATCAAGCAACGCGTGGGTTTGTGTCAAATATTGCAGCGGAACTGACCGAGGCGGTGCTGAATGAAGTTCTGGGTCAAGTGCAGGTGAGCCTGAAAAATGGCAATCTTGGCAAGCGACTCGTGGACACGATCGATAAACCTTATGTCGATCTAAACGAAAAAGACGAAATTCAAGAAATTGTGACGCGGGTCTTGAATCTAACGGTTTATCAAGTGCTGCCGAAGATCAAGCCAGATATTGAAGCGGTGTTGCGCCATCCGATCGAGGCTGTGATGGCACAGGCCCCTGGCTATGGTGCGCTGAAGTCGATTCCGTTGGTGGGTGGGGTTCCCGATCGGGTCAATCAACAATTAGTCAGCTCGGCTACAGAAGCGGCGTACGAAGCCTTAATTGTCGCGCTGAATGATAAGGTGGCGGCGGAGTTGACCAGTCAGCTAGTGCGAAACTTTGGTAAAGCGGTGGTTCAGGAGTTGCAGGAAGGTGACAATCTTGAAGAACTGCAGACGCTGGTGAATGAGTTGATTGAAGAGATCAAGGTGAATTACGTCGATCAGATTTCGCAAAATGAGGTGGAAATTGTGATGAATGCGCCGCGCGAGGTTCGACGGATTGGGCCGCAGCGGTAATTGAGCCAAGTCAAATCAGTCTGTCCGAATTGATGCGCGGTATCCCCATTGGCTGAGAACCCAGTTACAATACGTTACATACCCCTAGCTGAGATCTGCTGTGATGACTGCGCAACTTGCCACGCCTGTAATCCAAGACATTGTCCAAAAACAGCGCGATTTTTTCCGCACTGGTCAGACTAAAGCATTGGACTTTCGATTGGCGCAGTTGGCAAAGCTAAAGCAATCGATCCTCCTGCATCAAGCCGATATTCTCGCGGCGGTCAAAGCTGACTTAAACCGTCCGGCGTTTGAAGGCTATTTTGAAATTGCTGCGCTCGCTGAGATTGAATTGGCGACCAAGCAGCTCCAGCGGTGGGCCAAACCGCAGAAAGTGAAAACCTCGATCGCCCAGTTTCCCTCGTCGGCTTATATTCAGCCGGAGCCGCTGGGGGTGGCTTTGATTATTGGGCCGTGGAATTATCCGTTTCAGTTGTTGATGTTGCCTTTGGTGGGGGCGATCACGGCGGGGAATTGTGCGGTTTTGAAGCCTTCGGAATTGGCACCGCATACTTCTAAAGTCATCGCGAAGATTATTGACCAGGCATTTGACCCGGAATATGTAGCGGTGGTTGAAGGGGCGGTGGAAGCAAGTCAAGCGCTGCTAGCGGAGAAGTTTGACCATATCTTCTTTACCGGCGGTACGGCGATCGGACGGATTGTCATGGCAGCAGCGGCGAAGCATCTCACGCCTGTAACGCTTGAGCTCGGTGGTAAGAGTCCTTGTATTGTTGATGCGGATGTCAATCTGGAAACGGCAGCGAAACGCATTGCTTGGGGCAAATTTATCAATGCGGGACAGACTTGTATTGCACCGGATTATTTGCTAGTCGATCGCCGGATCAAAGATCAGTTAGTCGATCAACTCAAACAATGTATTCGCGATTTCTACGGTGAAGATCCGGCCCAAAGTGATAGCTATTGTCGCATCATCAGTCAGCGTCACTTCGATCGGTTAGCCAATTTTTTGGATGATGGTACGGTCGCGATTGGAGGACAGACAGATGCGGCACAGCGCTATATCGCACCGACGGTTCTGGATAATGTCACTTGGAATGATGCGGTGATGCAGGATGAGATCTTTGGCCCAATTCTGCCAGTTTTGGCCTACGACGATCTAGAAGCTGCGATCGCCCAGGTGAACGATCGACCCAAGCCGTTGGCTTTGTATTGCTTCTCGAATGACAAAGCGAAGCAAGATCAGGTTCTGGCGCAGACTTCCTCGGGTGGGGCCTGTATAAATGATACGGTGATGCAGGTGGCCATTGAGTCGTTGCCGTTTGGTGGGGTTGGCGAAAGTGGTATGGGTGCCTATCATGGCAAAGCTAGCTTTGATACCTTCTCGCATCGCAAGAGTGTTCTACGGAAAGGCCTGTGGTTTGATCTGGCTTGGCGTTATGCGCCCTATACGGTGAGCCAGTTGAAGCAAATTAAGCAGATGGTGAATGGTTAGGGAACTGGGATCGATCATTTTTCCACCATCGATAACGTTGTCCCAGTACTAGCGCCCGCTGCTGCGAAGCCTATTTCATCGAATTACCATGCTGTTTCAATTCCTTGAGGCCGACTGTGCCACTGCAAACTGCGAAATTTAGTTGGAAATGATTCCAAGTTCCCTCCAGCGTTTCGTGAAAATCCACCACTCCTTGCCCATTGATCGTTGCTACATGATCAAAAAACTGAAGCGTTGCTGTGCCCGATCGAGTGGTAGGGTTGGCAATAGGAGAGTTGTACTGAATCAATGACAACTGAGTAGAATCAGGTTACGTCAATGCTGAAGATGACTGCGAGCCACCGATGCAAATCGACTTTCACCACGCTGTGACCTATGTTTGCGCTCGGCTGGCCGGATTTGATCACCCGCAAGCTGCAACGATCGCCTATGCCGCCCAATACGTTGATGATGCGACTAATAGCGGCGTCATTCGCTTCAATAATGGCGCGCAGTTCCAACGGATCAGTTCGGCACACAAGTTATTTGACTATCGCAATTTCCAAAACCTGGCCAACTCTCAGGTGTGGATTCCTTTTCACTTCTTGCCCGGAAATGCGGGCTTACCAGCGGATCAGTCGCCGGGTGATGATTGGGTGGAAAAGCTGATTTGTCGGGCCAATAGTCCGATTGCCCAAGCCATGGTACGCGAAAGTATTCAGCAACGTGACGCACCCTGGGGTTTGCACCGCCTTGGCATTACGATGCATGTCTACGCCGATACTTGGGCGCATCAAGGCTTTGTCGGGGTGAATCATCGGGTGAATGAAGCGCGCAATCTCGTCGATGGCAATGGTCAGACCGATCGTCGCCTCCTTGCCCGATTAAAAGGCTATTTCATTGGAGAAGCCTTACCGCTGGGGCATGGGGCAGTACTGAGCAATCCCGATAAACCGTTTCTGCGCTGGGGGTACACCAATGGCCGCGGCGAGAAAATTCGTCGGGATAATCCGCGCGACTTTCTGGCGGCAGCGATCGCAATCTACGCAGCGATGTGGCGGTTTCGGCATGGTGATCCCGATGGTGCAGTGCCGCCGCTACAGATGCTCGATCGTGAGATGATTGCCCACTTGCTGGAGCATACAACCGCCCATAGCAGCTATGTGCGTTATCGGGCTTGGGCCGCAGCGATCGCTGCGGGTAAGTTTTCGTTTGGGCCAGTCACGATTCGCTATATTCCCAAAGGTAAGGAATCATGGAAGCATCTGGCTTTGGGCACCGAAAAGGCGCTGGATCGCAGTACTGATGTTTTTCCCTATAGCGATCGGTTTCTCACCAGTGACTGGAAACTGTTTCATGATGCGTTGCAAGCACATCATTTCCATGTGGTCCATGAGTTGCTGCCGCGATATGGTATTTGTGTCGCTTGAACTGATCAATTAGGACTATTGGACTATGGCAGTACCACCGGAGCAGCAGCCATCAGCGTCTGTGCGCGATCGTATCGAACCAGCGATCGCCCAGTTTTTTCAGTTTGACGCACTGCAGGCCAACCTGCGGACAGAGCTACTAGCAGGGTCTCACGACCTTTGTCACCATGGCCTATATTCTGATTGTGAATCCGGCCATTTTGTCGAACGCGATTTTTTTGCAGGAGTCGGGAGACTTATTTGCCGAGCTGGTAATGGCAACGGGTCTGTCCGCCGCGATCGCTACCTTGATCATGGGCCTGTATGCCAAGCTACCCTTTGGCTTGGCACCGGGTATGGGGATCAATGCTTACTTTGCCTTTACCGTAGTGTTGGGCATGGGCATTGATTGGCGGGTCGCCTTAGCCGCGGTCTTGATTGAAGGACTAATTTTCATCTTGCTGACGGTAACGAAGCTGCGTAGCCGCATTATCACGGCGATTCCCGCTGCGGTTAAACATGCAACGACTGCGGGCATTGGCCTATTCATTGCTTATATTGGTTTGAAAAGCGCGGGCCTGATTGTGGCGTCAGAAGCAACTGTAACGACGTTGGGAAATCTGCGATCGCCCGCAACGGCAGTGACCATTCTCGGCTTCGGGATAATGGTGGCATTATTTGCCCGCCGGGTTGCTGGATCGCTGCTCTGGGGGATCTTGGGGACGGCCCTGCTGGCTTGGCTGTTGGGGATAGCAGCTTGGCCGACCGGATTGGCCGCGTTGCCGCAGTTACCAGTTGATTTGTTCGGTCAGGCATTTGTCGGGCTAGGCGAATTGCTAAGCAGTAATTTCTGGGAAATGCTGAGTATTATCTTTGTTTTCTTGTTTGTCGATTTGTTTGACACGATCGGGACATTGACTGGTTTGGGGACGAAGGCCGGCTACATTGATCGTGATGGCAAGTTTCCGGGGGTTGAGCGAGCATTTATGGCTGATGCGATCGGTACTACGGCGGGTGCGGTTCTCGGGACATCGACAGTGACTAGCTATATTGAGTCGGCAGCTGGGATTTCGGCGGGCGGGCGCAGCGGGTTTACGGCAGTCGTCGTTGCGGTGTTGTTTTTGCTGTCGTTGCTGTTGATTCCGTTTTTTCAGGCAATTCCACCCTTTGCCACGGCACCAGCCTTGATCTTAGTCGGGGTAATGATGATGTCGAGTGCCAAGCTAATTGACTGGGAAGACCCAGCTGAAGCGATCGCCGGATTTCTCACGATTATCATTATGCCGTTGAGTTATTCGATCGCCGAGGGTTTGGCTATGGGGTTGATTGCATACCCGTTGGTGAAGGCGTTTCAGGGGAAAGTCGGGGAAACAACTGTGGGAATGTGGGTTTTGGCGAGTATCTTCGTGCTGCGCTATATTTTCGTGAGTGCGGGATAAATGTGCGCATGTAACCAAATCGCTAGGACTGGGCATGGAACGGTTTAATTTCAGCGTTTTTCGACGGTTTTGGGCGATCGCAAAAGCCTACTGGTTTGGGGATGAAAAGTGGAAAGCGCGGGGATTACTGCTGCTGATTGTCGTCTTGTTGCTGGGGTATACCGGGCTCAGCGTCGTGCTCAATACGCAGCGGGGTGCTTTGATTTCGGCACTTTCGGCCAAGGACGAGAGTCGCTTTTGGCAAACAGTGCTAATTTTCATTGGGGTGCTGGTTGTCTATGCGCCGTTGCTCGCTAGTTATACCTATCTGCGCGATCGGCTCGGGCTAGAGTGGCGGCGCTGGCTCACAGACCGTTTTGTGAGCCGTTACTTTGGCGATCGGGCCTTCTATCGGATTAATCAGTTCAGTCCTGAGATTGACAACCCGGATCAACGGATTGCCGAGGACGTTAAAAGCTTTACCCAAGAGTCGTTGACATTGGGGCTGGTGGTGACGGATTCTGTGCTGGAAGTGATTGCTTTCAGCGGTGTTTTGTGGGGCATTTCTTGGAAACTGGTGTTGTTTCTGGTCGTTTATGCCGTGATTGGCACCTTGGTGGCGGTTGGGGTGTTTGGACAACCGCTGGTGCGGCTAAACTTTGAGCAACTCAAGCGTGAGGCAAATTTTCGCTTTAGCCTTGTGCGAATTCGCGAAAATGCCGAAGCAATTGCGTTTTATCAGGGAGAGGCCCAAGAATCGGCCCAGGTGAAAGAGCGGTTTATGGCGGCCTTTGATAACTTTAAGCGCCTGCTGCTTTGGGAGCTGAACCTGAACGGGCTGACGAATGCTTACGAATTTATTCCCTTTGTTTTGCCGGCGATCGTCGTTGCCCCAGCGGTGTTTGGTGGTGATGTCGAAGTCGGTAAAGTGAGCGAGGCCCAAGGGGCATTTGTCCGCGTGTTCTTTTCCTTGAACTTGATTGTCGCGCGGTTCCAATCTTTGACCGCTTTTGGCGCGGGCATCGATCGTCTCTATGACTTTGCTGAGTCGCTGGGACATATCGAAGCGATCGAGGAAGCTGGTATACCAAAGGCGGATGATGAAGCATCAATGGATGATGAAGCATCGACGGTGGATAATCCGGTCATCCGCCAAGCCGTGGCCCCGGTATTGAGCCTGCAAGATCTGACATTACAAACCCCCAACTACCAGCGCACCTTAATCGAAGACCTTTCCTTAAAGTTAGAACAGCAGAGTTCTTTGTTGGTGGTCGGTCCGAGTGGCTGTGGTAAGAGTTCATTGCTGCGGGCGATCGCTGGACTCTGGACTTCTGGCAAAGGCCTAATTCAGCGGCCGGAGCTAGAGCATCTGCTGTTTTTGCCCCAGAAACCCTACATGATTTTGGGCAGTCTGCGGCAACAGCTGCTCTACCCCTATCCGGATATTGAGCTTGATGACGAACAGCTGCGAGCCGCATTAAAGCAAGTGAATCTACCGGATCTGGAAGTCCGCTTTGGTGGTTTTGATGCCGAAGAAGAATGGGGTGATGTGCTTTCTTTGGGCGAGCAACAGCGTCTTAGCTTTGCGCGTGTACTGCTACATCAGCCGACTTATGCGGTTTTAGATGAGGCGACAAGTGCGCTTGATCAGACCAATGAAGAACTGCTCTACAAACATCTAGCAATGTCTTCCACCACCTATCTGAGTGTGGGACACCGGGAATCCTTGGAAGCGCACCATCGTTTGCTGTTGAGACTTTCCGAGGACCATACTTGGCAGCTCAAGGCTTTGGTGAATTGAGCCAATATCATGCAATTGCTGCAAGGTGGATAATGTCAGTCACGGCTGCGACTTGGCTGGGGCGAAATAGCGTTGTCCCAGCAGTATGCCAATTAAACTCAAGACGAGCGCGGTGCCACCCCATAAGATCAACGGCAACGTTTGATAGCGCACAATTAACGCGATCAAGGCCCAGATGACGACGGCGACAAACAGGCGATCGCGCTGCTGCTGCAGGACCACTACTGCGAGCAATGTCGCAATACCCATCATCGCTACCGTCCAGATTGGCTCGGGAATCCCGGCAGCGTTCCAGCCTTGATGTTTCAGCGTGATGGCCACATTGACGATCGTCGCGACGCTAATCCAGCCAAGATAAATGCTAAAGGGATAGTGCAATAGCCACCGGCCCCATCCGGCTAGCCGTCTTTTGCCAATTTCGAGGGCGTGATAGCAGCGGACGATCGTCAGTAGCAGTGCCACCATGAGTATGGTTGATAAGACCAGTGACTGCTGTAAAAAGGCATATACCCAGAGGCTCTGGAATACGCAGGCCGCAATCAGCCAAGGCCTTGCCTGTAGGGCGAAGGCATAATGTTGCTTTGACAGTGTTAGCTGATAAAAACTAAAGCCAATCAAACCGCAGTAAATGACGCCCCAGATCGCGAAGGCATAATTTGCGGGAGTGAAGAGCACATCGCTATAGGTAGTATTTGCTAGACTGGCGATCGTCTTGCCTGCAGGGGGAAAGCGGTTTAGCCAAAAGTTCGCACCGATCGCCCCAAAAACAGCAACGATCGTGGCTATCCCCATGATTTGATTCGTCGTGTGCGATCGCCAACCGGAAAGAGACATAGCTACCTCAGTAAAATTGTTGCAACAACGGCACGGGGTTGCTGCGGTGCTATGTGTCATTTTAATAAACCATTGCTGCCGCTGCCGGATTTAGGGCATTTGGGTGGTTTTGTATAGCTGTGGGAAAAACGCAGTGGCGCTGTCGTTTACACTCGGGTTCATGGGGATAAAGCAGGTGTGTGCTGGCAGCGGGGCGCGCCGGGCAATCCAATCGGCGATCGGTGGTGGGAGGCGATCGTCTTTAGCTTGGTAGAGGAGGATAAGCGGTTCTGACTGCATGGAATACAGGCTGAATCGATGATATGGCTACCCACTTACTCAGTATCAGCTTTTTTACTCAGATAGACGTTATGATTTCCACTCTTCAGGAAGATTAATTGCCTTATCCAGAAGTTGAGCATTTTCCCATTGAGTACTGTCATCCCAAACTACATCTTTAAAGTTGGCTCCATCCAGACTTGCCAGCATTCGAATTGCCCCATCCAGAATTCGCCCCATCCAGACTGGCTCCATAAACAGATTCGCCCCAGATAGACTGGTTCCATACAGAATCGCCCTCATCCAAACTCGCCTGCATCAGATTTGCTCCATCCAGACTCGCCCCAGACAGAATCGTTCCAGACAGACTGGCTCTATCCAGACGCACACCAGGTAAACGCGCCCGAATCAGACGTGCTTCATCCAGACTCGCCTGCATCATGCTGGCCCCATCCAGATGTGCCCCATCCAGAATCGCTCCATACAAACTGGCCCCATCCAGATGTGCCCCATCCAAAATCGCCTCATCCAGAATCACCTCATCCAGAATTGCCCCATTCAGATGTGCCCCATCCAGAATTGCCCTTATCCAAATTCGCCTAAAAATCAGAATTGCCCCCTTCAGATGTGCACCTATCCAGAATCGCGCCATCAGACTCGCCCACCCAGACTCGCCCTATTTAGATGCGCTCCATTCAGACTGCGCTCTACTCCAGAATCCGCCCCATTCAGATGCGCTCTATCCAGAATTCGCCGCCATACAGATGCGCTCCATTCAGATTGCCCGATCCAAATCCTGTAAGACAAAATACAACCTCTGTAAATCCAGAAACGCCAAGGACTTTAGACAAAGCGAGAACTGATTTACATCTGTGCGCTGACCCCGTAGACGCGCTAACCAACTTCCAAAACTATCCGGGTGTCGGCCACTTGATCTGTGAAAGCTCCTCTGTCTGTAGCGCACAGGCACACAATATCGCCAGCAAGATTTCTTCGGCATTTCTCGCTTGCCGACTCGCTTCATGATAAGTCGGCAAGTTTAGCTGTTCCATCGGCAAGCCTTGCCCTAATACCACCTCGATCAAGTGACAGAGCATCTTTTGCCATTGGCTCACCTTGATCCTTATCGTGCAGCCGCACTTCATTGCACAGAAAGGAGAAGAGGTATTCATCCATAGCGGAAGGGCCACATAGCGCAGCCCAATATGCCAGTGCCTGACGTTCATCCCAACCACCATCAAACGTTTCCCTCCGCCTTTCCAGTTCTGTGTGAATTCGGTCGATACCATTCACAATCCGACGGGCAGTCAGATACTCCCCAAAGCTCTTGTGGGTAAATTCGAAGGTTTTCTCACCACTAGATAAGCTGCCACTCTGACGAAAATAAAACGCCATTAGCAAGCGTGTCACCCCAGCTTTTGTCCCTTCCTGAAAAGCCGCCAACAGACCTTTCAAACCACTGTTATCACAGTGCGCTTCAATTGCCTTGACCGTCGTTGTACGACCATCACCATGCCAAGCAGCTAAAGCAACTTCTTCTAAAATCCGGACAAAATGCGATTCCTCTATGCCCTGTAAAGCCGGATGCTGATTATCAGCCCAACCACGCTTGTAGACTGTTCTAGTTCCTTGCAATTCTGGGTGCTGATCACTGGCCCAACCACGCTCATAAACTGCACCCAGAAGGTCAGCATAAATTTCATTCAGATTACTTGTTTCAGAAATTTGCACTGTCCCACGCATGTAGCTCAGGGCAACTAGGTAATTGAGTAAAGGCTGCGCAGTGATATCCTGCAAATTCGCCTGCGCCAACTCTGTGGGCATTTCTGCATAGCTTTGGCCGCTCACAGCTCCATATTTCTGCCACCACTGATTTCGCAGGTCAGTGCTTCAGCAGACTCTGTGGGTCGTCATAGTTCTCGCGTTCATCTGTCGTTCACGAAATAAGGCAAGACATGCAAAATCTGTCCCTCTTTACGCAGTTCATTACTATTGGCTTGCACCGCCAAATCCCGACCACTCAGCAACACCTGCAAGCGTAGTTCTCGTTGGTTAAGCCGGTCTAGCTTTCTCTGGATTTCCCGCACAAACTGCTGTGCCGCCTCAGTACCGACTTTCCCCTGCATCGCCAGCTCATCTAAGCCATCAAAAATCAGCAGTACTCGCGGCTCTGAACTGCCTTTACTCAAAGGATTTGGCGGCAACAAATCATCCCGATCATCCCGAATGAATTTATCAATCGCCTCAATCAAATCCGCTTCAAAGTCAAACTGATGCAGTGGAATAAACACAACGGGAATCTGCTCTGACTTCAGCTAGCGCTGCGGCCCACATCTTCGTAAAGGATGACTTGCCACAACCCGGCCCACCACAAATCACGCGAATCGCATCTTCGCGATCGCCACACTCAAGCCAAGCCTGCAAGGTTGCCTCTAAGGGCACAACGATGTTTTCTCGCTCATTGCCATACTCAAGCCGAAAGTCCAGCGGCTGATACTCCGATCGTCTCTCTGCCTGACGATCGGCTTGCTTACGAATGTAGTAAGCATTGAGTGGTACATAGACCTGCTTCAAGCCAAAAGCCTCCAAAAACATCGGCTCTTCCACCTGCTTCTGGAGCCACGCACGATACCGCTGCCAGGACCGCTCCTGTTCTGTAGCTGGGGTAAAGGGCGAATCAACCTGCGTTTCCAGACAGGCATAGTCATTCGGACGTTGCCGCCATTCTTCATGGAGTGCAAACAGGAAATAGCTTGGCAGGCGAATCCCCATCGCCTCGGCCTCTGCAGGGTTCTTGACAAAAGCCGTCAACCATTCGACCAATGGCGCTCGCATCTCCTGTACAAGCGGCAATTGCTTCGGCGCTTGAAAAAACTTGGCATCGATGGTCAGATCGAGCGATTCCATTTTGTCGCTAATCTGCTCAGAGAGAGCATCGACAGACTGCGGCTGCTTGACGAGTATCTCCTTATTGTCATAGAGCAGCTTGTATATCGCTTGATGCATCGCACGGTCAATCAGCAACCAAGCCACTTGCCCAGGCTTTTTCCCTAAGCCCATTGCGGCAGTTGCCTCGACCAAGTCTAATCCCAGGTTATTCCAGTTCTGCAAAGTACCATCGACCGCTGCCTTGCCCAGCGATTTGAATAACTCGCGATAGTTCGCCTTAATTGGACGGTGCCATACCTTGACTGGTTTCTCGATCGGTAGACCTGCTTCACCGCTCATCTAGCAATATTCCTTAAATTGAGGCAAGTAGTTTCCAGAATATGCTTTTAGGCTACAAGAGAATTTCAAAAGATTCCAACCGATCGGGCGATTCTAATACGCCAGGCGATCGCGAACATTGGATGAGTCCATGCGATCATATCTGTTATGCAATCAGCATGACTATGACTTCAGCGAGTTTTGGGAGTTTGAATCGTCCGGTTCCCTAGAATTGGGGACAGAGGGCAAATCCCTCGAAGCGCGCTAGTGAAGCAGTGGCGTTCCGATGGCACATCTCTAGGATTGCAGGTAAGCCGATACAATTAATATAGACATCTTCCGATTACGTGGCCTAGTCAGTAAACCGGGACAGTGAGCGATCGGACCTTTCGCTTTCTTATTACTTTGTTTGATGGCCAAAGACTTATTCCACAATGCAGTCAAAACTGCGCTTGAGAAAGAGCAGTGGTCAATCACAGCCGATCCACTCAAAATTAAAATCGATGGGGTCAAGCTCGAGATTGATTTAGCTGCTGATAAAGTGCTGGCAGCAGAAAAAGCTGGTCGTAAAATTGCTGTCGAAATCAAAAGTTTCCTAAATACTTCAGCCATCACAGATTTTCATGCTGCGTTAGGGCAATTTCTGAACTATCGCTTAGCACTACAAATGACAGAGACGGAACGAGTCCTATATTTAGCCGTTCCCTTGGAAGCATACACCGACTTTTTTCAAGAGCGCTTTGTCCAAGAGTCGATCAAGCTGTATCGGCTGCGATTAATCGTCTATGATCCACAAAGGGAGGTAGTTATCCAATGGCAAGACTAGATAAATATCGTCAGTATGTGCGCCAGCTTCTGGCATCCCAAGCAGAAGTTAACCAAGCACAGGAAGGAATTGAGTGCCAATTGGTAATTGATACAGAGCACGACCACTACCAATTACTCGATGTCGGTTGGGACGGGCTAAACCGCGTTTATCACTGTTATATCCACCTTGACATTAAGGATGGCAAAGTCTGGATTCAGCGCAATATGACCGAGAATGACCTAGCGGCAGAGTTAGTGGCAATGGGTGTGGCAATGGAAGATATTGTCCTCGGCTTGCATCCCCCGTATAAGCGTCCATATACTGGGTACGGCGTCGCCTAAGCCCAAGATTTTCTCCGATACTTTGTACGCTGTAGAACAAGCCTTTCCGCATGAAGCACCTTGATGTTCTGTAATTTCCCGATTCGCGCCAAATATTCAGCCGATTACTTGATGCAATGCGCCGGTCAACTGTCCCATAATATCAGCCTGAACAAACTAGCTGGTGGATAGAAGCAATCCTATTGGTCACGATCGTGCTCGGCCAAGAGTGTCTTGATCTCTTCACGGATTTCTGGCAGTAGCGATCGGAGTTTCTCGATCGCAAATTGCTCGGCAGCGGGAGCGGCCTCAACCGTCGCTTCCCATTGTTCGAGGTTTTGCAGTGCCGCTTTCAACAATGCGACTGAGGTTTCATCCATAATCTCTGGTGTGCCTACGATGAGTTGCTTGATCTTGAGCTTGAAGGAAACGACTTAAAGGTGTCAATACTCTGCCAACAATCTATAGAACTCACTTGCGACATCGTTGGGATCGGGCTGGTGTAATCAATCGATCGCTACAGAATGTGACCCGCTATGCAATCAGCTTGGCCGTGACTTCGGCCAGCTTCTCTCCCAAAGAGACGATCCCCTCCCGCTGGTCTTCATCCGTCAGGTTGCCAGTGGCATCAAACGCCTTCATCGCAAACGGCACAGCCTTTTGCTCCGGAATCACCAACACCCCAATTCCCTCCAGGATGTTGCGCACATGGCTCAATCCCCGTAGCCCACCCAGTCCACCAGGAGAAGTCGCCATAATCGCCGCTGTTTTGCCTTTGAAGCAGCTCAGGGCGAGAGGCGCTTCACCCGGCTCGGAGCGCGAAACCCAATCGATCGTATTCTTCAGCACCCCCGAAATCGACCCGTTATACTCGGGTGAAGCAAGCAGAAAACCGTCATGCTGCTTCATCATTGCTTTGAGCTTTAGTACCGACTCCGGAAAACCGTTTTCATCAAACCAATCTTGGTCATAGATCGGCATGGGATAGTCTTTCAAACGAATTACTGTGACTACCGCACCCGCCTGACGTGCTCCCTCAGCCGCCACCTGCACCAGTTGATGATTGAAGGAATGGTGGCGAAGGCTGCCAGCAAACGCGAGTAGTTTTGGTGACTGCATGAGTATTTCCTAGCTGGGTGTCAGTGTGATTTGAACAATTGCGCAATGCTATTTTGCGTATGGAGGTTGGCCGATCAGTCATGCGCCAGCTACCTTAGAGCTTAGCGTGACTACCATCGCAGAAGGGTTGATTCCCGGTGTACTTACAGGCACACAAAGCGACTTGTTTTTTCTCGTCAATGGTGAACTTCATCGGGGCAAAGTCAGTCCCCTGATGGCTACCATCGCAAAATGGCTGATTGCTCGATTGGCCGCAACTACACCAGAAATAATCACCCGCCTCTAGTTCCATCACCACAGGCTTCTTATCTGCAATTACCGGTTCAGACATCGTGTTCTCCTTTCGATTTAGAGTGAATTTACAACAAGTAGTTGAGCAGTCCGGTGGAATATTCGATTAGGCTGGCAAATCAAACACCAGCACTTCCGCATCCTCCGATGCTCCCGTCAAGCTCAGGGTCTCTAGGTCAGTCACCGCCGCCCCGTCACCAGCGGTGAGAAGATGGTGATTCAGATCAACTGCGCCACGGGCCACTTGCACCCAGGCAACTCGGCCAGGATTTAGCTTCAGCTCAACGGTTTCAGCATCGGTAAGACTAGTTGCATAAAGATTGACGTCTTGGTGAATCGTGACGGACCCATCGCGTCCATCGCGCGAACCGACAAGCCGCAATTGCCCTTGCCGCTGGGCTGGTGCAACATGGATTTGCTCATAGCTCGGTTCAAGCCCATTGGTGTCTGGCACAATCCAGATTTGCAGGAGATGTACTGGGTCAATGCTGGAAGCATTGTATTCACTATGGCGAATCCCTGTACCCGCAGACATCCGTTGCACATCCCCAGGCTGAATCACCGAGCCAGTGCCAAGGCTGTCTTTATGCTCCAGGGCACCATCTAGCACATAGGAAATGATTTCCATATCCCGGTGCCCATGAGTACCAAAGCCTTTGCTAGGGAGAATCTTGTCGTCATTAATCACTCTCAAGACCGAAAAGCCCATGTGGTTCGGGTCGTAATAATTACCAAAGGAGAAAGAGTGACGGCTATCTAGCCAACCAAAGTTAGCAGCACCGCGAGCTGTTGCTGGGCGAATCTTGATCATCAGACACCTCCTATCTATAGTGTCGAAGGATTGGATACATCCGAATGATCTAAAGATAAACTGAATCCAAAATAAATACAATATAGTATTCCATTGACACATTGTCTCTAAATAAGCGACAATTTAAGCTGTGGCGTAGTTAGTTCATGTATTGCCTTCCTGGCCTGTGCCTTGGGGCGGTTGGTGCGAAACCGGGAATCCCGATGGATAAATTTGCAAGTATGAAGGCTTTTGCGCAGGTGGTAGAAGCTGGTGGCTTTGCCGCGGCTGCCCGGCAAATGGGTTTGTCGCGATCGGCTGTGAACAAGCTCGTGATGAATCTCGAAGACAAGCTGCAAACGCAGCTACTGCATCGCACCACTCGTAAAGTGACACCGACTGATGCCGGACGGGCATTTTATCCACGCTGCATCAACATCCTGTCAGACTTGAATGCAGCGGAATTAGCCTTGACACAGCTGCATGAGGAGCCGCAGGGCACACTCCGCATCAATGGCCCGATGACCTTCGGGACACTACATCTTGCGCCGATCGTGGCGGAATTTATTGTCCAATATCCTGATTTGCAGGTTGAGCTATCCCTCAACGATCGGTTGATTGACCCGATCGAAGAAGGATTTGACGTGACCGTCCGCATTGCCTCGCCGCCCACTGCCGCTAGCCTGATTGTGCGTCATTTAGCACCTAGCCCAATTGTGCTTTGTGCGGCACCCGCCTATCTCGCAGCAAAGCCTATGCCGACCCATCCTCAAGACCTGAAGCAGCATGCCTGCCTGCACTATGGTCACATGGCTCAAGCAAATAGCTGGACTCTGATAGGTACCGAGAAGACCTACCAAGTCAATATCGATGGACCATTGTGTTGCAACAATGGTGAAGTGCTGCGGGAAGCCGCTTTAGCCGGCGTGGGGATTGTTATGCTGCCAACATTTATCGTTGCCCAAGATATCAAGCAGGGGCGGTTAAAACCGGTTTTAGTCGACTATCCACCACCCGCAATCGATATCTATGCCCTCTCCCCGATCAATCGTCATCTTTCGGTCAAAGTGAAAGTATGGACGGAATTTCTTCAAGCAAAGCTGACAGATCGTTTAGGCCAATCTCAAGCTCAAGATCAGCCCGAATCGCCGAGAGCGCAGTAATCAAAGTTTGGATTTCAGCCGCATCCCCCCAACGGGAACGTTAATTGTGATCAAATCTAAAGAAAATCTAAAGAAAAACCGAAAGAAGGTATATACTGTTGGCCATAGTCCTTAAAAGATCATGTGCGGTTGGTAGTGACGTCCGTGAACTTTTCCCAAAATTCCGCTTCAACTATTCTGGACCTGTCTCTGCCAACCCAAATTCTTCCTGTACACATAGTTGAGCTTTCTAGAGCTTTTGTTTAGCACAGTATTCTCTAACAAAATTGGCGGTTGTTATGCGTGATTACAACAGTGGATTGTTACGGCTTGTATGGAATTTAGTTGAAATGCATGCCCCGCTGCTTCGCAGCCTCAACGATGAGGCCATGGTCGGCTGGCTACTCAATACCATCAAGGACCGGATTCATCCCACTGATGAAGATGAGCGTGCACTACAGGAATATTTGCTGCAGCGGAGTTGCCTGATTCGCGACATGGTCGAGCCACAATGTCTGACCTTGCCCGTTAGAGCATAAATC
Organism: uncultured cyanobacterium; assembly: GCA_963704065.1. Lineage (GTDB taxonomy): Bacteria > Cyanobacteriota > Cyanobacteriia > Leptolyngbyales > Leptolyngbyaceae > Romeriopsis. Next base: position 26,384 of record CAVPGX010000037.1, on the reverse strand, counting down.
TTGCGATGCAGATGAAACTATGTGGATAAACTCTAAAATAAATGTGATCAAAATCACTCTACTAAATTAAAATTCACTGAGGGGGTATTTACCGACACACGACACACTGAAAGTAAATCCCATGCAACATAACTTGTTTCCTAGTGTTACCGATATCTTGTATTTGGAGCTATCCAGCCATAGTGCGGCTTATCGCAAACTACCACAGGGGCATGATGGTGATACCACAGCGGCTGCAGTTGAGCTGATCCGCTATGCTTATCGCGAAAGCAGCAGCGGGCGTAAAGCTGGTTATGAAGCAGTTTCTCGCATTGCCCGCAATGTGATTAATGATTGGATTTTGGATCGAAAGATGTAAGTGGCTTCAGGGTGCTCCGCCACACCGAATACCAATGAAAGCTGATTAATGTGCGAAACGTCGAGTTGCACACGCCCAATCTACATCAATACGATGGGCGTGTGTCGTGCAAAGCAATCACTACTACCAGCGCAGCGATCGGCCTAACCGGCGACTGAAGAGTGCACTCCCAAGCGCAACGCCGACAATCACGAATTGACTGGCAATGTTGTAACTGTAGTGACGGTGTGGATGGTCGCCATCGAGAAAACTGATTGCTTCGAACTCAATGCCGCGATCGTTCACCGGCACATAGAGCTGATCCCAATGCTGCCCCTCACCAATCTCAATTGACCAATCTCCAGCGATCGTTGGATCAGGCTGAAAGTCGAACTTCCCATCTTTATTAGTGACGCCTTCTAACCAGGGGTGAGTTTGGTCTTGAGGAGAGTAAACAACAATCGGTGCGCCTTCAAAAAGCTCCCCAGTACTAAAGACGCCTTGAACCTCCAAAGCATCAGAAATCATGTGATAGTTGGTTTCAAGCGCGTGCGCAAACGCGTTTCCTGGGTGAGCCATCAAACCCAGGAACAGGACCAAGCCAAAAATGAACTGTTTCACTTTCATAAGCACCTGTTCGAAAATCTTGTTGAGAGCGGGTTTTGAGAAAAACAGCCACAACCATAAACGATCATGACAATACCGACTATAGCAGCTGTACTAAAAATCGGTCAGAGTTTCATTTGTTGATTCGATCGAGGTACATACTTTTGTAAGTGGCCGAGGCTGGATTTTAAGTGGGCGAGGCTGGATGCGGCCCGATCGCCAAAAAATAATCGCTAATCAAATTTAGTCGCTAATCATTGTTGACCGATGCCGCTCCTTGCCAAAAGTTCTCAGGGCATAGCGATCGTGCACTAAAGCACGTCCCAGAGAATTCAGCTCACCTTAGTCCGACCCCTTACTGGTGATAGCAGCCTGTTACCGAAACCCTGTAGGCGGTATTATTGTCCCCACCAATGTCAGTATTGACTTGGTAAGGAATATCACTAGTCGGCGAGATAAAGTTCCGCTCGTAGATCTTTTCACGCTCAACAAAACCTGTTTGATTAAAGACGGTTGCTGATGAAGTATTGCTATATTTGAAATTCACCTTAACCGTATAAGTGGCATCATTTTCAGGCACAAATTTCACCCTGAAAAACTGAAAGTTGGTTCCTGCAGGAACAGCAAAATCGGTATTGAAATTGTTATTGCCGAACAACGCAACCTTAATCTGCTTATTGATGACTGCTTGTCCAGTGGTCACTTCTTTTAACGCGACACACCGTTCTGCTGCTTGTACGCTAGTCCCAAGCCCGGCAGCGATCACAACACTGAAACTACCGATCAATGCCAGCCCAGTCAAATAACGTTTTCTCACGGTGATTGAATCTCCTGCAAATTTTGGAACATTGGTAATGCTGAAGGTTTTGCGCGCATTACACAATCAGTGTTTACGTGGTTGTACAAAATTAATTGCATATCGGCAGCGTGAGTATGCTTGCTCCGGCTGAAATGCTTGGGGGAATAATTCCGCACAGCCACTTAGAAGCATACGATTGGGGCGGTAAGCGTGATGGAAAAGCAAATTATTTCTTCGTATTTGTTATGAAGCAGCCAACCAATCACTGTGTAATTACTTGCGGTGACTTCCACACAACAATCACGTCGCGGGCAAAACTTGGGCTCAGTGCTTGAACCGGATCGATGGGCGTACTGGAAGCCGCGCGCACCAAACTCAGTTGTTGTGCATGCGCTTCAGGCTGATTGAGGAAGTTTAGTTACGTGCGGTCGTCATCGTGGTGTCTGGCGCGGCAGTGCTGCCGTTTTAGACAGGAAGCATGCGAGAAACTACGGATCCTGGTCAATCAATTCTGATTTGATCTGGAAATCTACCGGGAGATTTGGGTGCTCTGCGCGGCACCATAATATTGAATACCTGGCATTCACAGGAACGCAATTCTAGACATCTGACCCACCTCTTTTAGCCTGTGCCTATGCTGATTCGTAGTTTAAACTTCCGAGATCGGTACGCCGCTGCGTGATAAGGCGTCAGTTTTCTCTATTTATGCCATTTTGTTGGCTCCTACACCCTTGCTCTAATCGTCGTTTGGTCACGTGCAATGTTCCATACTTATACGGCCTACGGGTTGTGTGTTGAGTCCGAATTGCCTATTCCAGAGTTTTTGCCTGATAATGGTATGCCCGAAATTAGCATTCGGTTTGGACCGATCGTTCGCCCCAGCACTCCAGGCCACGCCCTCCTTTTGCCGTTGCCATATTGCGCCCAATGAAGCCTATTTAGCATGGGAAACAGGGGGAGTGTTTTTAGTCCGTCAGGGCAAGGAAATTATCATTGATCCGATTCCCGGTGTGGACGAGGATATACTGCGGACTTTTCTCTTGGGTGCGGCATTCGGCATGTTGCTCCATCAAAGGGGGCAACATCTGGGACAACGCAGCGACCATGTCATTCTGCATGCGAGTGCGGTGGCAATGGATGCCGGGGCAGTTGTATTTATTGGTGATAGCGGTGCCGGAAAGTCAACAACAGCGGCATTGCTCCAGGCTCACGGCTATCGACTCCTCTCTGATGACGTAACAGTGCTCGACATCCGTCATCCCCAGCAGGTTAAAGTTACGCCGAGTTTTCCACAGTTGCGGCTGTGGCCTGAATCACTCGAAAGTTTAGGCAAACAGCCCTGTCAGTTCCCTGTGCTTAATCCCCTAGTCGATAAACGACTGTATCGATCGCCAGAAGGATTTGCGAAAACGCCCCAATCGCTACTCGGAATTTATGTCCTGGATTTAGGCGATGAAAATTCCATCGCGCCGTTGCGGGGGCAAAGTGCGCTGAGTGAATTGATACACAATTGGTACGGTGCTCGCTTTGGCGAGGCCATGTTCAGTCAGCTTTCTACGGCTGATCACTTTCAAACCTTTGCTGAACTTGTGAACCGCGTTCCCATGTATGAGTTTGTGCGAAAGGATTCTTTAGAAGAAATTCATGCAATTGTGCCATTGCTGGAAACCCATGTCGCTTCGATTTCCCTTGACAACTTAAAAGACTGATGGTTAATCACTCGACACAGGGTAGTTCCACTGCTGCTTCGCTCCGAACAAAAATTACGGCGATGCTGGCACCACTATGGATGGCGATGCGATTTGTCTGGGATAGTGGCCCAAAGCTCACTTTGCTGCGCCTAGCGGTCATGGTCATTCAGGGCGTATTGCCCCTGGGAACGTTATACCTGACCAAATTAATTGTGGACGCGATCGCATTGGGCTTGACGGATGGACCCGTAGCAGACCCAGGGCCGCTGCTATTTTCGCGGGTGGTGTGGCTGCTGGTTTGGTACGGTGTTTTCACCATTGCCACCAGCGTGGTCGAATCTTTTGCTGAATTTATCAGCATTGCACAACACCAGCGCATTACTGATTTCACCCAAATCACGCTGCATGCCAAAGCCAACGCACTCGATCTAGCCTACTACGAAAATCCGACCTACCATGACATGTTGGAACGGGCGGAAGAAGAAGCTGCCTATCGTCCGACGGAGGTCTTGGAAAGCCTATTTCGATTGGGGCTCAATAGTATTTCACTATTAGGAATCACAGGACTATTGCTATCGCTCCACTGGGGATTAGCGATTGTTTTACTGGTGGCTGCCATTCCTGCGGCCCTAGTGCGGATCAAATATACGCGTGTGCTTTATCGTTGGACCCGGGACCATACGCCCCTCGAACGCCAATCGGAGTATTTTAGCTGGCTGCTGACTTCAGACACGGCTGCTCAGGAAATGCGCTTATTTAACATTGGCGGATTTTTCCAGCAGCGATTTAAAACCCTGCGTCATCACCTTTATCGTGGGCGGTTGGCGATCGCCAGACAGCGCTTCATGGTTTTTTCGCTCACTCAAATCATCATTGGTTTCATTACCCTGACTTCCTATGGGTATGTGATCTCCCAAACCTTAAAAGGTGGGTGGCTAATTGGTGATTTGGTGCTCTATCATCAGGCTTTTCAGCGGGGACAGGATGCTTTGCGATCGTTCCTCCGATCCATTTCAGATTTGTACGAAGGCAGCTTATTTATCGAAAATATCCGGGAGTTTCTAAATCTTGACTCAACGCTCAAGTCGCCTGATCAGCCGCAGCTGTTTCCTGTACCGATCCAAGCAGGAATTCAGTGTCGTAACGTTAGCTTTCGCTATCCCAATAGCGATCGCCAAGCACTCCACGATATTAATCTCACCGTCGCACCGGGTGAGGTGGTTGCCCTAGTGGGCGAGAATGGCTCGGGAAAAACCACCCTTGTCAAACTGCTCTGCCGGCTCTATGACCCAATGGGCGGCGCGATCGAGGTTGATGGAATTGATCTGCGACAGTTTGCGATCGAGAAGTTGCGCCAGCAAATCAGTGTGGTATTTCAGGATTACACCAAGTACCACCTTACGGCCCAAGAAAATATTTGGCTCGGCAACATTGATCGAGCACCAACGATCGCCAGTATCCAACTAGCGGCTTTTCGTGCTGGGGCCCACGATGTGATCAAAACCTTACCCCGTGGCTATGACACAATGTTAGGTAAATGGTTTGACCAAGGAGAGGAACTCAGTATTGGCCAGTGGCAGGCGATCGCGCTTGCTCGTGCTTTTCTCCGTCCGTCCCAACTGATTATGCTCGATGAACCGACCAGTGCGCTTGATCCCAATACGGAATATCGGGTCTTCCAGAAATTTCGCCAATTAATTCAAAACCAATCGGCGATTCTAATTACCCATCGTCTATCCACGGTCAAGCTCGCCGATCGAATTTATGTGATGCAGAATGGCACCATTGTTGAGCAGGGTACCCATCATGAGTTGCTGCGTCGCCAAGGTTTATACACATCGCTCTACAACACCCAGGCCAATCAATATAAATATCGCGTTAAAGGCTAGGTGATTTATGCGTTATCCCACCCCCTGTAATGGCACACCCGCGCAGAATCGTGCCCTTCACCTCCTACTCCTGCTGCTCCGGATTAACCAGGATCAAGCGACTTGTCAACTTGTGCATGAGCTGGTCAAGGGGGATATTGATTGGGACTTATTTTTCGATTTAGCCTTTGAGCATCGTGTACTGCCACTCATTCACCAACAGATTCAAGCGACTTATACAGAATTATTTCCCAGCGATATTCAAGCTGACCTGAAGGCAGAGGTGTTTGCGAATACGGAACGCAATATCGTGCTCTCGAGGAAACTTTTAGAGGCGATCGCGATCTTGCAGGACCATGGCATTGCGGCGCTTCCCTTTAAAGGACCGACCCTCGCGGTGCTGGCCTATGGCAATTTATCCCAACGGACGTTTTCGGATTTAGACTTACTTGTGCCGAGCGATCGGTTTCTTGAGGCCAAAACCGCCTTAATGCAGGCCGGATATCAATCGGCAATTGCTTCCTCGTTTTTAATTACTTCAGAGTCCCAAGAAAACCAGTTGTTGTGTGAATTGGGGGAATGTCCGCTCAAAAGCGCAAACCAAACTGTGCAGATTGATTTGCATCAGCGATTGATCGCTGGCGATTTTTTCCGCTTGACCCATCCGTTTGTTCCAGCGGTTTGGTCCCGACACCAGACGATTACCCTGTTGAATCAACCAATCCAAACGCTGCTTCCAGAAGATTTGTTGCTTTATCTTTGTATCCACGGGGCTAAGGATCTATGGAAGCGACTCAGCTGGATATATGATGTGGCTGCAGTTTTGCAATTCCAGCCAGGGCAACCGGAGATTGACTGGGATGTGCTGCTAGCCAAAGCCCGCGACCATCGACTTGAACAAGCGCTGTGGCTGGGACTGACCCTAACCCAAACATTGCTAGGCATCGCGTTACCCGCAGCGATTGAATCCTTACGCCAGCAAAACTTCACCCAAAATGCCTTGGCTCAAGCTGTCTTAATGCGCCTGACTCAGTCCTTTTGCGTCGAGGACCAACAGTTTAGTTTAGTCGAACGATTTCGATTCCGGTTCCAAATCCTCGAAAGTCCGATGGACCGGTTGCTATGTCTCACTGCACTCTACAAAACAATGACTCAACCCACCTATGCTGATACCCAATTTGTGCATCTCGATCAACCATGGCAAGGTCTGTATCGGCTGGTTCGGCCATTTCGATTACTGAAAGAGCTCGTTACGACATCGCCTTAAACCGCTTTCTATGATTCTGGCTTAGGGCTGTCTCCCCATCATCTTCCCCAGCATTTGATTCACGTAGGCTTGTCCATAGACTTGTTTCGGTTGTGGTGGCACTAAAGCCGCTGATTCCACTTGATTTGTCGGGATTTCGCCCGATCCGCCATTCTGCATTTCTGCCGCTGACAGATCAGAATCAGGATTGGGCTGTGCGATCGCGATCGGTGGTTGATTGACGCTTGGCCCGGCCCGATCGACCGCACTGGGGTGATGCAACACGGCATCGGCAGTTGTCTGCCAAGCATGTTTTGGTTGAGTGTTATCTCCGGGGTAAACGAAGGTTGAAACAATTGGTTCCTCAGTCTGCAGCGGCATATGGGCTACATCTGTTGTTGCAAAATCCGTCGAATTTAAATTCTGATGCTGATCAGCAGCGGCATTGGGCGCAGCTGGTTGACTGATAGTGGACGGTTCACTGGCCCAAGGATCATCAATGCCAGTATCTTGCGTATTTCCCTTGCTAAAGAAGAAGCCATTGCCATCCAGGTTCACTTTTTGCTTGTCCGCTGGTGTGGCTGTATCGGCGGCGGCTGGCGCTTCACTTGGGGCTTCTACCGAAGTTAGGTCCGGCGCTGCTGCGGGTGTGGATAATTTCGCTCCTACTGCCTGTTCGTTCGCTAGCAAGCTACTCGGTGGGATGATGGTGCCCGCATCAATCGATTGCTCAAAGATCGTACTACCAGCCCCAATGATTGACCCAGGGCCAATCTTCACCGTTCCCACGATCAGGACACCGGCACCGATATTGACACCAGCTTCTACCCGGATTTCTCCACCATTGGCATGAATCACACAGCCCATACCTAAACAAACGCCGCTGCTGACTAGAATCCGACTACCTGGATCAGCCTGCAACAAAACACCGGGTGCAATCATTACCCCTTCAGCGATTACCACATGACCCGTAATAATGTACTGGTCTGTGTGAATCGGTTCTAAGTGAAAGGGTGTCGATGTCATCCCGGTGCCTATGCAAGGTTGAAAATGCGTCAATCAAATCAATCTAAGGCTTGTGAATTACCACCTCAATCACCCGGCTCTTGCTTTGTATATCGGTCCCGACAATCCGCACATAGGCTGTCGCATGATCGGCCAAGATTGCTTCAACCTGGCCGATCGCTGCGGCTTCATTCCCTGCTTGAACAACCCCTGCTGTTTGCCAAGAATTGATCCGATAGCGGCGCTTGTCAGCAAATTCCAAGGTAATCTTATGACCGTTACGCAAAAGATTACGAATATGGTTTGCTGCTTCGGTATTCAAACTGCCAGTTGCCGCTGCTGGTGCACTGTAGCTATTGCTAGAGTAGCTGCTGTTGCTAGCGCTACTACCGTTACTGCTGTAGCTGGGGGCAGGCGCGGACGCTCCAGGACGATGCACAATCTGTTCCATCACCCGTTTCTTTGCCCGCGTATCGATGCCAATCACGCGTACGTAGTCATTTGCGTGCTCCGATAGAAAACGATTCAGAGCTGCAATTGCTTCACTGGCACTCCGCGATGGTAATGGCGGGGCGCTAGTCCAAGAACTGGCGCGGAAGTGCCGCGGTCCGGCATACTCCAGACCGATCGTCGCACCCTGATTCAGCAGGCTCTGAATTGTGTTGTTCAAATCCCCCCCAACAGCAGGAGGTGCGATCGATGCACTGTAGCTACACATTGTTGGCTTGACTGCTCGCTGATGAACCGGTTGCAATTGCGGCTTGACCATCGGGACGTTGCACGATCAATTCCAAAATTCGCTGCTTCGCCTTCGGATCAACGCCGATAATCCGCACATATTCACCGGTGTGCGCGGCCAAAACTTGATTCAGCTCATTCGTCACCGCTGATTCGCTCGTTCCATTTAGAAACCCACCAGTTTGCCAAGCTGCGGCTCGGAACTGGCGCGAATTTGCATATTCATAGGAGATCCGACCGCCACGATTCAAAATTTGGCGAATTTGACCATTGACTGTGCCCGCAGCGCTACCATTGCTCGAAGCAGTGTAAGTGGCCCCGCCGCCATTGCTATAGCTAGCTGTCGATGCACCATAGCTAGAGCCCGCTTGGTCTGATAAGCGAATCGGTTCGTCCGATGGTCGCTGAATGATTTTTTCGAGGACGCGCTTTTTCGCCTGCGTATCGATCCCAATCAAACGGACATATTCACCCGAGTGATCGGCAAGACAACCTTGAAGGGCACTAAGTACAGCTCCTTCTTGAGTCTCGGCGATCGGTGCACAAGTTTGCCAAGCGGCTGCACGAAACTGGCGCAGACTAGCGTGTTCAGTCCCGATACGATAGCCTTGGGCAAGCAACTGCCGGACCTGATTTGCCACTTCTGCAGCAGGACTGTTTGCGGATGGATAGGTAGTAGCCATGTCGTTTTGGGTTGGAAGGGTACAAGCTTGGTTTCGTGAAGCGGAAGCAGACGGTCCACTGATGCCTGACACATGTTGAGCGAATTGGCGATCGCGGGCCTGGACGTTCGGTAAATCGTCAGCCTGCTGTTGAGTTGTAATCACTGCGCCAGATGGCACAAACTTACCCGGCGGAATCTCCACATCCTGAATCAGGCAGTGCATCATAATGACACAACCATTGCCAACGCGGGCATTAAACACCGTCGATCGAAAACCGATAAAACAGTCATTCCCCACATAGACTGGCCCATGGATGAGCGCCATATGTGTAATCGACGTATTATTGCCAATCCAGACAGAATACTCCCGATCGTCATCGCCCAAAACACGCCCCTGGTCGAGGCCGTGGACAATAACACCATCCTGAAGATGAGAACCTGGCCCAATACTAAAGGGCATGCCCTCATCCGCCCGAATCGACGTACCCGGAGCAACCAAAACATTCTCTCCTAAGCGCACATCACCAGCCAAACTAGTAAACGCATGCACTTGGGCGGTCGTATGGATCTTCGGCTCGGCAAGCGGACGCGACGGCATTGTGGGAGCCGTAACTGAGGCTGCCATAAACCGCTCCTAAAAAATGTCAGTAATTTCTTCGTTCTCGGCAACATCTTTACCGAAAAACGATCATGTCAAGCACTATCGCAAATGCCAAAACAATCAACGGGCGCAAAACCTTCGGGGGCAGGTTCCTCCGGTTAATAACACCAGTGGTAAAGCAGTCGCATTACCACTGAGTCCCTTTGTCATAAAGACGCTGATTGTCAATCGTCACAGTGTCAATGATGGCAACTACAGCAGCATCAATCGGTCGATCAAGACTCCCTTCAATGCGCCGTGCTGCACTACCACGACTAATCAGCACCCACTCACTTACCCCTGCTCCAACTCGATCAGCAGCCACTTCGTAGATTGGCATTGGTTCACCCTCTTCATCTAGTAATTGCACTAGCAGAAATTTCAGGCCACGCAGCTTCTCTTCTTTCTGGGTGCTGACGATAGTACCGCGAACTTTGGCAACTTGCATTAGGTCTTATATTACGGACGGTTCAGAGGACGGATACCGCTCACACTCTCACGAAAGGGCTCAACTGCTTCAGTGTAGCGAATCGGCAGGACGTACTCCAGATTCTCATGCGGACGTGCGATAATATGAGTCGAAAGCACTTGGCCACCGTTGACTCGCTTAACGTTCTCAATTCCAGCGGCAACAGAGGCCTGGACCTCCGAAACGTCACCACGCACAATCACGGTCACACGACCCGAACCAATCTTTTCGTAACCGACCAACGTGACGCGTGCTGCCTTTACCATTGCGTCTGCTGCTTCCACCACGGCGGGGAAACCAAGGGTCTCGATCATTCCTACTGCAATAGCCATCGTAATATAACTCCCTTCCAATCAGTTTCGTCGAAACACGTTACCGTGCTGTTGAGATGACTCCCCTCAACGAGCCTAAAGATTTTACTTTAGTTAGCACGCCGAAGATGACATTCTTTAAGAATATCGAAACCTTATCTAACCCCGGCACTTTTGCGACGGGAATTGCCACTATGCTTAGGTTTCGTTCAAGTTTCGATCTTTTCTCTTATTAAGCATAGAGTTGGACGATACCCTTGGCAACATAATGGGCGATGATAGTTGCAAATTTATTTGATTAGCTCTATTTATGTTTCGACCATGATTGCCTGTTTCGTAACGGTGATAACAGTAACCCTTGCGAAACCGCTAATGCCTTACACTAATTGACTTTAACGGCCAGCGCCTGAGTGAAATTGGCTGATTTAGGTAAGGTGGCGGTGGCGGTTAATCAGCGATGTGGATAGACGTATTCAAATTGCTGCAATACTTGTTATAGGTAAAACTCTATGTTAAGTATTGCTATGGTCGGATTGGGTTTAGATTCGACTTTGCTGCCGTCAGCCATTAAGCTGGAATCTATGCCCAATTAATGAGTAGGCAACTCGTTCACTCGTTGCAGCCGAGAAGTCCGCCTCGACTGCAGTTGCCTAAAACTATAGAGTGAGTGCGATTGTTGTGCCGATTGTGCGATGTTCGCGTTCGTCCAATTCGATTTTGTTAAAGAGGTCCTGATTGAATGAATCAGTTCTTGATCGAGACCAGTTGGTTGATTCCCTGCATTAGTTTACTCGCAGCGTTAGCAACCTTGCCTTGGTCGGTCGGTTTGATCAATCAAACGGGCTCACGACCTGCAGCTTACATTACGATTTTCGCAACAATCGTTAGCCTGATTTATGGTAGTGCAATTTTTATCCAGGTTTGGGATGAGCTGCCGCATGAGGTGTTTGTGCCTTGGTTGCGGGTGGCAAATTTGGACTTGACTTTCGCACTGGAGGTTTCCGGTGTGACGATCGGGGCGATGATCATAGTCATGGCGCTGGGCTTATTAGCGCAGTTTTATGCGCTGGGTTATTTGGAGAAGGATTGGGCGCTCGCCCGCTTCTTTGGGTTGTTAGCATTTTTCCTAGCGGCGATCACTGGACTCTTTTTGAGCGATTCCTTTTTTCTGACTTACATGGTGCTAGAAGCCTTGACCTTATCGACCTATCTCTTGGTTGGCTTCTGGTATGCGCAGCCTTTAGTGGTGACAGCCGCGCGGGATGCATTCCTGACAAAGCGGGTGGGTGATGTGCTGATGCTGATGGGACTGGTTGCCCTAGCGACGATGGTGGGTAGCCTCAACTTTGAAGACATGTATCGGTGGGCATCGGTGACCGAATTGTCGCCACTGGGCAGTGCGCTTTTGGGTTTGGCGCTGATTGCTGGGCCGATTGGTAAGTGTGCGCAGTTCCCTTTGAATCTCTGGCTCGATGAAGCCATGGAAGGTCCGAGCCCGGCTTCGATTTTGCGAAACTCAATTGTGGTCAGTGCTGGGGCCTTTGTCTTGGTCAAGTTGCAGCCCATCATTGTGATGTCGCCTGTGGCTCAGGATGCGCTCCTGGTTGTCGGTGCGGTAACGGCGATCGGCGCTTCGCTGGTGGCGATCGCTCAAGTTGATATTAAACGCGCACTCTCGCATACAACGAGTGCGATGATTGGGGTGGTATTTATCGCAGTGGGCATGCATTGGACCGACTTCGCGCTCATGTTGCTGCTCGCCCATGCCGTCGCTAAAGCGTTGCTATTTATGAGCTGTGGTGGTATTTCCCTTGCTACCTCAACCCAAGACTTGACCGAGTTGGGTGGTTTGGCCTCACGCATGCCAGCAACTACTTCTTCATTTGTCGTTGGTGCAGTTGGGGGTGTCGGTTTGTTGCCCTTTGGGGTTTTTTGGGCCTTGCAGCGAGGCATTGCCAGCCTCTGGGGCCATCCCTGGATCATTGCTGTCATTTTACTGACCAACTGTCTGAATGCTTTGGGCTTAGTGCGGATTTATCGGTTGGTCTTCATTGGGGCGGTGCAGCCGAAGACGCGCCGGGCACCGGAAGTCCCTTGGGGAATGGCGTTGCCGATGGTGACGCTGACTATCGTCACGTTATTATTTCCACTCTTATTGCATCAACTAGAGTTGTTGCCCAGTTGGGGGCAGATCAATTGGCTGGCTGTGGCGCTGCTGGTTGCATCGGGGGCATTGGGCGTAACGATCGGGGCCTTAATTCCTTTGCAGCACACGATGTCGCGTTCGATTCAGCCTGTACACCGATTTTTTCAGGATTTACTGGCCTATGACTTTTACGTCGATCGGTTTTATGACTTAACCGTGGTGTTCGCGGTCGGCACGTTATCGCGATTTGCCTATTGGTTCGATCGTTATGTGGTGGATGGGTTGATTAATCTGATTGGATTTGCCTCTATTTTTACAGGTGAGGGGTTGAAATACAGTGTTTCCGGACGTTCTCAGGGATATATGCTAACGATCGTACTCGGCGTTGGGTTGATTGGGCTGTATCTCACTTGGTCGCGGGGCTACTTACCTTATCTGCCGTTCTAGGTGGAATTGCGATTTGCTCACTATTTTTGCCTGTGGTTGACGAAATGACGATGCTCAGTCCGCTTATTTGGCTGCCAACGATCGGTGCAATTGTCTTAGCGCTGATGCCTAAATCGATTGATGGCGCACGGATACGCCAGATCGCCATGGGATTTATGACGGCGACTTTTGTCTGGTCGCTATGCGTGCTGAGTCGGTTTGATATTCACAATCCAGGGATGCAGTTAGTTGAGACGCTCGATTGGCTCAAAGATTTGGGGCTGACCTACAGTCTCGGCGTTGATGGGCTGTCGATTTTGCTCGTCGTCTTAAATGGGCTGCTAATGATGGTGGCGGTGCAATGTAGTGATGCGAATATCGCGCGACCTAGGCTTTACTATGCCCTATTGATGCTGATTAATACCGGCGTCGCCGGGGCATTTTTGGCCCAAAATATGCTGCTGTTCTTTCTGTTTTACGAGCTGGAATTAATTCCGCTGTATCTGCTGATTGGTATCTGGGGTGGTGCGCGACGCGGCTATGCGGCGACTAAGTTTTTAATTTACACTGCTGTTTCAGGAATTTTAATCTTAGCTTCCTTCCTCGGCTTAGTGCTGCTGAGTGGGACTGGCTCGTTTGACTACGATGTGGCCTTAGCACAGGGCCTATCGATGAAGCTGCAGCTGCTCTCTACTGGCTGGCTTAGTGATTGGATTCGGCATCAAAATTCCCCTATTTCCGTTTCACACTTGGCTGCCGGACGCCCACGTCGAGGCCTCGACGCCGATTTCCGTGCTGCTGGCTGGTGTGCTGCTGAAGCTGGGCACCTATGGCTTAATTCGGTTTGCTATGGGACTATTCCCTGATGCCTGGGCACTGGCGGCCCCCTTTCTCGCCATATGGGCGGTGGTGAGTGTGCTATTCGGGACCTTCAGCGCGATCGCCCAGACAGACATGAAGAAGATGGTTGCCTACAGCTCGATCGGGCATATGGGATTTGTGCTGTTAGCTTCGGCTGCATCAACTTCGCTCAGTCTCATCGGCACAATCTTTCAGATGGTGTCACACGGATTGATTTCGGGATTATTGTTTGTCTTAGTGGGGATCATCTACAAGAAGACGAAGACCCGCGATATCAATGTTCTACGGGGTTTGTTTAGTCCAGAACGCGGTCTGCCGATGGTTGGTAGCCTGATGGTGCTAGGGGTGATGGCCAGTGCGGGGTTGCCGGGTATGGTTGGCTTTATCTCAGAGTTTTTGATCTTCCGGGGCAGCTTTAGTGCATTTCCAGTGCAGACACTGCTATGTATGGTCGGTACCGGCTTGACCGCCGTTTATTTTTTACTGTTGGTGAACAAGACGTTTTTTGGCCGTTTACCCCAAGCGCTAGACGCCTTGCCAGAGGTGCAATGGTCCGAGCGTTTACCGGGAATTGTGCTGGCATCCCTGATTGTGATATTTGGCCTACAGCCGACTTGGGTGGCTCGATGGATTGAGAGTAGCAGTATTACGATGATGGCCGCATTCCCGCAGCAACCCGCAAAGGTGCCGGAGGCGCTGCCGATTTTCCCAGAGCTTGAGCCGGATAAGCCCGACAATGTCGCGATCGCCGCACCAAAGATTTCACGCGTTCTAGGCTTGTATGTGGCTGCAGTGCGCGATTAAACTTACGTTATACCAGCATCGTCCTATGAATCTTGCCGTGCCTACTCTAAGTTTTCAATCGCCAGCTGCGCCGGATGTCTCTGCGGAAGCGTTTGTGCGGCGTTTGATGCAGCATGAAACGCTGTTGCCGGAGTCAGCGCAGAATACGATGGAAGTCGTCGGGGTGCTCAAGAGCTACGCGCATGTTTTGGGGGCGTATTGGAAAAATCTTCTGTATGTTGCCGATCACCAATTTTTGGTGCTGTTTCCGTTCTTCAAGTACATGAATGGCGATCGTTCATGGCCAAATTTGTGGAAGCACTGGCGACAGGACCGAATTAACTACGAGTTTGCGGAATACTGCATGAAAGCCATGATGTGGCATGGCGGCGGCGGTATGGACGCCTATCTCGATACGCCCAAGTTTGAACAGTTGGCCCGTCAGGCGATTGCGGCCAAGTTGCAGGGAAATCCGGTTATGCAGGTGGTTGATCAGGTCTTTGATCAATTTGCGATCGAGCAAGTGCGGATGTTTTGCTACTACAGCAATCTGGGGCAGTTCTGGCACATTATGAGTGACATGTTCTTTGCCCTATCCGATGCCTATGATGCGGGCACGGTGAGCACGGTCATGGACGTTGTGGAGTTCGTCAAGGCGGGTTTGGTGGCAGACGCAGCAACGCCAATTACCTACAGTGTGGAAATTAAGGGGAAGAGCTACGACCTGATTCCGGAGTCAGCTGGCATCACGTTTCTGATGGATGCGGCGGTGCCCTATGTGGAGGCGGTGTTTTTCCGATCGTTGCCGTTTCTCGGTACCTTGAGTTACAACGCCCAGGCCCAACAGATTCCGGGCGATCAGGGGCAGTTTACCTATGGAGCTTTGTATGCCGATCCATTGCCGATCGGGGGGAGTGGGATTCCGCCTTCACTTTTGATGCAGGATATGCGGCACTTTGTGCCGGATTATTTGATGAACTATTACCGCAGTGTGGGCCGGGGTGAGCACGATTTGCGCGTGAAACTTTGTATTAGTTTTCAGAAATCGATGTTTTGTGTGACTAATGCGGCGTTATGGGGATTGGTGCCAAATCCTTTAGATAGTGACGATCCAAAAGCACAGAAGGAGAATCAGCAGTTTTTCGAGGGTTGGGTCGATCGATTGATGGTGTCACGGTTGCCCGCTGTACAGTCGATTTAAGTTGGTTGCGTTCGTAGCTGCGATGGTCGGCTCACCGCTAACTACAGGATGTGATTTTCGCGAATTGAATTAAAGCCAGCTAATTAAAGCCAGCTCGATCGACTTCCCCACCCCGACAATCGGCGGCAACTGACTGACCATTTTTGAATAGGTCAGCAACTGATGTATCCGGCTCAATTTCGCCTTTGAAGTTGAGTTGCAGCTCTTGAATCATCCGCCGGTTTCGCGGTCGCCGATCGTCAGCGCATTTCACGGATACTTTCCGCTCTGCGCCATTGCTAAACGCATCACTGAATTCCTCGCGAATGTCCTGAGACGCAATCTTGCGATCGATATTTTCGACGAAGAAATCGCGCACATTGGAATTGTTGACTTGGTCTAATAGTGCCAGTGACTCGCGGTAATACTCTTCTGGCGTTGCACTGTAGCAAGTCCCGTGTTTGTACCATTCATGCAAATGCAGATCCGATGCAACACCAGGCATCTTGACTTTCAACTCATCAAGCAGCGGTTTGGGTAAATCAATATCGGGCAGTTCTTCCCATCTTTTCGCTTTATCAAGGTTTTCGATCGTTCGACTCACGTTGCAATAATCCTTGCCTCGGGGCTGAGGCCATAAACCATGCAAGGTAAAGTTTGTCGCGTCGAACCGATTGACCGTTTGCGTCTGACATTCTGGTTTATCTTCGTGCGTTTCACAGAATGCCGGTTGCCAACTAATGGCCAGCAGGTTGATCGTACTCTGCGGTGCCGTTGGGTTTGCTGGGGAAGGGGCCGTCGGGTTCACGGGGCTGGCGCTGCCTAGGAGTTTGCCGCAGTCGATCGCTACCCAGCGTAATTCCGGGTTCGCTCCCGCAATTTTTAGGCGATAGTGGGTCGCATTGGGCTTGTTTTTTTCCACGACGGGATAGATGGCATCGCGAGTCAGTCGAATATTACTGGGATTAGTGCGTTGCTTGAACGACTGAAATGCCGGACAAGATTGGGTTGCTTGCAACTGATCATTCATTGGCCGACTGGCTGCCGCTGGAGTGCCCCATATGGACAGGCTGAACAGTGCGAAAACTGCAATCAGTAAGCAATTTTGGAGAAATGACTGAACCCGCATAACTACCGCATTAACCTCACCCACTCTGGGCCTAGAGTTCTTTAGCCGCTGTTTCAAACTAAAATTCAACCCCAATCGTCTCAGATAATCCTAAACTCGTCTCTGGGTTTTAAAGCAGTGAATCGGAATCGCGATCGATTGTTCCCAGTTACGTAGCGAGCACTGCCCGTGGTCCGCCCAATCTGGCGGGGCAATTTTCCATCCATCCACCATCCTAAATTTACCGCATCCACCAGAAAATGCTCATAAATGGCCGACCTTAACGTAGATCAGACAACCATCCTGCGTGAACGGCGTATGACTACTCCCACTAGGATTCCGTAACCAAGTCCTCTGCGGATAGCTGCCAAACTCATCTTCAAACACACCCTCCAGAACCAAAATCTCCTCGCCCCCATAGTGCGTATGACGTTGAAACTGCGTTCCCGGTGCCCATTTGACCAGCGCCACTTGCTCTGTCCCATAGCTATGCAGCGGCATCACTTCTAAGCCCTCGATCAAGCCAGGCAACCAAGACGTTTGCCCTGTGATGATCACCACTTGTTGCTGATCATCAGGATGCATCTGCCAGAGCTTGACCAAAATCGTACAGCCCGCTGCGCTCCAAGGACGATGCTTCGAGCCGACCGGATTGCGCACATAGGTACCGGCGGGATAATCCCCATGTTCATCGGAAAAGGTGCCTTCTAAAACGAAAAACTCCTCACCACCACCGTGGATATGTTCAGAAAAGTAGCTACCGGGAGCATAACGAACGATCGAGGTTGCCCGCGCCACTTCCTCTCCATCCCGCTCCAGCATCCGTCGTTGCACCCCAGGCATGGGCGAATCCAGCCAAGGCAGCGCCTCACTCTCTACCACCACCCGTTGACTGCGATCGGCATGCAATTTCATGATGCGTTCCCCTTGTGTGAATGATGAATCGTTTGATAAACGGCAATCAGGAAGAAATAATGGCCCCGACGCCGGTACGCTTAACTGTACTGGTCATTGGTTTTACCGCCGAACATGAGGACATGTTAAGTGCTGTCAGATCCCACAAGTCATCAATCTAGAATAATCACATCGTGACTTCGCATCGCAGTAACACCATGACGGCTAAAGTTTCTACAGGAGAGGCGGCTCGGCTTGAAGCACTGAGGCAATATAAAATTCTCGATACGCCTTCCGAGCAAGTCTATGATGACATTACGGCACTCGCTGCTTTTATCTGCGGTGTGCCCATTGCCCTCATCAGCCTGGTTGATGCCGATCGTCAATGGTTTAAGTCTAAAGTGGGTCTCGATGTTGACGCAACCACTCGGGATGTCTCATTCTGCGCGCATGCCATACTGAGCAAAAGCGTCATGATTGTCAATGATGCACTTGAAGATGTACGCTTTGAGCATAATCCGCTTGTGACGGGAGTGCCAAATATCCGCTTCTATGCCGGAGTGCCACTGTGTACTCCTGATGACCATCGGATTGGCACACTCTGTGTCATCGACCATCAACCCCGAGAATTATCGGAGTATCAAACCAGAACCCTTGAGGCTCTGGCCCGCCAAGTTGTAATGCAACTGGAGTTAAGGCGAACCTCGGCGCAGTTGGCAGAGGCTTTAGACAAGATCAAGTTAATGGAAGGGCTGATTCCAATTTGCTCATATTGCAAAGGTATCCGTAACGATAAAGGCTATTGGTCAACCGTCGAGAAGTTCATTAAACACTATTCCAGCGTTGAGTTTTCCCATGGGGTGTGCGATTGTTGCATGCGCCAGCATTTCCCCGATGTCGCCGAAGTTTTACTGACGGAAGATGATGATGACTCACCGTATGACGAACAGGATGCATCGGATGAATTGGTTGGCTAGAAATTCAGTTGGTTAGGTTAAGCGGCGATCGTGGCTTGTGCAATGCCTTAAGCCCGATCTAAGGTGCTTTTCAGCTTCTATGGTGATCACCTTTCTTTGGAACTATCCCCTATACTTCTGTCCCAAGTCCTTGGCAAAATAGGGGAACTACAATTGCGCTTCAATATCCGTTATGACCGCAACGACCAAACTCAAACCTGACTGGACTGGACAAGATCGGCTGTCTCGCTTGGTTAATGTGCTGATTCAAACCAAGCCGCTCTACGCATTGATGAAGCAGCAAGCCCGCAAGGTTTTGATTAAGACCGCTGAGAAAAATGGGGTTGCCTGGCGGGATAATGTCATCTCCCTTGAATCGCCTGACGTCCAAGCCAAACTCGAGTCGATCGCCACTCAACTCACTGATCCCAATCTGCAATATCCGGATTACTACCAAGTTCCCTTCCACGCCTACGATCGCGGTAACCTCTGCTGGCTGGCTGCTTTCGAAGCCGAACCGGCCACCTACGCCATGGCCATCCGGGTGTGGCCAGATGAAAATCTTGCCTGGAATACCGCCCAAGACCGACTCCGCAATAGCTTCCTCAAGGTTTTAGATCAATACGGTCCCGACAATGTGCAAGATATCCTTGATATTGGTTGTTCCGTTGGCATTTCTACCCGGAGCTTGCAGCAGTTTTATCAAGCGAAAACGCTCGATCGTGGTTTAAAAAACGATCGGACTTGACCTGTCGCCTTATATGCTCAGCGTCGCTAGTCTGCGTGACACGCACCATCAAATTCAGTGGCAACATGGCCTAGCCGAAGCAACGGGATTTGCCGACCAGTCCTTCGATGTGGTGAGCTTACAATTTGTCACCCATGAGCTGCCCCAACAAGCCACCCGCGAAATATTCCGGGAAGCCTGCCGAATTCTGCGCCCCGGTGGTTGTCTGGCGATCGTCGATAACAATCCCCAATCCAGCGTGATTCAGAATCTTGCCCCAGTGCTCTTTACCCTAATGAAAAGCACCGAACCCTGGAGCGACGAATACTACACCTTTGATCTCGAAGCGGCACTGGCCGAAGCCGGATTCAGTAAAATCATCACCGAACCGAGCGATCCACGCCATCGGACAATTATCGCTAAACGGGATTAATTAAATCAGGGTGACCTCTGCGAGGATGAGATGCCCAGTTTTTTGTCCTCGCAGCGCATTAGACCAATGACTTATAAGCCTGTAGCGTGCGTTCTGCCGTCGATCGCCAGGTAAACTGCTGCGCTTGCACAAAACCCCGTTGGATTAAGTCCTGTCGGAATGTTCGATCGCCCACAACTTGGCCAATTCCCGTCGCAATTTGCATTACATCTCCCGCTTCTACCAAAACCGCCGCATCCCCCGCGACTTCCGGCAAGGAAGAATTATCGCTGCACACCACCGGACAGCCCAACGTCATCGCTTCTAAAACCGGTAAACCGAAGCCCTCATAGTGCGATGGATAAACAAACACATCTGCATGCCGATAGAAATCCGCGACTTCATCGTTAGTCAGATAGTCCAGATGATGAATGGAATCCCGGTAGGGCGATCGGGCAATTCGCTCAAAAATGGGTTTGTACAGCCAACCCTTCTGACCAACGAGAACTAAATCATGGGAAATCTGATCGTTTTTTTTCAGATGCTCAAACGCTTCGACCAAAGCCAAAATGTTTTTGCGTGGCTCGATCGTGCTGACAAATAGAATGTAGGGGCGATGCAAGTCATAATTGGCGATGGTTGGCACCACTTCTGCTCGTTGTGCATCGGCCACACTGTAGCGACTCGCGAGATGTGTGACTACGACGCGTTCATCGGGAAACCCTAAATAGTTGACAATGTCCTGCTTCGAACTCTCGGAAATCGTCAAAACGAGATCTGTCCAACTTAGACAGCGGCGCACCCGATCGGCATAAGCCTGCACGATCGCATTGCTGTAGTGCGGATATTTGATAAACGTCAAGTCGTAGATCGTCATGACCTTGCGACTCCGGCGCAGCGGAAAAACCGTGTAGTTTGTGCCGTGGAAAATATCCCCAAATCCAAATGCCGATTCAAATAGTGGCAGAAATAGCTTGGGATATCGCATGAACAGATTTGTAATTTTGACCGGCAGTGGAAAATAACGCAGGTTGCGATAACTGTGCAGCGGGGCCGGAGCGGCAAAATCACCGCGAATTGAACTTTTGAGACTGATTTGATGCATCGGCTCAATGCTGATCGCCTCATCCACCACTAGTTGCGTCAGCTCCTCTAGCAACTTCACTACATAAAACCCAATACCGCTGGGCTGCGGCAAGATAGGACTCGTGTCGATCGTGATTCGTAGCATGCGTTTGTAACAATTCCCGCTGACCTGCAGGCTAATCATCATGCCACATTGCGGCTCATCGCTTGAATTGGCCCGTCGTTAAGACCAAATAATTAATCAGTTAAGTTGTGTTAAGCTTGGTTAAGTATTTGCTAAACTTATCATTTATTCTTTCATGACTTTTTTCAACGTGTCGGAGCCAGTTTTGCGCCGCAAGCAGTCCGCACTTGATGTGCAGGATTTGTGTGGCTTGCTGAAGGTGCATTTCAAGTTGGGTTCGGTGCCTTTGCTGTCGTCCGCTTATACGCGGGTGGATCAAGCGATATTGTTGTGGGGCGTGATTGTTTGGGTGATTTTTGGGGCGGCCCAGTTTTTGATGATTGATTGGACTATACAGGCTTATCTGTGGTCTGGCCTCACGCTGCTCGGTACAGTTGCAATGATCTCCCTGACGCAGTTTTGGGCGCGCGTTGAGCAGCTCTCGTGGGTGGTGTATAGCTGGGGTGGCCTGATGCTATCGGGCTTACTGCTGACAGATATTGGGATTTTTGGTCATTGGGGACTGGTCTTGATGCATCTTTGTTCGATGTGGTTAGGGCTGAGTGCGATCGGTTATCTGATGACGGCGATCGGGGTGCGATCGCGCATGCTCTTACTGTTGGGTCTGGCCCATCTGGCGGCGATGTTGCTGGTGACACTGTTGCCGGCTTGGCAGTTTTTGCTGACTGGTGCGGTAATGGGGAGTAGTTTGATATTGCTCTCGGAATGGCAATGGGATATGCGTTTGCCCTCGGAGTTTGTGTGCTTGACTGTAGAAGAACAGCAATTCAACCAAAGTCAGCGGAGCGTACGACAACGATCAGGTTTATAAACCTTTAGACAGAGGTTTTAATTCTTGTTGAGTTGTTTGAACGGAGTTGGATTCCCTGCAATATCATGGAGCTATTGGCAAGTACAGATTCCATGGCAGCTTCGAAGCCTGGTTGGAGCAGCATGATTAGAGGTTTTGCTGTTTTCTCTAAGCCATCTATCTTTGAAGGAGAACGACGGTAGAAGATAGCGTGTTAGTTCATCCAGGTATCCACTTCAGACGCATAACTGAATCTGTTGGCCGATCGGGTGATTCCGCAAGTTGTAGGAGGTGTAGGGTTTTTGTCGTTTCCCCTACTTTGTATGCTCGGAGGGAGTGCTAAACCGCTCAGCAGAACAGTCTAACGAGGGTAACTTCTACAGCAATGGCCCACTGCGGCGCTACATCCATGAAAGTAGTGGGCGCTGATTCACCCGATATTCCTTAATTACAGTGTGAACGATCGCGCTGTGCGCTAGTCTGGAAGCGTTAGCGATAGAGAGTGAGATATGGCCTATACCGTCATCTATGATGGCAATTGCAATCTTTGTTCTAATTTAGTGCAGTTGCTAGAGCAGCTCGATCGAGGCCAGCGTTTTCAA
This sequence comes from uncultured cyanobacterium, assembly GCA_963704065.1. Taxonomy (GTDB): domain Bacteria; phylum Cyanobacteriota; class Cyanobacteriia; order Leptolyngbyales; family Leptolyngbyaceae; genus Romeriopsis. The sequence goes on along the minus strand of CAVPGX010000037.1, from coordinate 3,855 downwards.
TACATGCCGATGCAGGATGAAATAGGATTGCAGCGCTATGGTGTCACCGCTCAGGACTGTGAAATGGGCATGATTCTAATTGATCACAGTCAAACCGAACGCCGTTGGCAAGGTAGTGATGCGGCGGAAGAGATTGGCCGGTTGCTGCCACTAGGCAGTCTGTTTATTAATGCTTATCGCAGTTTACCAGGATTGAAAGCAGCTGGCGATCGCATGTATGTGCAAGTGCGAGACAATCGCTATCAGTGGTTTGGTCGGCGTGAAAATGTTTACCAATCAAGCTATCCGGCCTGTGATGATACATGTGCGCGATACTTTGGCCAATCTGCGGAGTAATCGGATTGTCGACGATCGTTGAACATAATTATTCAACTGAATCATGGAAAACGCGTAGCCGCTATGACTATTTCCCCTTGGCAAACACCGGAAGTGATACGGCATACGCTGCGCTTGATGGCGAGTTTTCAGCATTGGACCGGACAGCGATTGTTTGACCCGAATTCGGAAGATCCAGCAGCGGCAGCCAAGGCGTTATTCATGGCTCCATTTGTGGTGGTTTCCCATGGAGTGCAGGCTGATCCAATTTTCAACTACGGCAACCAACAAGCGTTGGATTTGTGGGAATTTGATTGGCAAACATTTACGCAGTTGCCATCGCACCTTTCGGCTGAACCGATCGCCCGTAACGACCGTGATCGGCTATTAGCGTCAGCAAAGACCAAAGGCTACATCAGCGATTACCAAGGTATACGCATATCGCGCACCGGAAAGCGTTTTTGGATTGAAGACGTAATTTTGTGGGATGTGTTGACCGAATCTGGCGAAAGTTGCGGTCAGGCAGCCATGTTTGCTCAGTGGCAATTTCTGCCGTAGCGGCCAGCAGCTGATGTTGTTCCGCGAAACCTCTCGGTTGTCGCTGTAGGTCAGAGATGTGCGTGGTTTACTTGATCGGATTGATCCGATCAGCGGCTCACTTGGGTGAAATAAACGTGCCCATCTGCCAAGTGCCACTGACCTTAGTTCCTTGAGCGAAGTAATAAGTGCCTTGTCCGTGCCATTTACTTTCACGAAAGTTGCCTTCATAGCGATCACCATTGGCCATCAGGCAGGTGCCAAGTCCGGTCATCAAATTTTGGTTGAATGTTGCTTCACAACGAGTGCCATTCTTGTAGAAGAAGGTGCCACGCCCTTGTCGGAGATTATTGACGAATGCTCCCTCATACCGGTTTCCACTGGAAAAGGTACAGCGCGCAAATCCATTCAGGGCATCATTTTCGAAGCGACCTTCGCAGTAAGTGCCATTGGCATAGTAAAACTTGCCGTTACCCTGACGGATATTGTTCTCGAAATTCCCTTCATAGCGATCGCCATTGTTGTATTGACAGCGCGCTAAGCCATTCAGTCGATCGTTAACAAAGTTGCCTGCACAACGCGTACCATTGGCGTACGTAAAGACACCGCTACCTTCTTTGCGATCGTTCCGAAATTGACCCTCAAATTGGTTCCCACTGGGAAATTTACACTTGCCGACACCATTCAGGATATTGCCTGAAATTTTGCCATCACAGAAAAGACTGTTACTTGCCAGGGCTGGCTGGGGCACAATCAAACTACCTGCCCCAATGACTGTGACCCCCAATATGACTGCAAAGCACATTGAGTTTTGCTGTTTCAGATCAGTCTTCGCCATAGTCCTCATCTTATTAAAATTGGGGAATTCAAAATTGCATCTACTGTGGCCGCAATCGTGCGTGCCATAACTCGGATAATAGGTGATCTGCTGTAATGCCGGATTTGATCTTGGTCTGCGCATTAATATAGCTAATTTTTCCGGGTTTTCAGAATCCTTCCAGAGAAGAATTCGCTCTTAAACGGTGCAATTCCGTGAGGAATATAAAATTTAATTGCAGGTCGCCGCTGCACCGAACGTCATACTATGTCCCCAGGTTTTTTCTCTAATCGTGCGGATACCGCAGTTGGGCACGTGAATACTGGGTTGTGTCTACTTGTTGCGTTTTCAGACCTAGAATAGTGCCTGAAATACGCTATTGTCGAAGTATCTCAACATTTGTATCAATTTATTCATGTTGTAAGTGTTGAGCGACTTTTGCAAAGACGCCTTGTCAGCGATTGTGCTGCGATCGGCAAGCGCCTGTGCCGCGGTGTCTCAATGCACCATAGTGCATTGAGAAGTTGTTGTTTTGCTTGTTTAATGACTGGATTTGTCAATGCTTTTGTTCCCTGCTTTTCCACTGGCTCAATTGCCACCCTTTCCGGTGAATTCGCCTGCACCTTTGGTCGTCCCGGCTCAGCCTTCTCCGAAGCCGGAGGTTAAGCCTTCACCGAAGAAGCCACCGAATAACGCGCTACCGCCCCAGGAAACCCTGGCGCCTCAGCCAGCGCTCGCGCCGCAGGAAGTGATTCGGCTGCGGGAAATTCGCCCACTGCAAGGCCAACTTGATGACGTGCCGGTGTTTAACAGCAATAGCCCAGAGTTGGTTAGGACTGAAGGGATTTTGCTATCCACTTTCCCGAAGCGGGGCATGCGATTTCCAGAAGCACACCTCGACCATACCTTTGATGGTCGGTTTGACTTCTTTTCTCATCATATTACCCAGGCTCGGAATCCGAGCCAGACTCAGAGCTTTTTTCAGGGCGTACTGGTCTACAATCCAGGCAATCAGCCGGCGACCGTTGAATCATTGCAAGCGGCGTCCTATTTAACCCGCCCGGATGCACTATATCTGGATCTGCCGTCTTACGTGAATGACCCGATCGGTCGCGTCTTTGCGGGGCCTGGTAGTCGAGTGGTGAATGATGTCCTCCGAGGACGGCGCCAAGGAAGCATGCCCGATAAAATTGTGATCCCTCCCGGGGAAGTCCAGCTTTTGATGAATCTGCCAATTCCTGCCGGGACAGTGACGCCAACCTCAAATGGGCGATCGACGCTAATGCGGCTAAAAAGCGATCAGCCCGTGCATGTAGCTAATCTTGCAATGTACGCTCCCCGCAGGGAAGATGGTAGCGAGCGCGTACCGGAACTGGCTGAGTGGGTCAATTTGCTGATCAACGGTCAGCTAGCCGGTCCTCGCGACAAAGTGCCGACACCACTAGACCAGCCAACGAATCGAATGATTTATGGACGCGTTGCTGGGGTAGCATTAGGCTCTCAGTGGGCCGCCGCGCTGACGGATGGCCCCAAGAGTGAAAGTCTGACGATTCCCCAACGCGGTCGGTCATTCTCTTATGGGATTAGCCTTTTACCTAAAGGGACATTGGGCACTGGGCAAGTGCAGAGCGCGCCGATGATTACCCGTTATGCCGATACAGCTTATCTTGCGAATGGCAACTATGGAGTGCAATACAATTTGACCTTACCGCTCCATAACAATACCGGTCAGGTACAGTCAGTTGCAGTCATGCTGGAAACCCCAATTAAGCAAGACAGTGTAAAAAACCAGGCGCTGTTTTTAGTGCCACCGGAGCCGCGAATTTTCTACCGTGGTACGGTGCGCTTGCGCTACCGCGATGATCAGGGAAAGTCTCAGACGCAGTATATCCATTTAGTCCAACAGCGCGGACAAGAGGGAGAACCATTAGTGAGACTTAACCTTGCACCGAATGAGCGACGTGCAGTTGAGGTTGATTTTCTATACCCACCGGATGCGACGCCGCCACAGCTGCTGACGGTTCAAACTGGTGCACCGCAAACCCAGACCGCCGCGAACCCCACGCAATGACCTTTGCCTTTTACCGGCAACAATCTGGCTGTCTAAAAAGTTGATGCGAAGATTGCTTCAAGACTTTTTTTGGGAAAACGCTTGACTTAACCTGGCAATCCCGCTAGATTAATAA
>CAVPGX010000036.1:0-69532 GCA_963704065.1 uncultured cyanobacterium | reverse complement strand
CATGTTTGTCCAACGCAACTTACATGGGCTGAGATTGTTGGCGATCCGGGCAAATCAGTTCGGACAAAATAGCGACCACTCCCCACAGGGGCCGGTAAAATTCGCACTTCTACGGATTTCCCAGAGTGTAAACCGACCCCCTGGCACTGCACTGAGTTAGCCAGGGTCTGTTGCCATCTCGGACTCACCGCTGGCAATTGGGTTTCAACTGACATTAGAAACTCTCCCCGATACCAAAGGAGAAACGCCCACCGCCCTCATTATTACCTAATGCATAGTCGATGCGAATGGGACCAAGGGGTGACTGGATGCGCACTCCGGCACCATAGCCATAGCCACTACCGGGCTTGTTGCGGATGCCAGCCGGATTACCTTTGACGCTGCTGCCACTACCGAGGTCCGTTGCTCCATCCACAAACAAGGCCCCCGAGATAATTGAGAAGAGCGGAAAGCGATATTCGATCGTTGCTTGCAGGAAGTTTCTAGCACTACCGAGGTCGCCGGCTTCATACGAACGGACTGAGTTAGTTCCACCCAGTGCGAATGCTTCATAGGGGGGTAAATCACCAATGACCGTGCCGCCTTGAAGGTTGAAGGCAAAGGTTTGGGGGCAGGCATTCGGATCGATTTGCGGACGGGCCGCTTCCACTAGGCGTTCATCAACGTCACGGCAGTTGGGGTCGAATTTCAGCAAGCGCGTTGGCAAATAAAAGCTGTAGTTTGCCCGCAGACGATTGAAAAAGATGCTGCCACCCCCGATCGGAATCGATTGCTCGGTACCAATGCGGAAGAGCGAACCGCGGGTTGGGTTGAGGGGATTATTCCGGCGATCGCGCACCGCTCCAAACTGCACCGTGATCAAATCCTCTCGACTCGTGCCGCTCCAGCTCAATTGGCTACCAAAGCCGACAACATTACCAAATCGATCAGTTTGCGGGTCATCCGGTTTGATCAAATTGCCATCATCGTCCTGAATCTGGATTGCCTGATAGCGGAAACCCAAAGAAGTCGTCCAGTTTGGGCGAGAGAATACATCTTGTGCGAAGGGACGGGTAAACGTAATGCCGCCGCCGGTCCGGACCACTCGAGGGCGAGAGCGATTCTGACCATCCTCTGTCACAGTTCGAACGTCATTATCACCACCATCGAAGATTAATGAGATATTCCGCCGCCGAAACAGATTAATGTCATAGGAAGTACGAAATGGGTCCCCCGCGATCCAGGGATCGCGGAAATTCAGATCAAACAGCAACTGCCGCTCCCCGACCTGGATTTCTGCCCCGATGGTTTGATTATTCCCGCCGAGGTTCTGCTGCTGGTAGCTCACGGTACCAAACAGACCACTCGCCGAACTGATACCGGCGCCGGCCGCAATATTGCTCGCTCGCCGTTCAGCGATATTGACAATTACGTTAACCTCACGTGGGTCTTCGCCTGGCTCAAGATCGAGCTTAACATCTTCAAAGATGCCTAGCCCAAAGACTCGCTGTAAGTCCTGCTCCGCGATATTGCGATTAAAAACTTCTCCCGGCTTGGTCTGCATTTCACGGGTGACAATAAAGTCGCGTGTCCGACCGCGAATTGGATTCCCTTCGGCATCCTGAGCATTGCCTTCCTTATTAATGTATCTTACCTGAATCGATTCGACGGTACCTTCCGCCAATGTCAGGGTGACAATGCCCTCGGGGGAGATCTGTGGCACATTAACGACCTGCGCTAAGACGAAGCCTTCGTCTTGGTAGCGCTTGGTCAAAACTTGAATTCCTTCCTGTAGTTGCTGCAGGTTCAGAGTCTTGCCGTACTCGTCCTCGAATATTTCATCAATGACTGAGTCAGAAAGTACGGTATTTCCTTCAACCTCAACCGCCTGGAGGACCGGATTTGGCTCTACGACGAAGGTCACGCGCACACCCAAAGGGGTATCTTCCGGCGTCGCCTGCACATTCGCGAAATAGCCTGTCGCAAATATGGCATTGATGTCTTCTTGCAGCTGGGTTCTTGTGGTGGTTTGGCCGGGCCGGGTGGATGCCGCTCGATAGACTTCATCCTCTAGGGTTGGGTCGATTGCTTCGTCGGCACCCTGCACGACGACTTCGGCGACGAGCACGCGTGGTTCAGCGGTTTCCGCCTCAGTTGTTTCTGTCTCAGTTTCAGTCGTTTCAGTTTCAGTCGGTTGCCCGTCAACGGTCTCAGTTTCAACTGTTTCGTCGATCGTCGTTTCGGTCTCAACGGTTTCATCGATCGTCGTTTGTCCGTCAACCGTTTCAGTTTCGACTGTTTCGTCGATCGTCGTTTCGGTCTCAACGGTTTCATCGATCGTTGTTTGCCCATCAACCGTTTCAGTTTCGACTGTTTCGTCGATCGTCGTTTCGGTCTCAACGGTTTCAGTTTCAACCGTGGCTCCCTCAAGTGGAGTAGGTTTAAGTGTGCCAGGTGCTGGTAACGGGATCAGTTCCGGCTGGTCTGGCAACGGCGCGGTTCCAGCCTCAGGGATTGGTGTTGTACCAGGTGTCGCCGATGCGTCAGGAGTTGTTGGGGCCTCGATCGTTGTCGGAATGTCGGGCGTGGGATCCTCTGTAGGGATAGGATTCGGCGTTAGCTGAATTTCATCGGACTCTAGTTCTTGGATATCCTGCGCAATCTTGAGGGATGCCTGATCGATGGCTTTAGCTGGCCGCAAATCAGCGGCCCGGACCGGCTTAGTTGGTGCATCGTTGCGCGACAACGTAGTGGCGCGGATACCGAGCGGAAATGATGCGGCGGCTGGGTTCAAGCGAATTTTGCTGGTCTGACGCGTCACGGCGACTGGCCGCAGTGCGTCAACATTGAAGTGGTCGACTGCCGCGTTCGACACCACCACACTTTCGGTCTGCTCCAGGGATGCGTTGTTCTGCGCCTCCTCGGCGGTGGTGGCACTAGCGTAGCTGCCCCCCACTGTGATCGAGAACGCTGCTATTAAAAATGGCGACCAACGCAACATACTCACACGCAATTCCTCCCACACCACACGTAAAGGCTAATCAAACTAAAACCAAGCAATTCTACCGCAAGATAAGGGATCCATTGATTTTCTCGCTAATGAGTTTGCCTAAACTGGATCATGCCTTGCGATTCACACACGGATCTCAACATGGATAACCATAGAACGGATATTCCGACCATCGGTGTGGACAAATCAATTGAACTTTAGATGTAATCCAACTGGTCGAGACTTCAAACTGACTGTCCTAGGACACGTTCTAAGACCTGTTGATAAGCACCTTCAACGTCGCCTAAATCCTGGCGAAAACGATCCTTGTCTAGGACGCGCTTTGCCGCATCAGGTTCCCCCTGTTGCCAAAGACGACAGGTATCGGGGCTAATTTCATCGGCGAGGATCAATTCACCGTGTCGATCACAGCCAAATTCCAGCTTGAAGTCCACCAAGGTAATCCTGCACTGATTGAAGAAATCGCGGAGAATTTGATTGATCCGCAAGGCCATTGTCTGCAGCTGTTCGACTTGACTGGGAGTGGCAACATTCAGCAAACGAATTCGATCGCTGGTTAGTAACGGATCACCCAGCGCATCATCTTTGAGATAGAACTCGACGATCGGCGGCGTAATTTCGGTGCCCAGGGCAATACCAGTTTGTTTGCATAGGCTACCTGCCGCAATATTCCGAACCACGACTTCTAGCGGCACAATTTGGACTGCCTTAACTAGCATATCGGTGGGTGTGGGCAAATCGACAAAATGTGTAGGGATCCCCTGCGCTGCGATCAATTTAAACAAATGCGCTGAGATGGCATTATTGATCTCGCCTTTGCCGCGAATCGTACCGCGTTTCTGAGCATTAAAAGCGGTCGCATCATCCTTAAATCGAGTCAGCAAAATGTCAGGGTCATCTGTCGTATATAGGACTTTTGCCTTGCCTTCGTAAAGCTGTTCGCCACTCATACCTGCTGCACCGCAACAAAGAACGCTTTTGATTCTAGCGTTTCACGGTAATGGCGCTAGCGGCGATCGGCTAAGATTAAGCCGATGAGCGATATTCCATTCAAACTCGGTCTGGCAATTTGGGGCTATCAAGGCTGGTTGGGGGATTTGTTTCCCTCAGGCAGTCAGTCGCATGATTTTTTAACCTTGTATAGCCGTCGCTTTCATTGTGTTGAAGGCAATACAACCTTTTATGCGACGCCTGATGTCACTACGCTGCAACGTTGGGTCGCGCAAACCCCATCGACATTTCGCCTCTGCCCAAAACTGCCAAAGACCGTGACGCACAGTGGGCGGTTGTTGCCCCAGTTGCCCGCCGCACTAAAATTTCTCGAGCGGATGCAGCATTTAGAATCACGCTTAGGGCCGTTATTCATTCAGCTGCCGCCACGTTACGGGCCACGACAGATCGATGACTTGAATCAATTCCTCCAGGGCTGGACAACCGCGGCCCCCGACTGTGAAATTGCGCTAGAAGTCCGGCATATCGATTGGTTTCAGCGCGACTCAGCGGTCCAATTAACGGCTTTGCTGGAAGACTTAGGCGTGGGTCGAGTGCTGCTTGATAGTCGCCCAATTTATGAAGGTCCATCCACGACGCTACTGGAACAATTACCCAAGGCACAGCGGGAGAAAAAACCACGTGTTCCACTGCAACCCAGTATGACGAGCGACTTTGCTTTTGTGCGCTACGTGAGTCATCCGACGCTACACCAGAATCAGCTCTATCTGTCACAGTGGGTGGATCAGATTGCCGCATGGTTGGAGCAAGGCAAACGGGTCTATTTTTTTGTACATTGCCCGATCGAAAAACAGTCACCGGCGATCGCCCGATCGTTACAAGCGGCTTTAGAAATGGCGGGGGTCGCTGTTCCACCCTTACCCTGGAATCAGATACCAGAAACCGACCTCAAGTCAAGCGATAACACCGCTCAACTGAGTCTGTTTAATCTGTAAAACTGTTTAATCTGTAAGACTTTGCCGATTCCCGCCGATTAAAAAGGCATGCCGTCGGCATGCCAAAGTGAAGTGGAGGATGGGAATCATGCTGGCTTGGTGCAATTGTTACTGCGGCTCTGGGGCCTGGTTGAGTTCAGCAATTGCGTAGCGCGCGATCGCCAGACTCAGCTTAGCTTGCTCGATCGTCGATAATGTTTGCCAATCACGCTGGAGTAGCGCTGCTGATTGATTTTCTCCCCGCATGGCATAGGCCATCGGGCGGGCCAACACCTGTAAATCTTCGATCGCCCACTGTGGCATGGCTGAGTGCGCACATTGTGCTAATTGATCAATCAAATCATCACCTTGGTGTAACAATTGCGTTGCTTGCTGCGCAATCGCCGCCAGAATCGTCTGCGGTACGCTTGCAAATTTACGGGCGAGCACAGTATCTAAAGACTTATCCCATAGCTGATCGAGCTGGTCGAAGAAGCGGTTTGCTTGTTGGTCAATATCCGCTGCTTCTAGGTTATTTAGCGGGGATGCTGCATCTAAATGATTGAAGAAGTCAGCACTCTCCGGCAGGCTCGGATCCCAAGGATAAGCAATTTTGCTATGGGCGGTTTCGCCGATCGTGACGGTCGAACGCTCGATCGGTTGCTGAATTCGGCAGTGAACCTCATCGCGGCGGATGATTGCACTGAAAAGATCAGCTTCTGTCTGCGTCACGCGATCGAATGTGGACTCAGGGTGAAAATCTTTTGCCATAACGGTTTCCCGCATTCACTGCTTGATCTGAAGTATTTGCTGCACATCTCTACAGGGCCATGCCATGCAATTCCGCAATCGCCCCTAAAAGTATTTCACTGATTTTAATCGTGTTGAACGGCACAATCGGTTGTCAATGATTATGACAAGTTGGATCGCACTAGTCTGAATACTCCAGGGCATTCGATATGGATATGGGAGATATCCTCCTTGAATTAACCGTCAGAAAGCTTGGCAAACATCCCATCTGGCGAGACAATAGCACAATGTCTCTTCATCAATATGTAGCTCTGTGAATACTGTCCGCACTGTTTCTGATACCAAGCGCGCTTTCTATAATGCGCACACTCACCCGATCAACTCAATTTATCGCCGCGTTGTCGATGAGTTGATGGTGGAAATGCATCTGTTGACAGTTAATCAGCATTTTGTCTATAGCCCAATCTACGCGCTCGGCGTGGTGACGACCTTCGATCGGTTTATGCAAGGGTATCGCCCTGAGTCAGATGTCGCTTCAATTTATAGTGCGCTCTGCGCTTCTGTCGGTGGTGATGCCGCGCAATATCGGCAGGATGCGGAGCAGCTCAAGTCAGGTTTGGCGGGTGTCACCGCTGAACAATTGGCCAAATTCGAGGTTGGCGGTGCTGTGGGTGATGCGCTCAATAGCCTTCGTCAAGCCGATCAGTTTAAGTACACGCGCCTTTTTGCCATTGGTTTGTATACATTACTCGAACAAATTGATGCCGAAGCGAGCCAGAATGATGAGCAGCGGCAAGCAATCTTGGGCGAATTAGCCGAAACGTTGCACTTGTCGGGTGAACGAATCGAAAAAGATCTCGAGATTTATCGCGGCAATTTGGAAAAAATGGCTCAAGCCCAGCAAGCGATTGCTGATACGATCGCGGCCGAGCGCAAGCGGCGAGAACAGCGGGAGCAAGAGAAAAACGCTGCGACTGCCGATAAGACCGCTGATTCAAGCGTTGATGAAACGCCGGAAGCGAATAGTGCCGACAGTGCGGGCTAGGTCATGTAGGCAATGCGCCTGAAACCGATATGTGCCAAGGCTTGACGCCGCTAAATGCGATGTCAAGCCTTGGCACTAAATTAGTCAGAATTTCTGTGGCGGCGATCGCTGCGGCACTCTATGGCCATCCGCCGGATAACTGGGCAGAATCCTCAGCAACCTGCGGATTGGCTTTATGGGCCGCATGGAAGTTGCTAAATTTGGTGAAATCGAAATCTCACTGCTCGGGAGGCGACACCCCCTCTGATAGAATTTGGAAGGCTTTTTACCAGTTGAAACAATGGGATCATCGCGGGTACGAGTTGCTGTGGATGCTATGGGCGGCGATCATGCGCCGGCTGAGATTGTTGCTGGCGCAATTCGAGCACAGCAAGAGTTGGGTGTGGAAATGCTTCTGGTCGGCGACGCTCAGCAGATTGAGGCTTGTTTAGCGCAGCATGCCGCGGCCCCAAAAATGACGATCATCCCCGCTGAAGGTGTGATTGAAATGTCAGAGGATCCAGTGCCAGCCCTGCGCCGTAAGCCTAAGGCTTCGATTAATGTGGCGATGAAACTGGTTAAGCAGGGGCAAGCCGATGCGGTTGTATCAGCCGGTCATTCGGGGGCGGCAATGGCTGCCGCTTTGCTTCGGTTGGGACGGTTGCCGGGAATTGAGCGCCCAGCGATCGGCGCAGTTTTCCCAACAATGGTGGCAAACCAACGGGTTTTGGTATTGGATGTCGGTGCAAATGTCGACTGTCGGCCGCAATTTCTTGAGCAATTTGCCTTGATGGGGACTGTTTATGCTCAATATCTGCTGGGCAGTGAACAGCCAAGAGTGGGCTTGTTAAATATTGGCGAAGAGCCGAACAAAGGCAACGAACTGGCGATTCAGACCCACGAACTTTTGCAAGCCAATCCGAATATTCCCTTTGCCGGTAACTGTGAAGGCCGTGATGTCCTATCCGGTAACTTTGATGTAGTGGTGTGTGATGGCTTTGCGGGCAATATTCTGTTGAAATTTGCGGAAGCGGTTGGCGGGATTCTGCTCCAAATTTTGAAGGAGGAATTGCCGCGTGGTAAGCGTGGTAAGCTCGGTGTCACGATTTTAAAGCCTAATCTTGGTCGAGTGCGATCGCGGGTGGATCATGCAGAGCATGGTGGGGCGTTACTTTTGGGCGTTGCTGGTGTTTGTATTATTGGGCATGGCAGTTCAGACGCTGAAACTGTTTGCAGTGCTGTGCGATCGGCCAAAGAAGCCGTGGACAACCAAGTCCTGCAGCGGATCAAGGACAAGTTGCCAGCACTATCTCCCTCATGACGGCACCGCATTACCGAAGAGTGGGAACGTCCTGATGTTTTTGGATTTAAGTCGGACTGATCAAGTTTGTCCCGTCAGCATGGAGAACGAATGACATTGGAACGGGTAGGAATGGCGATTACTGGCAGTGGTTCGGCCGTACCGGATTGTGCGATCGATAATCATGCGCTCAGCCAGATTGTGGAGACGTCAGATGAGTGGATCGTCACACGGACGGGCATTCGGCAGCGCTGCATCATTGCACCGGATGGGAGTTTGACGCAGTTGGCCACGCAAGCTGGGGCGCAGGCAATTGCCAATGCGGGCCTCGTCCCCACTGATATTGATCTAATTATTTTGGCCACTTCAACGCCGGATGACTTATTTGGGAGTGCGGGGACTGTGCAAGCCGGGCTCGGTGCGACCCAAGCAGTGGCGTTTGATCTGACTGCAGCCTGTTCGGGCTTTGTTTTCGGGTTGGTCACAGCCGCTCAATTTATTCGCACCGGTGTTTATCGCAATATCCTACTGATTGGGGCCGATGTGTTGTCGCGCTGGGTTGATTGGCACGATCGTCGTACTTGTATTCTCTTTGGTGATGGGGCGGGCGCAGTTGTGTTGCAAGCTAATTCAACCGATCAGCTATTGGGCTTCTCAATCCATAGCGATGGGCAGTTGAATCAGCAGTTAAATCTGGCTTATCAAGCCGAAGCGAAACCGCTATCGTCAGATATTACCCTCTCCCAGGGGCGGTTTCAGACCGTCACGATGAACGGACAGGAAGTCTATCGCTTTGCTGTCCGGCGTGTTCCAGAAGTAATTGAAAAAGCGCTATTTCAGGCTGGTCTGACCATAGACTCGATCGACTGGTTAGTCCTACATCAGGCCAATCAACGGATCTTGGATGCCGCGGCCACCCGATTAAAGATACCGTCGGAGAAAGTCCTGAGCAATCTCGCAAATTATGGGAATACCTCCGCCGCCACGATCCCGATCGTGCTGGATGAAGCGGCACATCAGGGCAAACTCCAACCAGGACAATGTCTGGCCTTAGCTGGATTTGGAGCGGGTTTAAGTTGGGGCGCGGCGATCGTCCGCTGGGGCCGATAGTGCGATCATTCCAGTTCTACGGTTAGCGATAGTGGTCGTGTAGCGATTTTGCAAGGGGGCAGTATGACAAAAACAGCATGGGTATTTCCGGGGCAGGGGTCACAGGCAGTCGGCATGGGCCTGGATTTACTCGACTTGCCTGCGGCAAAGGAAAAGTTTGAGCAAGCCGAAGCCATTCTTGGCTGGTCGCCCATTTCCATCATTCAAGGCGAGGCTGCGACCCTTTCCCAAACACTGTATACACAGCCCTGTATGTATTTGGTGGAAAGCATTCTGGCGGACCAGCTCAAGGCCAATGGGCAACGACCCGATTGCGTCGCTGGGCATAGCTTAGGCGAATACGCCGCCCTTTATACGGCTGAGGTGTTTGATTTTGCCACGGGCCTGCGCTTGATTCAGCGGCGGGCCCAGCTGATGAATGGAACAACTGACGGAATGATGGCGGCACTTCTAGGGGGCGATCGTCAACAGCTGGCAACAGCGCTCGCAGAACATGCCGATGCGGTGTTAGCCAACGACAATAATGCTGGACAGGTCGTGATTTCTGGCACGCCTACGGCGGTGGAAGCGGTCATGGCACAAGTGAAATGCAAAAAAGCCGTCAAGCTCAATGTGAGCGGTGCATTTCACTCTCCACTGATGGCGACGGCGGCGGCTGACTTTCAAACGGTGCTGGAGGCCGTGGAGTTTGCCGATGCAGCAGTGCCCGTGCTGTCTAATGTCGAACCGACGCCCAGCCGCGATGCGGCGATACTCAAACTGCGTCTGGCCCAGCAGATGACCGGCGCAGTGCGATGGCGCGAGCTGACGCTTAACTTACCGGAGCATGGTATTTCTCATGTTAGTGAAGTTGGTCCCGGAAAAGTGTTGGTCGGCATCATGAAGCGCACTTGTCCTGATCTGACCTACTCCGTTGTGGGTGCGTTAGCGGATTTGGATAGCTAACGCGAATTAGAACTGCAAAAACCCTTAGAACAGCAGATTTTGTTTTATGTCGGATACGGACCTCATTCCTGATTTAGACAAAGCGCCTGATCGTGAACCATTTGCTAGCTTATTGCTTTACTACGCATTTAAGTGGTCGTTTGTCAGTCCTGTATTCCACACGTATTTTCGCGGTCAGATTTATGGTGCGGAAAATGTGCCTAAACATGGGCGATTGCTCGTTGTGAGTAATCATGCCAGTGACTTTGACCCACCCATTGTGTCTAACTGTGTGGGCCGTCCAGTCGCGTTTATGGCTAAGGAACAACTTTTCCATGTCCCAATTTTAAAACAGCTCATTCAGCTATATGGGGCTTATCCGGTGAAGCGGGGTGTTGCCGATCGGGCGGCCTTAAAGGCAGCCATGGCATCGGTCGAACAGGGTTGGGCAACCGGTGTTTTTCTCGATGGTACGCGGACACCGGATGGGCGAATCCATAATCCCAAAAATGGTGCGGCTTGGCTGGCCGCAAAAACTCAGGCCCCGCTTCTACCGGTATGTCTATGGGGCAGCCATGATATTTTTAGTCGGGGGAAATGCCCCCGTTCTGTCCCCTTGACGGTCCGAATTGGGACGCCGATCTGCGCCACCGATCTCGACCAAACGGGATGATTTAGCCAGCGTGACTCAAACATGTACTACAGCGATTAATCAGTTGCACGACTGTGGACGTTAGACTAATACATCAAGATGGAAGTAAGAGAATCGTATGCCTGACTTACGCCAAGAACTAACCGAACTTTTAGATGAGGCGACTTGGGAATGGCTATCGCCCCATGCTGAGCGCGATGCGATTATTCTTGTCGATGGCAGTCTGGACCTCGTTGAGGTGGGATTGGCGATCGCCCAGATCAGACGCAACCGGTTGGCCATTGGATTGCCGAACAGCTTTTACTCAAACCTTCGCTTGAACAAAAGATTATTTGGGATCAGGATAATCAAAAACGCTTTACGGCTTTGATTGTGCAGCCCTATGTTCTGATCCAATCCCTGTTGATCGATGTGCCATCGGACCAGTCATAGAGACAACAGAACTGATTATGTGGTTTGGTGGTAGCACCAGTCAGCCTAAACTTGCAGCTTTACTCAAATTTGCGGTCTTGCGTCTACCGCAAAACATATCGGAAATTTCTGTAATGCGAATGGTTAATTTAAGTGATTTTACTGATTACTTGTTAGGCTGATATCCGTTAAAGAGTAACGTGCTTGCAATATCTCGCTGATTTCTGGGTCGGCATGACGATATCCATCTCGTTTCATCGTAGTGGGTCGTAGTAGGCCAAATGGCTGAGCGAACGGGCCGTCCCGTGGACATCGACAAACAATGACTGTTAACGTAGTGATTGTTACTTGTGTAAATGTACTGATCAGCGTATATTGACTCGGAATATAGTGTAATTAGGTGATTCAGTTTAGTGGGTGTTGATTTAGATTCATGCAAGAACGCCTCCAGAAAATTCTATCTCGGTGGGGAGTCGCTTCGCGGCGCCAGGCTGAGGGTCTGATACTTGATGGCCGAGTTCGGCTGAATGGTGTTACGGCTGAATTGGGGCAGAAGGCTGATCTATCACACGATCGAATTGAAGTTGATGGCCAGTTGATTCAGATGGCCAACCGTCCTCGGTTTATTTACTTACTTTTGAATAAACCACGCGGTGTGCTCTCTACCTGTACCGATCCTCAAGGACGGCAAACCGTAATTGATTTGCTGCATCCAACGGTTGGTCGAGCGCAGGGCGTGCATCCTGTTGGGCGGCTTGATGCTGATTCAAGTGGGGCAATTCTGCTGACTAATGATGGGGATTTAACGTTCAACTTGACCCATCCCCGTTATCATGTGCCGAAAACTTACGAAGTGTGGGTGAAAGGGCAACCATCGGATAAAAGCTTGCTCCAATGGCGTAAGGGCATTATCTTAGATGATCGGAAAACGCTGCCAGCAAAAGTAGCCGTTTTGAAACGTACTACTTCTAGTACCTTACTCGAGATCGTCTTAACTGAGGGACGCAATCGGCAAATTCGCCGAGTCGCTGAGATCTTAGGACATCCGGTGCTAAAGTTACATCGGGTCTCTATTGGTTCGATTTGCCTGGCAACTGTGGGGTCGGCAGGATTGCAATCGGGAACGTATCGTTCCCTGACAAATGTAGAAGTTGATGATTTGAAGAGTCAAGTTAGTCTGATTCCACTGCGGTGTGTGGCTAGGTAAAGGAGAATCGCTCAGAGTTATGAATAAGCAAGCCCTCCAAAGGAAACAATTGCAGGTACAGGCACTCAAAGCCGTCGGCCTCCAACTCATCCATGCGCGCGAACAGCGTGAATTTAGCTTGGATGAGCTTGCGACTAAGACGCACATTCCGGCGCGATTGCTGCAAGCAATTGAAGCGGGTGAGATTAGTCAACTACCGGAGCCGGTTTATACCCAAGGCTTGATCCGTCAGTATGCTAATTCAATGGGGCTGAATGGGGTGCAGCTAGCGAGTGAATTTCCAGTTGAACCGGTGGTCCGTCCGTCGCGTAAATCTTGGTTGCCCCGTCCTAAACTGCAATTGAGCCCTGTACACCTGTATGGTGCCTACACGCTGATGATTGTTGGTGCGGTTCAAGGGTTATCAGTTGTCTTAGAGCAGTCAGCGCGGCAATTTCCGACCTTGCCGAACACGCCGCAGATACAGCAGCCAGAGCAGAATGAAGTTGGTCCGCGTCGCCCGGCCAATGTTCAGCCGAGCCAGACGGCCAAAAACTCGAAGCCAGTGCGGGTTGATCTGACTTTGACGGATGCGTCCTGGGTGCGATTTGTTGTCGACGGGGAAAAGGCTTACGAGGGCACCATGCAGGCGGGTGAAAAACGCGTTTTGACTGCCGATCAGAAAGTGACTGTGGTGGCGGGCAATGCGGGTGGTGTGATTGCTACTTTCAATGGCGGAGAAGCGAAGCCGTTGGGTGCTCCGGGTATGCCCCAAGAGGTTTCGTTCCCGCCTGAATCACCGCAGATGGCGGTTGTTTCGACTAGCTGGATGGCGCGTAACTAGTTACATTGTGGTAGCCTAGGCACACACATTTCATCAATATACGGAAAGCAGTGCCGTATTGGCGCTGCTTTTTTTGTATCCTCAAAGATTCTGTGCCGTCTATTCCAAGCCTTGATAGCGCCAAGCTACTGGGTCGATCGCTTCCCCTTGCACAAACAGTCCCCAATGTAAATGTGGACCAGTTGCGGCCCCGGTATTGCCGAGGGTGCCAATCGTTTGACCCGCCGTAACCATATCGCCCTGCTTGACGTTAATGCTGTTGAGATGGATGTAGATACTGGTGACACCTTGACCATGATCAAGGCCAACCCAGTTACCGTGGACGGGGAAACCATCGCGCTCATAGCCGATCGCGACCACACGGGCATTGGCCGGGGCGACTACAGCGGAGCCGCGATTGCCAGCGTAGTCAACGCCACGATGATAATAGTCATTGGCAAAAACCCCATTGTAGTAACGTCGTACTCCATAGACTGAAGTGACGGGGCCATTATTGGGACGGAGGAATTTGCCATTCCATAGTTTCTGCGGACTGACAATCCGCTTGAAGGCGTTGACCCGATCAAATTCGTCATCGCTCACAGTGCCATCTTGACCGGCTGGTAGCCAAATCCGCTGCGTCGGGAACGATCGATTGCGGAGATTGAGTGCGATGTTCTGCACCCCCCCGGTCTTCACTTGAAGTGTCATTTTTCCGGGGCGATCGAGGGGGGTGGTCGGCAGCAAGGCCCGGTAACGATCGCCAGCCAGCGGAAACATCGGATAATCCTTGCCATTCCATGTAACTGTGGGCGCAGTTGTGAGGCCGCTAGCGGGCAATGTGACGGTAATGGTATCACCCAACTGGGGTTGCATCGGGCTCACAGCCACCTGAACCGTTGACTGCGTTACGATCGGTGATAATTGGGCACTGCCGGGCACTTGACTTAAAATCATGACAGTACCGATTAGGCATAACGCAGTCAGTCCTGTGCACCACATCGGCAACTTGAGGTACCAAGCCAGGAATTGACGTAGTGGTCGGGGGAATTGACGCAGTACTGAGCGCATAGCAGAAGTCCTCAATTAGCATTAGGGAACTGATATCGACAAGCAACAGCGGAGCGACACTAGTCTCCACCTAGCGCAATGTCATAATGCGGCTCGGTTTGACTAGTGGAACACCCGCTAATGGCGAGGTCACCGCCACAATATCGAGCTTCCATCAGATTAGCGTAATCTTAATCGCACCGTACAATACATTTGAAGAGGACGGTTGACGGAATTCCATCAATCGATTGGCATGTGCCTCAAACCTGCTGAATTCAAACCTAGTGCCTGCAAAATGGGTGAATCGGCTGTACAGTCCAGAGGTTTGGACAAATGCAGCAATCCGGTGAGCCGTCCTGTCGCCGCCTACAAAATGGATATTGGATATGGAAAGTTTTGATTGGATTGTCGTTGGCGGCGGTATAACGGGTGCCGCGTTGGGGTATGAGTTGGTCGATCAAGGCTGTAGGGTGTTGCTGATTGAGCGAGATACGGTGCTCCGCGGTGCCACCCGCCATAGCTATGGGGGTATCGCCCATTGGGCAGGCAATACGGACCTGACCCGGACGATCTGCGCCGAGAGCCTCGCCATTCATCGGTTTCTATCGCGAGAATTGGATGCTGATACGCAATTTCGCGAAATCGATATGCTGCTCACAATTAGCCATAATGAAGATGCCGCTGCGGTAATTAACAGTTTTAAGCAATTTACAGTGCAGCCAGAGGAACTCACACCTCAAGCTGCAAGCCGCTTAGAACCACAGCTGAACCCCGCCGCGCTGCAGATGGTGTTGCGATTGCCCCATGCGCACATTGAGCCACAGGCGACAACCAGGGCCTATCGAGCGGCGATCGAGCGACGCGGCGGTCAGGTACTTGTGGCAGAAGTCACTGGGGTTGACGACGATCGGGTCGAAACCACAGCAGGCGCATTCAATGCGGGTCAGATTGCTTTATGTGCGGGCGGCGAAACCCGTCAGCTGTTGCACCAGATGGGCTTACAGGTGCCACTTTACTTCAGCTATTCCGAATCAATTGAAACGGTGCCCGTACAGGCACGACTGCGGACGATAGTCATGCCTGCAGTGATCCAACGCTTTGCCCTCGAAACCAATGCCAGTCGTGCGGCAGCCGATGCTGCTTGGGCGCAACCGCATGCAGAAATTGCCCCCCCAATTATCGACGTTGGGGCTTTACAGTTTGCTAATGGCCATATCCGCATGGGCCAAATTAGCCGCACAATTAGTCATCCCCAGGCGCGCTTTAACCCGCTCCAGAGTGAGGCTTGGATTCGTCAGCAAGTGCGTCAGATCTTACCGGCCATTGCGGATCTAGCGGGTGCATGGTGTTGCTGTACCGTTGCCTTCAGTCGCGACCATCTGCCGCTGGTTGGTTGTCTACCCGATCGACCAACCGTGCATTTATTCTCCGGTTTTAGTAATCCAATGGCCCTGGTGCCCGGATTGGCCCGGCGCTACGCCAAGTCAGTCAGCGGGACAACTGACCCACTACTCGCACCATTGTCGCCTATGCGATTTATGCCAAAGTAATTGGCGGTTATGTCGTAGCGGTATCCCCCGGTTTAACGGGAAACGCGCCAGAGATGTGATGTCGCCGCTTATTGGATCAGTTTATTGGATCAGTGAACGGGCGAAGGTGAAGGCCGCATCCGGTGTGCTAATTTTGCCCTCGGCGCGGGCCAGTTGCAGCGCTGCCAGCAATTGGCCAACCTGGGGACTCGGAGAAATTTGCAATCCTTGCATCAGATCCTGGCCGCTGAGCAGCGGTGTCGGATGGGCAACTTGATCGCTCGGATCAAGGAAGCGTTGGATTAATAAGCGCAGTTCGGACAAAGCTAGGCCTGCTGCCAAGCCACTTATGACTAGCGCCGGGAATACATTCCCAACGGCTTGAAAAAAGTGATATTGCGCCGCCAGTGGCCCCATGTCCCTCTGAAGCAACTGCGGCAGATAGCGTAGGACAGTGGTCGCTGCGTGTACTTCGGCCCGACTATACTTGAGCCGCCAGAGTTGTGATTCAGCGATTTCTAGCGATGATGGCATCAGACAAGCCAGCTTCGCGGTCGTAACCCAAGTACGGGTGCTGCCGGAGGCGGGCGCTTCCAGGGATGACTTCGAGGTGAGTTGGCGCTGGTGTTGGTTCGATGTGCGAATATCTTGGTAGAGTAAACGCGCCATTTCTGGCCAATCTTGCTTTAAGTCACTGACCCAGCGATCAGATCGCCCTCAAGCGTTCCAGCCCCGCCGGTGTGACATTAGGTAGCCAACTATGCAGTAAGCCGTCTTTCCAAGCCAATTTCAGCCAACTGGTACCCTTGGCGGCACTGAGCAGATAGTTCAGTTCTGATTGCACCCGTTCCGCCGCAATATGGCTTAAACCATCGGCCAAATCGCGAATCACGCATCGCGTTTCTGGGTCCAAACTAAACCCCAATTGGGCCGCTTGACGGTAGGCTCGCAGTAAACGCAACGGATCTTCTGCCAGATTTTCCGGTGTGATCATGCTCAAGATCCCCATCTGTAGATCTTGGCAGCCATTCAGTGGGTCAATTAGCTCCTGACGATGGGGATTATAGGCGATGGCATTAGCGCGAAAATCCCGCCGCAATAAATCTGCTTCAAGCGAATCACCGACTTGCTGCGCAAAATCGGCAGTTCCCTGGTCAAACACCACCCGCGCAATCTGACGCTCGGCATCCAGCAGCACAAAACCCGCCCGGTAGTGCCGGGCGATCGCGCGGGCTGTTTCCACAGCGCCTTCAGGCAGGACAAAATCGAGATCAAGATAGTCAGAATTGCGCTCCAACAGTGCATCCCGCACACTACCACCAACGAGACAAGCGGTATCGGGTAACCACGTTAAATCAAATGGCCACGTCTCGGGAGAGAGGGCAAATGCAGGCATGAAGGGTAAACGAACAATACTTTGATTCAAGATGAGTGTCCTTATCGCGCAATTCTTAGGCCGCAGTATTGAGCACATCGCGGCGACCAGCCAACGAACTGATGCATCGGTGGAGATGCATTATTTTCGCGCCTGAGCTAGAGTAGCAAAAAAAGCGATGACTTACTTCACTCCATCTTCGTTTGAGAGGAACCGCTAAATGTGTATTTGTATTAATTGTCAGTATGTTGATCGGTGCACAACTTATCATGCAGTCGAATATCAACACCAGCAGCCGCATTTAACGGAATCTCCTGATTTTGATGCGACTGAGCCGACAATTAATGTCAATATCCGTAATCAAGGCGATGAAATAGAGATGGAGTGGGACGTTGTTGGCTGTTTGAGCTTTGCTGAAGATAAAGGCCGTTGGGCGCGTTTGCGCCCAGGTGAGTTGATTCCTACTTGAGTCGTAACTTTCACTTAGGTCATAACTTTCACTTAAGTCGTAACAAAGGCAATTGATTCATCTGAAATTATTCTGGCTAAATCGCGGCTGAGTCGGCGGGGCCGTTGTGTGACGGCTAAAGTGTGTGGCGGCTCAGGTGTGTGACGGCTCAAGCGACGTTGCCGATCGAGCCAAATATCGCTTAAGCGCGCCGGATGACTGATCCGGACTGCCGCCTGCTGAATGGTGTAGCGGCGTAGACAGCCAATTTACAGAAAATTTATAGATATTTGTCAAAGAATTTTACGAAATTTGCGGAATGCGGGAATAGTAACAGCACAATCCATCTACCGTTTAAAGTTGGGTGCTAGACACTATGCAAATTCAATTCAAACTGCAACGTACGACATGGGTACTTGCGGCATTAGGCTGCATTCTTCCTGTGGTGGGGGTGGCGTCGCCTAGTGATGCGCAGGTCGCAGTCCGCACGCCTCAGCCAATGGCGGATACGTCTCAATCCTCGCCCGCACCCGTCGCACCAATGTCGCGATCGCAAGTTCAATCGTTCTTTAACAAAGCGGAGAAGCAGGCTAGCAAAGGAAAGTATCGCGATGCTTTAGCGGAATACAATCGCGTTGTCCAGGCTGATCCACAATTTACTCAAGCGCGCTTGGGCCGTGGCGTTATGTCGATGCAGTTGGGTGATCGCAGCACTGCCTTAGTTGACTTGACGCAGGTGATTGAGGTCGATCCCAGCAATGCTTTAGCACTGGCGAATCGTGGCCGTCTTTACTATGAGCTCGGCAATCTCAGCGCGGCGCTCACCGATACGGATCGCGCCTTAGCGCTCGATCCACAGTTAGTGCCGGCTTTGGTTAATCGTGGCTACTTACAAACCGTAATTGGTGAACCGCAGCCGGCCATTGCTGATTTTGATCAGGCAATGGGCATGCGACCGAATTACACCGCCGCTTTGGTCAATCGCAGTTATACCCGATCGACTGAAGCTAATCTTGAAGGCGCCCTCGCTGACGTCAACCAAGCAATCAGTGTTGACAAAAAGTATGCGCCCGCTTACCTGAATCGCGGGGTGATTCAGGTGCAGTTGGATAATCCCGAAGCAGCATTCAATGACTTTAATCAGGCAATTAAGCTCCAGCCTGATTATGCCGAGGCTTTTTTAAACCGAGCTTTACTACAAGCCGATATGGGTGAGTTTACCGCCGCCGCTAACGATTTGGACCATGTGATCAAACTCGACTCAAATCGCAGTGATGCGTATTTCCGCCGAGCACAGGTACTCGTGGTGTTGGGTGATTTGTCGGCGGCTTTGCAGGACTACGATCAGAGTCTTGCTCTGAGCCCGAATCAACCAGAAGCCTACAAAATGCGCGCCGACCTCCGCGCCCAGCTTCAGGATTACCAAGGCGCTATCCAAGACTACACAGCGGCCCTCGCCATCAATCCGAACTATGCCGCGGCCCTTCTCGGCCGCGGCCAGGCTTACTTAATGATGGAAGACGCGATCGCGGCGATCGCCGATCTGACTGCCGCGATCGAAGTTGATCCCCAGAATGCCGTTGCGTTTGACCTGCGCGGTCAAGCCTATGTCAAATTACGGGATGCCAGCAGCGCTTTAGACGACTTTACTGAGGCATTGCAACTCAACCCGCGGAATGCGTCGGCATTTTACTATCGGGGTGCGATTCAGAATGCCTTGGGCGAGAGTCAAGCGGCTAAGTTGGACCTGCAGCAGGCAGCGAATTTATATCGTCAACAAAACCAAGGCGAGGGCTATCGTAAAACATTGGCGCAACTGGCCCAACTGACTGTTGAATGATGCGCGTGCGATCGCCCCGCAATCTCGACTTAAAGGGGCATGCATTGCATGCCCCTTTGGGTTTTGATGCTATGGTTTGTTACAGTGCCTTGTTTGCTGGCGGTGGCAAACGAGCCTGATGGCACTGTAGCAACGGATAACCGTGACAACGATAGGGTCGCGAAGGGAAGGCATGGGCATGCGAGTCATTGGTTTAATGAGTGGTACATCGGTTGATGGGATTGATGCGGCCTTAGTGGAAATTACTGGTGCGCCAGAACAGCCTCAGATCGAGCTACTAGCGGGTGAAACTTACGCTTATCCAGCCGCTCTGCGATCGCAGATTTTAGCCGTTTGTGATGGTGAGGCGCTCCCGCTAGCGCAATTGGCTCAACTAGATGACACGATCGCTCAAACGTTTGCCCAAGCAGCCCGCGCGATCGCACCGCAATTTGATCAGGTGATGTTGATCGGCTCCCATGGCCAAACGGTATTTCACCGTCCACCAGACCAGGATTTAGGGTATACGCTACAACTGGGACGGGGCGATTTGATTGCCCATCTAACCGGAATTGAGACTGTCAGCAATTTTCGGGTCGCCGACATCGCCCTCGGCGGCCATGGCGCGCCGCTGGTGCCGCCCGTTGATGTTGCCCTACTGAGTCATCCCCTGCGCGATCGCGCTGTGCAAAATATCGGCGGGATTGGCAATGTGGCATTTTTACCAGCCGGTGAGCAGAATGATCAATTTGTCGGATTTGATACGGGGCCAGGGAATGTCTTGCTTGATTTGGCTGTTACCTACTTGAGTCAGGGCCGTAAAACCTATGACGCTGACGGTGCTTGGGCACGTCAAGGTCAGATTCATGTCAATTTAGTGGAGCAGTGGTTGCTCCATCCTTATTTCCGTCAGCCGCCACCCAAGTCAACCGGGCGCGAACTATTTGGTGAAGTCTATTTCCAGGAGTGTTTGCGGGTCGCAGCTGATCTTTCCTCAGCCGATCTCTTGGCGAGTCTCACCGAATTTACCGCACTATCGATCGTCCGTAGCTATCAGCAGTTCTTACCCCGTTTACCACAGGAGGTGTTGCTCTGTGGCGGTGGCAGTCACAATGGTTATCTGCGATCGCGGTTACAGATGCATTTACCCGCAGCGGCAATTTTGACCACGACCGATGTCGGCATTGACGCTGACTACAAAGAAGCGATTGCCTTCGCGCTCCTGGCTTACTGGCGCAAACACGGCATTGATGGCAACTTACCGCAAATCACTGGAGCGAGAAAATCCGCCCTTTTAGGTCAGATTTACAGCGTTGTTTAAAGTGATGCGCGCTTGTCCACTACACATACTGCTTATCCCGAGCCTAAGGTGAATCCAAGCCTAAGGTGAATATTGTTTCGTCTGGGCATACTTGAAATAAGGTCTATCTGAATGTTGACCGATCGATTGATTACAGCGATTATCCCGACCATGTCGGCCGCAATGCCGGAGTTAGTCGCAATGGTCGCATTATTGTCGTGTTTCCAAGTGCCACCGTATGCATTCCTTCTCATCTCCCGCAATTTCTGCGAGTCACACTTTTCTACTTGAACCTGGTACCTGGTTGCTACATGGCAATGCGATTGAACAGCAGTCAGCACCGATCGATGTGAAGGGCAAAATTTTAGTCAGTTGGAACCGCGATGAGTGGTTCACGATGGCAACACGGCTGATTTTTCCGGGCTCCGACCAAGCCAATATTGATATGCAATTTCGGGGTCGGCTTGATCCCGATGGACAACGTTATACCTTTGTGTTGCAACATACCGATTTGGGGCGTGTGGAAGGTGAGGGATGGATTACCCCCAATTCGATTATCCAGCGTTATTGGGCAATCAACGATCGGCAACGGCGCACTGGTTTTGACACCTTACAGCGACTGGATGACAATCAGTATCGGCTCTCTAGTGGCATTATGGCTGGACATTACTTGATTAGCGTGATTGATGCGGTGATCGAACGTGCTTGAGGCGCTTGGCGCGTTTGGGAAATCCAAAAGGTGCGATCAGTAAACTGTCTGATCCCGATCGCTGCGACTGGCTTGATCGCCCACAAATATCCGTGGGAATGCCCGACTTTTAACCGTTAACTTTGACGTGCTAGCGGTCATACTAAACCAACACTTAGCTTGACTTTTTGGGAGCAGTAAGTAAAAGCGTGATTTAGCCAAATGCTTACAGTGATGGGACTAAACCATTATTGTCAGGAATTCTTGTTGATCGGCTAGAATTCGTAAAATACCATCATGTTGGCAAATCTCTGTGCTCGTTGCGACACCGTCAATGCGTCGATCAAGCCAGCTAGGTATGTCACAATTTACGTAATGATCTGTATCATTTTGATCCCGTGCAAACTCGCGATACCCCAATGACACCCCCGCCTAACAATGAACCGCTGAATGGACGGTATCAGCTCATGGAGATGATTGGCCGTGGGGCGATGGGGCGTGTATATAAGGCGAAAGATTTGCGTTTAGGTGGGGCAATTGTCGCCATTAAGTTTTTGTCCCAAACCTTGTTGAACGAGCGGATGCGATCGCGCTTCTGGTCTGAGGCGAGTATTTGTGCACAGCTGGGTCAAAAAAGTATTCATATCATCCGCGTCACCGACTATGACCTCGACCCCGATGATGTGCCATTCTACGCAATGGAATTTCTTGCAGGGCCCAGGACTGAATGAGATTATTCGTGAAAAGCCAATTCCGTTGACCCGCTTCTTATCCATGATGCGGCAAATTTGTTTAGGCTTGAAAGCGGCGCATGAAGGCATTGAGGTCGATGGTAATCTTTGCCCGATTATTCATCGCGATATTAAACCGAGCAACATGATTGTCTTGCAGGATCCGAGCTTGGGCGAGTTCGTGAAAGTGTTGGACTTTGGTATTTCAAAACTGCTGCAAGAAAATAGCGGTCAGACCAGTACCTACATGGGGACAATGGTCTACTCCTCGCCAGAACAAATGGAAGGATGTGAGCTGACGCCGAGTTCTGATATCTATAGCGTCGGTGTCATGGCCTATGAAATGCTGACTGGCGAATTGCCGGTGATGGCCGAAACCCATTCTTTTGGGGGCTGGCTCAAGGCGCATATGAATCAGCCACCCCGACCATTTTCCCTCACGTCGGTGGGCGGGACCCTGCCAAAACCGCTCGAAACTCTGATTTTCGCCTGTCTCGCAAAATCGTCGCAGGATCGCCCCAATAATATCGGGGAAATTTTGCAGGAATTGGCCACGATCGAAGAGCGTTTCAAAGGCGTACAGCAGCTGTCGCAGCGCATCAATAAAGCCTTAAATCGCCAAGCGCAGGATGCGGCTGAATCACTGGCAGAAACGCCGTCGATGGCATCTGACTTCGCCAAAGAAGCGACACAGCTATCCGTTGCGCCATCGACGGATTCCTCGGTTGTACCGGCGATGGATTTGTCAATTGTGCCGGCGGCACCGGCACCTGCACCGGCACCGACATCAACGGTCTTCGCATCGCAGGTGATGGATCTACCCGTTGAAGATCAGCTTTTGCAGGGCGCTCACTGGCCTATTCGGGAAGTGCCCCCCGCGCAGGTCGCGTTTCCGAAATTGATGCGCGTGGCGGGTAAGCCAGTGACCACGCTATGGGTGATGTTAGATTCCTATGAGGAAGTTAAGAAAATTAAGATCAGTCGGCTATACAACTTGGTGTATAAAACCGTGCTCTGCACGCCAACTCCCTATCCCTTAGCACTCTGGATTACGACGTTCTACAATCACCTATATCATGTCGATCAGGGGCCACGCTGGATGCCTTGCTACTTAGATCTCAAGACGAAGCAAGGTATGGATATCATTCGCGTATTAGCGGAACAGGGCGAATACCAGCTCCTGTTGTTTGCCAAGGAGCTGCCCCAGAAATGTGCCTATGTCACAACGATTAAAATTAATCCCGGATTGCAGGCAAATCTGCGGGAGTGGGCGATCAATAGCGTAACCTGGCCTGTGCTCGGCAACCCACAAGAGGCGAAAAAGACCGCCCGACAGTTGCTGAAGGACGAACTTAACAAGCAGAAACCGCGAATCACCAATGATTTGACTTACCAGGGATTGAGTCAGTTTGGCTTAACGAGTACAGCCGCTGCTAATCAATAGTGTCTTGTCAGCGCTGAATGGGTAGTGTCTGGATCGTGCGATCGATCGGCGCGGGAGTCGGCTCGAGATTTGCGTAGAATGGAAGCAAATCATGATCAAATTCCATGGCAGCACCTTCAGAATTGGACACAGAAACCCCAAAGATGACAACTTCTGAATCGGAGGACTTGTCGGCAGATTCGGAATCCGCGATCGACCCGGTAGCGGATGATTTGATTGACGATGTGGAGATGAATCTATTTGATCATCTTGATGAGCTGCGAATGCGGATTTTTTATTCTTTGATTGCAGTGGGGGTTTGTATCGTTGGTTGCTTCACGCAGGTGCGGCCACTGGTCCGAATTTTGCAGCAGCCGGCGCAAGGGGTGAAATTTTTACAGTTGGCCCCAGGAGAATTTTTCTTTGTGTCGTTCAAGGTCGCTGGTTATAGCGGTTTAGTCCTGGCAGCGCCATTTATCTTGTATCAGATTATCGCGTTTGTCACGCCGGGTTTAACGCGACGGGAAAAACGCATCCTTGGCCCGATCGTGTTGGGATCAGGCGGGCTATTTCTTGGCGGTTTAGCGTTTGCCTATACGGCGTTAATTCCAGCCGCGCTGAATTTTTTCATCAGCTATGGGGCGGACGTAGTTGAACAATCTTGGTCGATCGAACGCTATTTTGAGCTGATCTTGCTGCTGATGTTTAGTACAGGCATTGCGTTTCAGGTGCCGATCGTGCAGGCACTGTTGGGTTTTTTAGGAATTGTGTCATCGCAGCAGATGCTATCGGGTTGGCGATTTGTCTTAGTTGGTGCGGCGGTCGCTGGAGCAATTCTAACGCCTTCGACGGATCCGTTGACCCAGAGTCTGTTGGGCGGGGCGGTCGTGGGGTTATATTTTGTGGGCATTGGAATTGTGAAGCTGCTGGGTAAGTAAACGATTCCGCACAAGATTCGCCAGATGAGGTTTTGGCAATGGGTGGGTTTGAGCAATTAGTGGGGCAGCCGCAGGTTGTTGCACTTTTAGAGGCGGCAATCGCCCGCGATCGTGTCGCCCCAGCGTATTTATTTGCGGGTGCGACCGGCGTGGGAAAAGCCTTGGCGGCGGTTTGTTTTTTGCAAATTTTGCTGGGAGAAACAACGGAGCGACGGATTGCCCAGCGAAATCATCCCGATTTGTTGTGGGTCGAGCCTACCTATCTCGATAAGGGAAAACGTTTGACAGCGGCGGCGGCGGAAGTTGCTGGTGTCAAGAAGCGCGCTGCCCCGATTGTCCGCCTTGAGCAAATTCGTGAGGTGACGCAGTTTCTCAGTCGGCCACCACTGGAAGCGGACCGATCGGTAGTGGTGATTGAAGCGGCAGAGTCAATGCCAGAAGCGGCAGCCAATGCGTTGCTTAAGACGTTGGAGGAGCCGGGGCCAGCGACGATTATCTTGTTGGCCCCGAATGTGGAGATGTTGTTACCAACGTTGGTGTCACGCTGTCAGCGGATCCCCTTTTATCGGTTGGCGCTGGCGGCGATGACGCAAGTTTTGGTCGCAGGCAGGATATACGGAGATTCTGAGCCAATCCCAGGTATTGGCGTTGGCCCAGGGAAGTCCCGGTGCCGCGATCGACCATTGGCAGCGGCTGCAGACGATTCCGCAGGAGTTGTTGAGTGGCCTCACGACGTTGCCACGGACCTTACAGGAAGCATTGATGGTCGCTAAGTTGGTGTCAAAATCGCTCGATAGCGAAGCGCAAATTTGGCTGTTGGATTATCTGCAGCAGGTTTACTGGCAGAGCGGACTGGTGCCGATGGTGGTTTTGTCCCAGTTAGAGCAAGCAAAGCATCAGTTGCGGGCTTATGTGCAGCCGCAATTGGTGTGGGAGGTAATGCTGATGGGTGTGATCGCGAATTAGTGCGGTAGCGCCATCGACACTGCTGTGGCAATCGAAATTTATCTGGCGTCGAGTAAATCTAAAATTTTTGAAACTAAGATGGTTGAATGTATCAAACATCCGTCACACTAAAGGTACTAGGCAATAATTTTTGCTGAGCGAATCATTCAACCCATCAGTTGGATTCTGTCTGAGCAAAATACTCTTTCAGTGTTTTATCGGAGTTGTAATTCTACAGCCAACGAGTTTTTACGAATGACGATTCCGTCGCTCAGTTGCTTAGATAAGCTTGTGAAGTGTATTGGGTTGAATATCGCGATCGTTGGGTGAAGTTGGCGATCGTTGAACGTCGATTTCAGTCGCTATATCGCCCCGGAATGAGCTGTCAGTCTTTTCCTGATTTGCGGTATTCAACCAACGGTATTCGGGTTAAACGGCGCAATTTGTCAGGCTTCTTTTTCTGGTGGGAGACCCCCATTTTATCTCCCTAGGCAGAGGTAATTCCTCTAGAAGATCGTTAAATTTATACCGCTATACCCAATTTTGATTCTGCGATCACACTTTACAAGGCCTTGTCGTCACTACAATCTGGAACCTAAAACTATGAAATTTGAGGATATCTACCAGTTTTTTAAGGATCCGCCACCTTTCTACCTCAATAAAGAGCTGGCGGTATGTTATGTACTTTCTGTTTTACTGAGAAATGACTCCTATGGTACGGAGTTAATTAACCTCTTAGAAGCGGAATATCCGTTCTATCGGCTTTCTGATACCGTGCTTTACAGCGCGTTAAAGTTTCTCGAAGACCAGGATATGGTCACTGGATACTGGAAGAAAGTCGAGGGACGGGGGCGACCGCGGCGCATGTATCAGATTCGCGAAGAAATGATGGAGCAAGCCCGCGATTTGGCCCGTTTATGGCAGAGTTATGCCGTTCAGCAAGAACGTACGGTGGTCCATTAAACGCCAAACGTAAATTTTACCGATTAGCCCAGTGAGTGTTCTACCGCTGGGCTGATTGTTTTGTCTATAGTTAGCCAGTTGTACTTTGTGATGGGCTCCCGGATAATAATAGCCTAGGCGTTTGTTTGTTACGGGTAGCCACGATGGATAATTCAGTCCTGTTTTCGACATTTTTCCTCACCCTACTTCTCGGTGTGGGGCTGTTTTTCTTTATTCGCGCTGCGACAAAGGATCGAACCCAGATAGTTACCCTGAGTTCTACCCAGTCGAGCGAACAGCTACTGTCGATGCTGCAACAATATTTTGTCGATCGGGCTTATCACGTGGAGCAGGTCGATCCTCAGGAAAACCGCGTTCGTTTGTCTGGACAAGTGCGTCCAAGTTTATTTCTGGCAGTATTTTTATCTTTGCTCGCCGGTATTGGCGCGCTCTGTTTGGGCCTTGTCTTCACAATGGCCTTGCCGGATTACCCTTACCTGTGGACGATTTTTATTGTGTTTGCGCCGTTAGCGGGGCGGTTCTATTGGCAAAAGGCTAGTCGAACCGAACAAGTTTCTTTCGTGCTTGATGCCGCCAATCAACCGGCTACCGGCAGCATCCTGCGTGTAAGCGCTCACCGGGATGAGTTAGCCGAACTTAAACGATCGCTGAATTTAACTATTCAGGAAGATGCTGTGCGGTCATAAATCAACTAAAAGCGCGGCAACCAACTTTGATTGCCGCGCTTTTAGAACCTTCCAGCAGATGATTCGTTTCAAATGGTAAAAACGCCTTGTGTCGCTGGCGTTACTACACTAAAACCGCTTCCTCGTCATCCGGATGTCTTAGACTGGGGAAGAGGAAATGATTTTCTTCGACGTACTGCGCTCCAAACAAGCCTTTCTCGGCCCAAAAATACCGATCCGTCGTATGCTCATTACGCTTAACCAACAAGAGCGCGGGCGGTAATACTCCTTTATCGTGAATGAATTTACGTGCTGCAGTGACTGGCTTATCTTCGCCACAATCAATGCTATACTGGGTGACGCTTTCCAGAATTTTCCTTCCTTCCTGCCGCCGCCGACTCTTACGCTTACGTCTCCTTGCCAAGACCCCATACCTCCTTGAACAACAATTATTCTGTATTGCCAGTTACAAGACCATCCATAAGTATATCGGGAGTCCCCAAAAAACTCAACTAGTCTTAAGCTTTTCAAAATCTCCCGAAACAAACCGCAGAATCGCTATGCAAAAGCCCTTTGCTGAATTCAACCCGAACTTAAAGGGCATGATTTAATGCTCGATTTGTAACTAAAATGTAACAAATTCGACAGACAGCTCTCCCGATTAATATTCCTAAAGTACTCGTGATTAACACTGAAAGTCAATCCAATAAATCTTGAATAATGCTCCGAAGAAATACTGTGCGTCATTGTTGAAAGTGATTTCTGCATGTTATTGCCTGCTAGCTCTGAATTCATTAATTTATGCGAGGCGCAGCTACGGCTATTAGTTCGGAGCTTGGGGGCTTCTGCTGGGGTTGTCTACCTGGCAGAAGAAATTGAGAGTTCGGCTGAAACGCGACTAGTACGAGTTGCTGCCGTGCCAGATGATGCCATGCCCACTAACCCCACTACTGGAGATGGCGGGATCGCATTGGTATCCCGTCAGTCTCCCATTAGCTTGAAGGGTGATAGCCGTCTAATCGGCGAGTCCCCCCTGACAACTTCAGAAATTGCCCCGTGTGAGTCTTTGCCTATCGTTCCTCGATCACCTTTACCCCAGCCTGATCGCTTAGTCTCGCCGCTCATACACGATGAGATGGTGCTTGGGTTGCTGGTCACGGAGCGGCTTGATCGGAGCTGGACGGTAGGAGACCAACTACAAATTGAGCAAGTGACTCAGACGTTGAGTCTGGCTTGTGTCTTGGATAAACGCTCCCAGTGGTTGCAACAGCGACAGCAGCAACAGCAGCAGTTGAAAATACAACAGCACGACTTGCTTGATAATTTAATTCATCAGTTTCGCAATCCACTGACGGCACTGCGCACATTTGGTAAATTATTGCTGCGGCGTTTGCCGGAAGACGATCGTAATCGTGAGGCCGCATCCAGTATTGTGCGGGAAAGTGATCGACTGCAGGAGCTGCTGCTACAAATTGATCGCGCGATCAACATAACTGAGGTGCTGCCAGATGATGCTACGGTTGATACCCCGGTGGCCTCACCGATCGCTGGGACGCTCGGTGAGGCGCAACTAGTGCTGCAGCGATGCGATATGCGTGAGATTTTGCAACCGCTAGTGGTCTCGGCGGCGGCGGTCGCGCAGGAAAAACAAATGACCTTGCATACCGAGTTTCCGGACACACCGATATGGGTCAACGTCGACCCATCGGCCCTGCGGGAGGTGCTGAGTAATCTGATTGATAACGCGGTGAAGTATACGCCGGCCGGTGGTCAGGTGCATGTACGATTGCAGGGCGGTGATCAACAGGTGGTTGTGTACGTGACCGATAATGGCAACGGCATTCCCACTCAAGACATCCCCAAATTATTTCAGCGCCACTTCCGTGGCGTCCAGGCGCAAACCGAAATTGCTGGAACCGGTCTAGGATTAGCCATCGCCCAGGCATTAGTGCAGCAGATGCAGGGCCACATTGAAGTATTTAGTCCGATGCTGCGGGCGGGGTGGTTAAGCGAGGATGTTCCAGAGACGCGCGGTGTCACATTTCAAGTGACATTACCGGAAGCGAATGTGCCCCATGCAACATCAGATACGACGATCGATTAATTTACGGGCTGTTCGCAAAATCTGACCAGCTAAAACAGCGGCCCCAAAACCATTGTCGATATTGACAACGCCGACACCGGCCGCACAGGAGTTTAACATTCCTAGCAGTGGCGCCAAACCCTGAAAGCTGGCACCATAGCCAATGCTGGTGGGCACAGCGATAATCGGACAATCTGCGAGACCACCGACAACGCTGGGTAATGCTCCTTCCATGCCAGCGACCACAATCAGGACGTCAGCGTCTTCAATTACATGGCGATTACTGAGTAAACGATGAATACCGGCCACTCCAACATCCCACAAACGATCGACCTGAAATCCGCACAATTCAGCCGTAACAGCGGCTTCTTCGGCAACGGGCAGATCGGCTGTGCCAGCCGAGAGAATGCTGATGCGACCAATGCGTTTAGGCGGCTGGGCCGCATCGACAATGGCACAGATGCGCGCCCGATCGTAGTAATTAACCTCAGGGATCATTTGCTGAATCCAAGTGGCTGTGCCTGAATCAACCCTTGTGGCCATGACCACAGACCCACGTCCGCGCATGACATCCATAATCTGTGCAATTTGCTCGGGGGTTTTGTCTTGTCCCCAAATCACTTCGGGAAAGCCTGTACGTAGACTCCGATGGTGGTCAATGCGGGCAAAATCGTCAACTGTTTCAAACGCAAGGTGTTTCAAGTCTTGTAATGCCAATTCGGGGCTGACTGATCCTTGGGCAACGGCTTGGAGCAGATTTTTTAGCGCTTCAGGTTGACTCATGGCCGCTTATTGATCGTGGACTTTTGCCCACCATAACCGTATTTGGTGAGTGGTTATGCATCGCTATCCGAATTATTCGTGGATTAAGGGGAGCACTGTGGTGCTGATGATTCAGAGCGCATAGCTAGGAAGCAACAATAGTCGCTGGTTAGCGGCCATAGTTTCCTCTGCCACGGCCATAGTCTCCTCTGCCACGGCCATAGTCTCCTCTGCCACGGCCATAGTCTCCTCTGTCATGGCCATAGTCTCCTCTGTCATGGCCGTGGCCACCGCCTCTAAAGCAGTTAAAGCACTGATTGCCTCCAGGATAAATCCGCGTGCGCCTAATAATGCGATTGCTGCCTCTGACGCCAGCACCCCGGTAAATCCGCTGATGCCCCCCACGATTGTTGCTACGATAATGATTGGTGGGTGTTCGTTGGCCGCTGCGGTTTCTGAAAGTCACATTGTTGCTGATGATTTCAGCTCCAGCCATAGGCACAAAAAATGTCGCGGTGATCGGTATTGCGAGCAAACTGGCCGCGATCGTTGACATGACGAACCGCGAGGTCTGTGAATAAGTCATAACTTGCACCGATGAATTGTGTGTGATGGAAACGTCGAGTAGAGTGCAGTGCCTGTATTGACTATTTTAGGCCCCAACGTCAGCCATTGCCTGACCCGCCAGCCAGCCGGTTGTCCAAGCGCTTTGGAAGTTAAATCCACCAGTAATCCCATCAATATCTAAGACTTCCCCAGCAAAATAGAGTCCTGGACAGCGTTTGCTGGCCATGGTTTTGAAATCAACTTGTTTTAGGTCAATGCCGCCGCAGGTGACAAATTCCTCTTTGAATACGCCTTTACCGGTGATGTTGTATTGACCTTGCAGCAGTTCTTGCATTAGCTGGTTGAGGCTTTTATTGGATAGATCAGCCCAGCGTAAATCCGGTGCAATACCCGCACTCAGGGTCAAACTCTCCCAGAGCCGCCGGGGAATCATCACTGGGCAAGAGGTAGAGATGACCCGTCGGGAGAGCTGATGCTTGACCATCAGCAGTTCTTTTTTCAGGGTTTCAAGGTTTTGCTTCGGCAGCCAACTGATGGTTAGCTGGGCTTGGTAGTTTGTGTCATGGAGCATCCGTGCACCCCAGGCCGAGAGCTTCAGGACCGCCGGGCCGCTCAAGCCCCAATGCGTGACTAAAACCGGGCCGATTTGTTCGAGTTTTTGCTTGCGCCCGGATGTGTTGTCAGCAATTTGTAGTTTGACTTTGGCCGGATTAACGGCAATGCCTGCCAATCCGCTGATGCGAGGGTCTTTGATGTTGAAGGTGAATAGCGATGGGACAGGCGATACGATCGTGTGCCCGAGGGATTTGGCGATCGCCTGTCCTTGGGGGCTGCTACCGGTGGCGAGTAAAATTTTGTCGGCCTGCATTACTTGGCCAGTGCGCCATATCACATGAAATTGTCCAGCGATCGGCTGAACTGTTTTAACAGCGGCACCCAAGTGGAGTTTGATACCGGCAGCGCGCGCTGATGCCATTAAGCATTCGACGATCGTGCTGGAATCATCCGTTGTCGGAAACATGCGGCCATCGGCTTCGGTTTTGAGCGATACATGACGCCGCTGAAACCAGTCGATCGTGTCTTGGGGCTGAAACCGATTGAACGCACCGCGCAGTGCTTTACTGCCACGGGGATAATGCTGCACCAGTAGCGCTGGATCAAAGCAGGCATGGGTGACGTTGCAGCGTCCACCACCGGAAATCTTGACTTTGGTGAGCGGTGCGCGTCCGGCTTCGAGGATGGTGACTTCGGCGGTGGGATCGTTTTCAGCACAGGCGATCGCTCCCATGAATCCAGCGGCACCTCCACCAATCACAATAACTTTTTGGGGTTCTGACACGGGCTGCTCCTCACGCCGATCGCACGCAGTTCAGCCGTGCTATGCCATCCTAGCGTTAGTCGGCATTGGTTGCGTTACTTACCTGTGGCTGTCAGGATAAAACCAAACAGCATGCGGCATTCTCTACAAGGTCTTGATCCGTAATCAACCGAAAAATAGAAAATGCAATTTATCGGGTCATTTCGACACAATATCCAGTTCAATTTATCGGACTTTCATTTCGGCCATGTTGCGATTAGTAGGTCTGTCTGAAAAGCCAGTTGATCGGTAGTGGCGTTGTCCTCCCATCCGAAACACAAGCTAAAGCCGCTTATGGGATAGCTTTGGAACCCTCCTCTGAGCGCTTTTGGGGAGTTTGGGAGGAAGTCATAACCGACTCTTGGGGGAATGTCTGATGCGCTTAATTTCATCCCCAATTTACCCCCAAAACAGGCCTGATTATTCTAAGACACGTCCAATTTTGCAATACTTTTGAACTATATTCCTCGAATTGAGTCTTAGGCCAATAAACGCGAAAGCCTCCGAAAACTTGGTTTTCGGAGGCTTTCTTTGAACGAGCATGGCAGGATTCGAACCTGCGACCCTCAGAACCGGAATCTGATGCTCTAATCCTCTGAGCTACATGCCCTCGCTGATGAGCAAACTTTGCCTAACAGGCTTACCAATATAGCATAGTTATCAACTCAGTAGCAAAGTCCCACAAGCAAAACATCAAAACCTACATGTAGGGCAATGGATCAACCGGCTCGCCATTCGATCGTAGTTCGAAATGTAAGTGTGGTCCCGTCGATAAGCCCGTCGAACCAACTACCGCAATGGGTTCCCCCCGTTGAACCGGTTGCCCTTCCTTGGCATACAAGCCATCCGCATGTGCATATAGAGTCGTCACACCATTCCCGTGGTCAACAATCACTGTATTGCCATACCCGCCATACCAGCCCGCAAAAATCACATAGCCAGGCGCTGCCGCCCGAATTACCTCGCCATAGTCTGCAGCAAAATCAACACCCGCATGAAATCGCTCATACCCTAAGATTGGATGTATCCGATAGCCAAACTGACTCGAGATGGGTGCCGTTACTGGAAAGCTGACCTGTCCGGAGCCAATCACAACCACATTGCCAGGGCCAAATTGATAACTGCGCTCAACCTGCATGCGCTGTCGAATTAAATCGGTCAAGTTAGCAGAATCCTGCGACAAAATTCCCAGGGCCGATTCCAAGGCCATCTTGTTCGTCTGCAAACGGGCGATCGTCTGGCGCTGATATTCAGCCCGCTGCTGCTGCTGTGAACGCTGAGAAAGTTGCTGTTGGGTCAGGATGGCAATCTGATTTTTCTGTTTCTCTACCGCGTTTCGTTGTTGGGCAATTTTGTCGGTGGCGGTCTTGAGTCGTTCTAAAACTTGACGATCAGCCTCAAATACCCGTTTTAATCGCTGCTGGCGATCGAGAAAATCATTGAGGGACTGACTTTGCAAGAGCACCGCCCAGCCAGAGCTGGGTCGCTGACGCTGCATCACTTGCAGCCTAGCCACTGTTGCCGCTTGCTGCTTTTGATAAGTGGCCTCCGCCTTCTCCAGACTGGCTTCTAACTGATCCAACTTGGCATTAGCCCCCTTTAACCTGGCCTCATTTGCCTCAATCGCGGCAGTCGTCGTTTGAATCGTTTGCCGCGTCCCGGATAAATCCTTTTCGGCACTCTGCTCTAGTTGTTGGATGCGATCGCGTGCTTTTTGAATTTGGTCTTTTTGCTGCTCAACCTGCTGACGCTGCTGGCGATAAGCATCGATTTGGGCACGCACGGGCAGCGGGACTCCCGGAAATCCCTGTGTCAACCAGAGGCTCCACCCAAAAACAAGCACTAGCATCAAGCGGCGCCAATCCAATCTTGAATAATTCATCCACCGCAACCGCATCAGCGATGCTAGAAAATTTTGCAGCCCAAATACAGCACGAGAAATCAACATGAATCTGATGCTAGCCCAGCAATCCCCTGTATAAAACATCACTATTATGCGGCACGTTATTACTGATGTAGCGTTTGTTTATTTCAAGCGATGTGATCGTTGCGGAGAAGCTCAAAACACCGGTTAGTGAAGTCTCGATTGACGGATCCAGACTTTGTTAATACCACTCCCGCCAGCGCTAAAGCAATCAAAATCGGACGTGATCCCCACAATGACGTTAACATCCGTTGTCTGTTAAGCATGCTGTAGCGAATCTTCCAAGGAGCTCTTCTGTCCTTCAAGGTCGGTGAGTTAGGCTCCTAGCAACGCTGAATAATCGAGTGATCCCATCAGCCGTGGTCAGCTTGCCGAAAATGTCAGCACCTATGGCCTGTTGTGCCATGTTCAACTGCAGCTACGGCACGATAACTTTAATTGATGCTGTACGTGTACAGAATGTTTGCATCGTCGTTTGTTCCTAGAAGTGGGCTCAATAGGCGATACGCCAAATCACCAGCCATATGGCAGACTTGACAAATTGATACGAGAAATTGACAAATCGATACGAGAAATTGACAAAACCGATCGCGATATCTTAGGTTAGTTGGAATATTTAGGTAGTTCAGCCTCATTGAGTACCCAATTCACCCTACATAGTGGTGTTCTTGGCATAACGAGCAACTTAAGCAGTACATATTTATGCTTTCCATCGGCCAACTTAACCACAGAATAATTTTTGCCGACGCAGAGATTTTGCGATTCACTAACCAGCTCTCCATTCCTCCAGAGTGAATTGTCTTGTTTCGGCGCTATTCATGCGTCAGTCGGCGGCTAATGCGTCACCCCAATGGTGTAATGCGGTCGATTGAGAATTAAGGGTTGGTTTTCATTGCTTGCGCATCCAAGCTGACTAGGATGTCACTTTGCATTTCATTCAGTTGAGTGCACTAGACGAGCCTTAATTTTTGGAATTTCTGAGCATGTTCTCAGCCTAAGTCAGCCTCCAGTTATTTCTGTTAAGGCGCATAAATTTTTTTAAGCTAACCCGCAGTGATTGGGGCACAACCATCTCAATACTTCTTCCCTTCATTGATCCCGGCGAATTTAACACTTCAGCACAATTAATCAGCCAAATAATCAATGTATTTATGCTAATCACTCAAGTTTTAGGTGACTTTCTCAGTAATACTTGCCCCAGTTGGAAAACCGGCGATGTCCAGCTGGAACTGAAAGAGCGCACACTCCGAATTATTTGCCGATCGGTCGAAACCCAACGTCAAATCTTCGGTGATTCCTCCAGCCTATCCCAGCTGGATATTGGCGTTGATTTATTCCTTGTCTGCTGCACCGGATATCCGTCGCTAGGCATTCATCGTTGCCATCAGCATTAGCCGCGACGCCTCAAGACTGATGCGGCACAGCCACAATTAGTGATTCGCCAAATAAATCTGGTGCCGCCCACGATCGGGCTATCAACAGCTGACGACGGCACATCCTCACAAAATCCTCAAGTTGTTTGCATAGCGTGGGAGTAACGCGATCGATCTCTCCCCGATTGACGCGATGCGAGCAAGGAGGCCATCTATGCCGATAACCCGAAATAATGATTCCCGGAGCTCTGGGCCTTCCCCAAAGCGCATCGGCGGTAGTCTGCTGCTCTGGTTGGGGGTATTTCTATTGATTAATGCCCTCGTTTTTCGGCAACCATCCTACACTCGCCAACCCTACAGTCACTTTATTCAACAAGTAGAAGCCGGGGCCGTCAGCAAGGTTGAAATCAGCGATACACGAATTCTCTATAACCTAAAAGGGGGGGATGCCGAAACGGCTACTTCAATTACGACGCCACTGCCCAATGATCCGGATTTACCCAAGCTACTCAAGTCTCACAATGTCGAAATCAACGCGATCGCCAGCGAAGGGAACGGGCTGCTCAATCTGCTCGGCTGGTTTTTGCCGATTTTGCTGATTATGGGACTATTAAGTTCCTCAGTCGCGCGTGGTGGCATGGGCGGGGCGGCACTTTCGGTCGGCAAGAGTAAAGCCCGCATCTATGCTGAAGGCAGTATGGGCGTGCGGTTTGAAGATGTCGCCGGGATCGATGAAGCGAAGGCTGAACTACGGGAGATTGTCGATTTTTTACAGCATAGTGAAAAATACATTCACCTTGGTGCCAAAATTCCTAAAGGGGTTTTGCTGGTTGGGCCTCCCGGTACTGGTAAGACACTGCTCGCCAAGGCGATCGCCGGTGAAGCCGGTGTGCCGTTCTTTAGCATCTCGGGTTCCGAATTTATTGAGTTATTTGTCGGAGTCGGTGCCGCGCGGGTGCGCGATCTGTTTGAGCAGGCGAAGCAAGAAGCGCCCTGTATTGTATTTATTGACGAGCTAGATGCTTTAGGCAAATCGCGTGCAGCCGGTGGCCCGATGATGGGCTCAAATGATGAGCGCGAACAAACCCTCAACCAGCTCCTCGCGGAAATGGATGGGTTTGATCCGAATACCGGTGTGATTTTGCTGGCAGCAACCAACCGCCCAGAAGTGTTAGATCCGGCTCTGCGACGACCGGGACGCTTTGATCGTCAAATTGCCATCGATCGACCAGATAAACTGGGCCGGGAGGCCATTTTGAAAATTCATGCGAAGAATATTCGATTAGCCCCTGATGTAGATTTAGCCAAATTGGCCGCACGCACACCGGGATTTGCGGGCGCTGATTTAGCAAATTTGATGAATGAAGGAGCATTACTTGCGGCTCGGAATGACCGACCGGCAGTCACCATGGCGGATTTTAATGAAGCGCTTGAGCGGGTCGTTGCCGGATTAGAAAAACGATCGCGCGTTCTAACCGATCTGGAAAAGCGCACGGTGGCTTATCACGAAGTCGGCCATGCCCTAATCGGTTCGCTGCTAACCGGCACTGGTAAAGTTGAGAAGATTTCGATCGTGCCGCGCGGCATGGGTGCCTTAGGCTACACGATTCAAATGCCGGAAGAGGATCGGTTTTTGATGACCGAAGATGAAATTCGGGGACAGCTATCGATGCTCCTGGGTGGACGTACTGCCGAAGAACTGATTTTTGGTCGGATTTCGACGGGGGCGAGCGATGATATTCAAAAGGCCACCGACTTGGCGGAACGGTTTGTGACAGTCTATGGAATGAGCGATAAACTGGGGCCGATCGCCTTTGAGCGCGTGCAGCAAGTATTTCTCGAAGGCATGCCGAATCCCCGCCGCAATATTAGCCCTGCATTATCGGAAGCGATCGATCAAGCTGTGAAAGAACTAATTGATGGGGCACATGTCGCCGCCAGAGCCGTTTTAGAAAGTAACCGATCGCTCCTAGAAACCACTGCTCAGAAACTATTGCAACAGGAAGTGCTCGAAGGCCCAGAATTGCAGACGATTTTAAGCCATGTAAAACATCCGATTCAATTAGAGGAGTGGCTGTGTGCCGGAAAAGTAAGTTGTTTAAATATGCGGCGATCGCTTTCTACGGATAATCAATCCTATAATGGTAGTGAGAGCATAGACAGCGCTGCTTCTCACAACACTAAATATAATCATCCAAGTCAATCATCCGAGTCAATTATCTGCAGTTAATTATCATTGACTCAATCCAACGCTTCAACGATGATTTTGCCGCTTTATCGACGCTGATCAGGAGCTCAAAATATGCCTTATGTCCCTTCTGCTTTACTCTACGTTCTCATTCAACTTGGTTTTTTATTATTTGTCCTGTCGATCTGGTATCTCACCGGAGGTGGTATATGAATCTGCACAATCCTCAACTCCCCGAAAAGATCTCTGATTTTGCCTTCTATCTGATCATTTTGCTGATAACCTTCTTCGTTTGGTTAGCCCTAACTGTGCCGACAGCCCGCGATCCCAAGCTGCTTGATCCACAAGTTGTCGCAAAATCAGCACTTGTCCTGTTCCGGGCTTAACGCAGCATCACTATCCCAGTCGAACCAACCTAGACGGTGATTGGGATAGTGATGGCTTTCAAGCTCCGTGCCAGCAGCAATGCGGCAACCGCATGTTTTGCCAAAACGCATGTTGCTGCAAGACAAATATTGCTACAAGACAAATATTGCTATAAGCCAATTGATGTCTCTTGAGGCCGAGGCTGAGGGGGCTCTAGCCAATCGCCAATTATTTGGCTAACCGCTGTTAAATTTTCGCGTTCGAGCAACGTCGTTGAGCGACTAACGACAGCGGTGCTGCTGCCGGGTGGCAGATGCGGTAGCGCCCGTTGGGCCGCCAAAATATGCATGAAATCACTTTCACCACTGATGAGCAACGCCGGCGCCTGCACGTACCGCAGCGCTAGCTGCAGTGCTGCGGGGTTGCCGCTCGGAAGAATCAACGAGTGGATCAATTCGGGCCGCTCAATTGCTGCCAGGATAGCGATCGCCGCCCCTTCTGATAACCCAAGGTAGCTAATTTTAAGATCGACATTGGCGGTATGCAGCCAATCGGTCACGTCAACCAACCGCATTGCCAGCGTTGTCCGATCATAGTGAAGCTCAGCCCGCTGACAAAGACACTGCTCAGCGCGACTGATCAG
Organism: uncultured cyanobacterium; assembly: GCA_963704065.1. Classification (GTDB taxonomy): domain Bacteria; phylum Cyanobacteriota; class Cyanobacteriia; order Leptolyngbyales; family Leptolyngbyaceae; genus Romeriopsis. The sequence continues at coordinate 31,301 of CAVPGX010000036.1, read as the reverse complement.
ATCAACTAGCAATGTGGCCACACCCCGTTGATAGACGTTGTGCGCTAAACAATGGTTGGGCAAATTATGGCAACAGTTGGCTGACGCATGCGCAAACAGCACAATATGCCGGGCATGAGCCGGAATTGCGAGTAGGCCAGACAGCCGCGTACCGTGACTGGGAATCATGACTGACCGTTCGATCGGATGTAAAGCAGACATTGTTTTTAGCATGGTAAATTACCGCCTATACGAGGTGATTGTGATAGTGCGATTTTCAATCGCACTAAATTGGCTGTGGCGTGAATGCCGGGTCTGTGGGTGCAACTGTTGCTTGTTCTAAGAGCTGGCAAACTTCTTCATCACTGACTTGAGCGAAGTTCTCATACCATTTGCCAATGGCATACAGCGGTTCGGGTTGGAGCAAGCTGACGATTTGATCAACCTCAGCTTTGAGCGTCTGGTTAACTGTCGGAGCGATGACCGGTACAGCTAGCACAATTTTCGCGGGATCTTGCTGACGCAGTAGGGCGATCGCCGCCCGAATTGATGAACCGGTAGCCACGCCATCATCCACCAAAATTACAATCTTATTTTTCAAGTTGGGGAATGGACGATTACCACGATAAGCGTGGTCTCGCCGCTGCAGCTCTCGCAGCTCTTTAGTCGTGACTTCATCAATGGCGTGGCTAGAAATACCTTCCCAGGCAATAATTTCATAATTCAAAATGCGCACACCATTGGCGGCAATGGCACCCATAGCCAATTCCCGATGATGGGGAACCCCCAGTTTGCGCACTAGGCAGACATCCATCGGCAGATTCAGCGCAGTTGCAACTTCGTAGGCGATTGGGACACCGCCACGCGGCACCCCTAACACGATTGCATCTGGATGATCGCGATAGGCCTGAAGCTGCTGACTCAACTGATGTCCAGCACTCTGACGATCGTGAATTCGATGCGGTAGTGGATGTCTCATAATGGCCGCCTCCAACTCAATAATTAATTCAATTAACCTCACCTCGTAACTGGCGCAGCATACCCATCTAACATACTAAGAGGATAAGTTGAAGAAGTTGTGAAGTAGCCGATGTTTTTCCGCAATCTGTACGCAAAAGTTATTGTTCAAGTGAGTTGCAAGTCAGTCATAATAGTGAATGCTAGGGCGATTAATGGCTGATGTTGATAGTTCAGCGGAATTGCTGGTCTGGGATTTCTTCGCATCATCTGAAGTGCCAGTCAGATTAGCCCCTGTGCTTTCAGTAATTGCCGCAATATTCACAGGTGAACATCATGACGCAAACTACAACCAACACTCATTTAGCGCTGATTCAGAAGCTATTAGCATGTCCGCGCGGTCGTGAATGGAGCTTGCTCCGCCAGAACGATAATCTACTCACGCCTGAGTTTATCCAGACAATGAATGAAGTTATTGCCCAGCTAGAAGCCGAAAATAGTTTGGATGCGGCGCGGTTTCTCCAGCTCTGGCGTAATAAATTAATTCAGGCGTTGGCCTCGACGCAAACCAACCCGACGATGACTCCCACAAATCCGACTGAGCCCGATCGTGAAACTGCTTATTTACAACTGATCCGGGCTTTATTTGATTGCCGTAAAGGGGCCGAGTCGCATCTGCTGACAGCCAATCGACATCTTGTTGATCAGGGATTAGTTCAAACCATGCAGGAAATTGCCGCGAAGCTCCTGGAGCAAGGTGATCATGATACAGCAACCTTTTTGGCCCGTTTAGCACAGGACCTACAAGCCCACCTCGCCGACCATGATGCGCTGACTGATGCGCCAGCGTCAACTGCGGCCCCGCCCGATATGGCTCAACCCGATCGAGCTCAGCCAGTGCAGCCTGCAGCCACCGATGTGGGATTAGTCCGTACTCAAACAGGAGACCAACTACAAGCGCAGATGAGTCAGATTTTGGCCGCTTTACATCAGCTCGAAACCCAGTCAGCGCAACCGCCCCAACCGACTAACCCACTATGGTACATGGAGGTATTGGAACGGGCCTGTGAAGCCGAATGGCACTTGAGCAGTGATGAAGTTGAGCAGTTGATCGGCGTACATCCCCAATGTGGACAGGATGAATCAGGGTTTCAGCGAGGCTGTTGGTGGTTTGAGAAGTCTGATATGATTGGGCATCAAAATGCCTGGCGCGTGATGAAAAGAATTCACGAGTGACATGTTTGTCCGATCGTGCTGATGCGAAGGGATTCAACTGCGCAGGGAATGGCATAGAGATTAACCGCCACCAACGATCGTCACAACTTCCAACCGATCGCCTTCCTGGATCTGCGTCTCAGCCCAAAACTGCCGATGCAAAATTTCGCTGTTGTACTCGACGGCAACGAGCTTGGGGTTCATACCCAATTGAACCAGGAAATCTGGCAAGGTGGTCTGGGGGACACACGACTTTTCCTCACCGTTGACTTGCAGCGTAATCAAATCGTTCATGGCAGTTGGCAAACAATCATTCCAACAGCCTATCACGCTGCTTGGGGTGCTTGGGCCAATTGCGCGACTAATTGCTGAGTGACAGCTTTAGGGTCATCGGCTTTCATAATCGCCCGCACAACGGAAGCCCGTGATGCTCCGGCGGCAATCACGTCTTGGAGATTATTGGCATCGACACCGCCGATCGCGTACCAAGGCATCGGCGCATTCGCCTGGGCATAAGTCACATAGGCATGACCAGCAGCAGCTTTTCCGGCTTTGGTGGGGGTTTCGTAGACAGGGCCTACACCAATGTAGTCAGCTTGTTCATCGATCGCCCGTTGTAGTTCGGTCGAGTTTGTGGTGGAGCGGCCAATAATTTTTTCCGGACCGAGCAAGCGGCGAGCGACTTCGATCGGGTAGTCTTGCTGACCCAAGTGAACACCATCGGCATCGACGGCAAGAGCTAGGTCAATATGATCGTTAATGATGAAGACTGCACCGTACTGCTGGCAGAGGAATTTGAGTTTTGTAGCGGTTTCGTAGCGGGTACGGTTATCGGCATTTTTATCGCGGTATTGCACTAGCCGTAGTCCCCCATTCAATGCCGCTTCCACTACATGCAATAGATTTGGTTCGGGGGAAGTGACCAGGTAAAGACGGGCTTGCAAGAGCGCTTGCATTTTGGGCTTTTGGGTCATGGTGCTCTCTAAGGTGTAGACCTGGTAGCGAATTTGTTTGACAGCGGTGGCGAGGTCGGTGCGGTGGACCTTGCCATATTCTTCGAGCACGCGCAGCGATTCTTGGACGCGGGTAAAATTGGCCAATAGGACTTGGCGAATGTCTTCGCGTTGGCTTTCCTGGGGATGGGTCAGTTGGGTGCCGGGATCACCGGGGGTGTCGCGGGCAGCGCGAATTTCGGGGCTATGCCATTGGGCAAGCTGCTGACGCAGATGTTTGCAGGTATCGGTGAGGTCGGTGCGTTCGAGTCCAAAGCGGCACCATTCTTCGATCACGCGTAAGCCTTCACGGGCCCGATCGAGGTTGGCGTCGAGGATTCGGAGGATGGCGCGATCGGTCATAGGGAAATTGCGTGGCTGCGGTAACTTGGCGTATTCGATGGTAGCAAACTCTGATGAGATGTCATGGCCGAAATAAAGGCGGAACAACGGAATCATTAAAAATTTTATGAAGGAGCCGAGGAAGCCTAGAAGTCTGACTATACTAGATTCATTGCCCTTCAAGCGCTCGCTCCAAGGCCGTGATACACAAACTTTGATCACGCCCCCCTTGATCATTCCTCCAGTGGAAGGCTGTGGGAAATTCCTGAATAGTTTGCTAATTCACACTGTTAGCAGTGATTTAGTTTGCTGAGCTGCACATCACAATCACGCTTAATTATCACTTCTGATGCGCCCCAGTTCAGTGCCAAGATGTTGCATGATGCCATGAGTGTTTTGGCTCCTAGTCAATGAATTTTGTGGCATTGCATATGATCTGCTGCACTTAGAGCTAGGTCAGCTAGGACTTCAATAAAAATACCAAGGAGAATCTGATGTTACGTTATCTCTCAGTGTTGGCTTGTAGCGGTTTCATTCTAGGTGGAATGGTCTTAGCGCAGCCAGCGAGAGCCCAGTTTCAGCGACCGACCCAGATCCAACCACTCACAGTCCCACAAAAATTTAAGTTCGTGGGCCAGAAGTTCAATGTCGATATCGCTGGCGAAGATTCTGGAGAACAAACTGTCGTCCTGGGGCCGGATAATGGCAAAGTTGATGGCAAGCCAGTTGCCCTAGCTGGAATTTGGATTGACGAAACAGGTGATGAACCTTGTGCAATTAGAGTCACCTTCCGGGAACTTAATTTGTCCAGTGTCAATGTTTACCCATTTTCCTTCAATCTCGACCGCCGATGTTCCATTAATGCCATGTGGACAAGCTTCGGTGGCTACTTCTGGGAAAATGAATTTGCTGGTACCTATGCGGTGGAGACAAAGGCTTCTGCGCCGAGCAATCGCTGGTCGATGCGTAGTCTGAAGGTCTGCTCTAACAAAAAGAAAAACGATCGCGGAAAATTAGTCAAAGGTATCCAAGTAGATTTTGTTAATCGCGATCCGGAAGATGGGTTGACCCCAATTCCAGGACTCGTTGCGGCCAAACAGCCGAATTGCAAAGGCGACTGGTTAGCACGCGACACAAGTGTTTGTCCAGATAACAGTGTGGCCATGGGGCTGCGAGTTGTCACTCAAGAAGTTGGCAATAAGCAGAGTATTACTGGCTTAGGTTTAGTGTGCCGATCGGTCGAGTTAGTGCCAGCATTGACGCCAGTATCGCTTCCCTAGGGGCTATCAGCGCGATCGATGACGCCAGCCAACTGCGTCAAATGTTGAATGCCACGCTAAATTTTGCTGCATCAAACTGACGACGCATGCCGTTGTTTATCAGGCCACGACTGTCAGTGCATTCTGACCAGTCATGTTCAACGATCGCGATCACCGGGTGACGGGCATTTACTTTGATTCGTGGAAGCGCTGGCCACCACCATTCCGTTGCAGGGCTTGACGATGCGGGCTTTCTAGCTTTATTCAAACTCAAACTGATATTGCTTGAGTCCAAGTTCATTACGCATGGCAACAATATCCTGCTGCAATGCCTCATTAATTGGAATGCCTGTCTCTTTTCGCTTTAACCACGCCAGATGTTCTTTTTGGCCGCAGGTATAGATGCGTTCTGCACCAGGCACTTTCTGAGAATTACGCAGCCCTCGCAGGATATCACCCGTAATTTTTCTGAAGGATTCAACCTCAGTAAAGGCAGCAACATCAATGGCCATAAAGAAATGACCGAGCTGGTATGGGATGCGATCGCCTGCAGGATTAAATCCACTCAATTGCTGCATAAACGCCCCTTGCTGTAGGGCGGCAGAGAGAATTTCCACGACCGTCGCGTAACCGTAACCTTTATGTCCGCCGGTTTCCTCTGCGATGCCCCCAATCGGCACCAGGGCAGCTTCTCCTTCTACCAAGGCTTGGAGGATGTTTTGCGGATCGGTCATTGTTCCACCTTGGCGATCAATGATCAGTCCTGGGGGACAGGCTTTTCCCTCTCTGGCATATTGCTCAATTTTGCCCCGCTGCATGATTGAGGTAGCGTAGTCATTCGTGAAGGGAAATTCTTCGTCGGTAGGCATCCCGAAAACTAAGGGATTCGTACCCAGCATATTTTCTACCCCAAAAGTGGGTGCAGTGGATGGCCGTGCATTCGTGCCCGTCAGGCCAATCATATTGGCTTGGCAAGCCATCAGCGCATAGTAGCCAGCGATGCCGTAATGGGTGGAGTTTCGCGCTACGACCATGCCCATGCCATATTTTTTCGCCTTCTCGATCGCCAGGTTCATACAGTAGGTTGAGATAACCATGCCCATGCCATGATGACCATCGATTACCGCTGTTGCCATGTGATCGCGGACGACCTCAATCTGAGTCACGGGCTGTTGAATTTTGTGGTGAACAATCCGATCGTAATAAATCGGTTTCAAGCGTCCGATTCCGTGGGAATCAATCCCTCGCTTGTCGGCTGTGATCAAAACATCGGCGCATATTTTAGCGTCTGTCTCAGGTACCCCAATCCCCTGGAAAACATCGACCATGAATTGTTCCAGGTCATCGCACGGTAGATAATGCATCATCTTATTTGGCATCCATAGCTGAACGACAATCGGTTTCAGCCGACTCAAGCGTGACTGAAGTGAACCTTGATTACGCTTTTGGCGTAACGATTGCCGACTTCGCGTGCCACATTTGCCGCCGCTGCTACATCGCGTTTGTTGATCCGTGCTGCGGATGAAATTGAAGAGAAAAGGGAACTCTCTGTTGCTTCGTCGAACTTTCCCCGACACACTCAATGCAGCTACGTACCTTAAGCATAGCGTGTGCTCAACAAAGTTCGGGCAAAGTAGTATAGCCTAAGTGCGGGTTATGCATTCTCTCCAATTCACTAATCCGTTGACTCAGGCCCGATTGTAAAGCCCCGCCGCTGTTGTTTCGGGTCAGCCAATCGCACCTGAAACTTAATTTGATCACTCACATCACCCTGCCGCACCTGCAAGTGCCAATCCCCCGGTTGCAGATTCCAGAAAAACTGATTATCCGTTTGGGCGGCGATCCGCCGCCCATTTAGCCACCACTCCACCGGCCGCCGTGGCGTATCCGCCAACCGAAAAGCTAACCGTTGAGCTGATTCCGATGCGTTCGTTAACTGCGGCTGTATCAGAAAGTAGTCCCCATCCCGCGGCGACACAATCCGCAACTGCCCATGCCCTAGAGGATGCTGCCGCTGCATTGCGAGCCATTCGTTATACTCCGGTGGCAGATTCAGCTGCACTTGTGCCGGTTGGCCCGATCGGTGCACCAGCTGATAAACTTCATCCTGCTGCTGGGCATAAGCCGCTAAATCCTCAGGATAAAAATACTCCTGCACGATCGCTGGACAAGCCTGAGTCGGACGTAGTCCCGATAACGCACAAATTGGCCGTTGAACTAAATTCGTGGGAGTCGCTAATGGCGAGGGTTCGTGCTGCTCATGCAACCGTCGCATCACCCGATTCCACAATGGTGCTGCTCCCGTCACCCCCGAAATCTGCCGCATCGGTGCCCCATCAAAATTGCCCACCCAAGTCGCCACCGTATAGTCCTGGGTAAATCCCACCGTCCAAGTATCCCGAAAATCCGATGAAGTACCCGTCTTCACCGCCGCCGGAAACGGTAAATTCAGCACCGAATCTACCCCAAAGGACTTTGCCCGTGCATGCCGATCGCTCAGCATGTCCCCTACCAAATTCCAAGTTGCTGCCGCATGGGTACTATAGGATTTTGGTTGCAATAACTCCGTTTTCCCCTGCAACGCCATCACCCGATAAGCCTGCGCCAATTCCCACAGGCTTACCTCTCCACTGCCCAACGCCAGGCCCAAACCATAATGCTCCGGCGATCGATCTAAATGACTAAATCCCAGCTGATGCAACCGATCGAGGAAGGTTGCCATCCCCACTTTTTCCAATACCCGCACCGCTGGCACATTCAGCGAATTTGCCAAAGCCAACCGCACTCGCACCGGCCCCTGAAATGTCTCGCTATAGTCCACTGGCCGATACAATTGTGCGCCCGGAATCGCATAGTAAGTCGGCACATCCGCCAGAATGCTATTGGGCCGAATCACGCGTTTTTCCAAGGCCAGCTCATACAAAAACGGTTTCAGCGTCGAACCTGGCTGCCGCAACGCCTGCACGCCATCATTGCTACCCATTTCCTCGGGGGCAAAGTAATCGCGCGAGCCCGCATAGGCCAACACATTGCCGGTGCGATTTTCCAGCACGATCGTCGCCGCCTGTCGCACCTGATGCTGCGCCAAAGATTCCAGCACTTGCCGCATCTGCGCCTCGACAAATTGCTGCAACGGCAAATCTAAACTCGTCTGCACCTGCGCTGGATGGTCCACTGGCAGTTGTTGGGCCTGCCAAAACAGAAAGTGCGGTGCCGCCACAATTCCCTGCTGACGCGACTGGAGCGCTACAGATTCTGCCATTGCTTGCTCCGCCTGGACGGCCGTAATTCTCCGCGCTCGCTGCATTTGCTGCAATACATAACGCTGCCGCCGCTTCAGGTTGTCCCAATGTTGATAGGGATTGAAATGATTTGGATCATTTGGAACTGCCGCTAACAGACTCGCCTGGGCCAAGTTCAAATCCGCCGCCGCCAGACCAAAGTAAACCCGTGCTGCCGCCTCAACGCCATAAATATTGCCACCCATCGGCAACCGATTGACATACGCCTGCAAAATCTCCGATCGCGTCATCCCTGCACTTAATCGCCAGGCAAACCACACCTCACGGGTCTTGCCCCACAGCGTCGGGAGGGTCGGATCAACCATCCGGGCCAACTGCATCGTAATTGTCGAAGCCCCGCTGACAATCTGTCTGGCCTGTATCGCCTGCACAATCGCCCGCAATATAGCTTTCGGATCCGTTGCTCCATGATGGAAAAAATCGCGATCTTCCGCTGCCATGATCGCCTGCAAAAACAGCGGTGATACCTGCTCCAAAGGCACGACAGCGGTGTGATCCTGATCGCGTGTGAGCAATGTGCCGAGAAATAAACCGTTGCGATCGCGAAACTCGATTGCCTGATCATCCTGGGCGATATCCGCCGCCCGCACCGGTGCCAAGTAAGGTAGCGATCGTATCAGCAAAATCCCAAGTAGCATTATCATGCATCGCCTGATCCAGACACGACGGGTCAATCGACCGCGCGATCGCCGTCGAAGCCAGCTCCGGCAGAATTGGAGTCTGGCCACAATCGCTCTTCCAGCAAGGGGTAACCGATTTTGTAACGATCGCATGGTCTCAATCCATCAGTCCTATACTTGAGATACAGGTCTTGCTTGCTTGATTCCTTGATACTAAAAATCGATCGGCGCAAACTGCTGTCAATCCAAGGAATTAGTTCGCAGCCTCAAGGAAGTGTGCCATTTTTTAATTTGGCTCAGAAACCTTCCCATTCACCACTGCGTCCAATATCCTAAGCGAAAGTCACTCGCGACTCATTCACCATTTATCCAATTTCTAGTGGTCTTGAAGGAAAAATTTACAGACGTGACACGATCACGCAGAATGATATGACTCAATTTATCCTGATTGGCATTTTAGTATGGTGAAACTGATTCATAACGCATGCTCAGCCAATGCTTGAGTGAATGGATTGAGTAAACCACAGCCAATGTTAGATTGAGCAAACCGATCGATATGCCGGACAGTTGTCATATTTCCGTACAAGCCCTCACATTTGTGCAAACGTAGGAGCAATCATGAAATCATTGGCCCGTAAATTAGCAACATTAGGTTTGATCGGCAGTGCGATGCTGTCTCCCCTCATGCTTACCCCACAGCGGGTAGAGGCGTTGCCAAAGCAAGAAGTATTAACGAAGCTCGGTCCGGTTTTGGTGTATACCGTTGTTGCGATCGATGAAGAAAAAAAGCAAGCGGTACCACTAACGGCTGAAGTGACAGAGGGTGGAAAGAAATTCAACGTTGCTTGGGTCTTTTTCACCCCGCAGGATGCCCAAAAGTTTATGGAAAATCAGAAAGCCAGTGCTGAGGCGCTCAAGAAGAGTGATCCGAAAGCGGCGGCGGCACAGCTTGAAATCTTGAAGAATACAACTGTAGCACCAGATTCGCTCGCTACTTTCTATGATGCAGCCACAAGTTCGAATTCAGAGCTGAAGCTGCAGTTTGTGCCAATTAATAGCGAGGTCGAGCAAGCGAAGAAAACACAAACTAATTTCCAAGGTGTGCCCCTATGGCGGGCTAATTTTGGCGAAAACCGTTACGGCACTTCCTTTTTCTTTAGCAAAACCGATCTTGAATCAGAATTAGCTGAGCTGAAGAAAACTCAGCCAAAACTAGCAAGTGACGCCAAAATTGAGGTGGTGCCGCTGGAAGGGGTGATTGAGGTTTTAAGTACCAAAGACACCGATGATCTAAAGAAAATCCGTTTGTTGGCACCACTTGAGTCCCGTAAGCTCCTGCAGTCGATCTATGAGCAGAGCCAAAAAAATAATGCACCGGCATCAAAGGACGCAGCGCCGAAGAAATAAGTGCAGGTGCAATTAATTCAGTGTTTACAGTTTCCGGGGCTGAATTATCTCAATGGCGATCGCAGGCAATCAAGGCAGCGATCGCCATTGCTATTGATCCCTTCGAGGTCGATTGGCTATTACTCGAACTCAGCGATATCGATCGGCTAGCACTACGCATCGAGAGCTATGAAAATCGTGCAACAATTCCCTTAAAGGTTGCTTTTCCGCAGCTGAAAACCCTCTGGCAGCAGCGCATTGAGCAACGTTTACCGGTGCAATATCTTGTGGGACATACCCATTGGCGGCAGTTCACCCTGAAGGTTTCGCCGGCAGTTCTGATTCCGCGCCCCGAAACCGAGCTGATCATTGATTTAGTCCTAGAAGCGGTGTCGCAGCATCCCGATCTCGCAACTGGAATTTGGGTTGATCTCGGTACCGGCAGTGGTGCACTGGCAATTGGTCTGGCTGAGGCTTTACCCCAAGCCACAATTCAGGCGGTTGATCTGAGCCCTGATGCCCTGGCGATCGCCCAAGCGAATGCCGCGATCTATGGGTTTAGCGAGCGTATCCAATTTCATCAAGGCCGATGGTTCGAGCCGATTGCCATGCTGCAGGGACAACTAGCAGGTTTGATTGCCAACCCCCCTTATATTCCCACCAAGATCCTGGAAACGTTGCAACCGGAAGTCCGCCAACATGAGCCCCACCTAGCACTGGATGGCGGCGGTGACGGGCTCGATCAGATTCGCTGGCTAATCCAAGAAGGCTATACGTTTTTGCGATCAGGAGGACTCTGGTTAGTAGAAATGATGGCAGGTCAAGGTGAATCTGTCAGTCAGCTACTGCAGCAACATCACTACCAACAAATTAGAATTGTGAACGACCTCGCTGGTCTCGATCGATTCACCCTCGCCTACAAACCGTAATCCCATGCGCCCCCATCCCATTCCCCCGAAACCTGGTCAAGAGTCCGTCTGGGACTATCCCCGACCGCCGCGGCTGGAAGCTAGTCCGAAACATATACAAATTATCTTCAACGGTGTCACGATTGCGGATACCAAACGGGCTTATCGTGTTTTGGAAACTAGCCATCCCCCCACTTACTACATTCCACCGGAAGATATCCAACAGCAATACCTCCGCCCTGCCAATCGACAGACATTCTGCGAATGGAAAGGCAGTGGAAGCTACTATAGCGTCGTTGTCGGGGATCAAGCCTTGACCGATGTGGCTTGGTACTACGCTGCACCAACGCCAGCATTTCGAGATATGCGCAACTATGTAGCATTTTATGCGGCGCCGATGGACCGTTGCCTTGTGGATGGCGAAATTGTCACCCCCCAACCGGGAGAATTTTACGGGGGTTGGATTACATCCGATATTGCTGGTCCATTCAAAGGTGAACCAGGCTCTTGGGGCTGGTAAGTACCTAGCCGAGTCGTCGCGACAACAAGGGTCGAATTGCGAACAAGACCAATCCATCGAGACCGAGCAGCAGCAGCATACAGCCGCCTAAGGAAATACTGTTCAAAGGGGTTTGCATGACGACATCTGACCAATGCCACGCCGGATTTAGGTATACATAGCGGATCGCTTCGATCGCCCAGCTGAGCGGATTCAGGCAAGCAATCGTCTGTAGCCAAGTTGGCATAAACGACAGTGGGGCAAGCGCAGTGCTGGCAAATAATAATGGCAAGTTTGTCACAAAAATCACGGCCAGTAACTCAATATGGCCTTTCAGCGCAAAAGCGAGTCCCAGCGAAATAGCCGTGACCGCCACCACCACTAACACGATCATCGCTAAAACTAAGACCAAAGCACCAATTCCCGGCAATACATTGCCTAAAAACGCATTCAGCGCAACGATCGCGACGGTTTGCAGCAAACTCATGCTGACGATAAACAATGCCGATGCAAATACGATCGACATGCGGGAAGCGAGCGGTGCGACAAGCAATCGATTCAAAAAGCCAAACTCACGGTCAAACATCACCGGCAACCCGGCATTTAGTGCCCCACCAAAAGCGGTAAACACAATGATGCCGGCTCCAACAAATTGACCATAGGTCACGCCTTCACCCAAAAATACTGTCGGGGCATTCTGGAACAATGCGCCAAATAAAATCAGCCACATTAAAGGCTGGACCAACCCAGCGATTAGCGTCGAGGGGCGACGATAGAGTTGGATGAATAAACGCCGGGTCAGGGCGATGGTTTCTTGCGTCACCTCCGCAATCGTTTGCGGTAGTGCTAATTGGGAATCTGATGCGGACTGAAGTGCGCGCGTCATGTTCGTCACCGTGGGAGAGAAAAACTTAATGATATTTTTCTAGGTTAACAGTTTTGTTCAGTCACGACTTCAATCTATGCGGCTTGCTTCGAGCGCGACTTTTTCGGCTTGGTTTTTGACTTAGCCGATTGACTCGCCTCGGCGGCAGCGAGTTCGGCATCCATCAGCGTCTTACCCGTCGCGGTCAGATACACATCATCTAAACTGGGACGCGATCGGGCCAAGCTAAATACACTAAAGTCTGCTGTTTCTAATGCCTGCTGTACAATTTTTGCCACATCATCTTGTGGCTGCACCACTAAATTCAGTGAATTTCCCTGTGCCTGATTGATAATCGCTGATTGAACGACTGCTAATGACTCCAGCAGGGTTTTTGCCGCAGTGGCGACATCCAACGGTGTAAATTCCTCCAATCGCAGTGTGATCCGGTCACCCCCCACTTGCTGTTTAAGCTGTGCAGGCGTATCGCAGGCAATCACCCGACCGCGATCAATAATCCCAACGCGATCGGCTAACGCATCCACTTCTTCGAGGTAATGGCTGGTAATGATAATCGTGATGCCACGCTCTTTCAACGATCGCAGAAATGCCCAAACCACCTGTCGGCTTTCAATATCCAGCCCGACTGTAGGTTCATCCAAGACCAGAACACTCGGTTTATGTAGGAATCCTGCGGCCAAGTCGAGCCGTTTTTTTAGCCCCCCGGAATATTCACCAGTCAACCGATCCGCGTACTCATGCAGATCCAGTAAATCTAGCATCTGCTCGATCCGATCGCGGCGCTGCTCAGCGGGTAAATGATACAAAGCCGCTTGCAGTTCGAGCAACTCACGCCCCGTCAGCATCTTATCTAGGGCCAGTTCCTGCGCAATGTAGCCCAAACGCTGCCGCGCAAGGCGCGGTGATTTGAGCACATCCACCCCAGCAAGTTCGATCTGGCCTTGATCCGGTTTTGTTAGGGTACAAAGACACTTGAGCGTCGTGGTTTTACCGGCCCCATTCGGACCAAGTAAGCCAAAGATTTCGCCTGTCGGCACCGTAAAGGAGACATCTTCGACGGCTGGAATATTGCCAAAGGACTTGCGCAGGTGCTCTACTCGTACCGCATTGGTCATACTCTTACCTCCAATACACTCATGATATATGACACCATACCTTGAGTGGTGGGCAAACTATCGATCACCATGCCAACGCAGAGCAGCATCATGTAGAAAATCGAATACTTGAACACCGACTTAGCGATGGCCAAATCATCCGGTTCCTGCACCAATTGCCAAGACTTCTGGATGAATAGCAAGCTCAAACCGATCGCGCAGATGCCGTACACGGCCCCCATGACGCCTAGGGGATATACCAATAGCAGACTGGCCGGCAGCAGCAATACTGTGTAGAGCATAATCTGCCCAGCGGTTTTAGTATTACCTTTAATCACCGGCAACATTGGCACATTGACGCTGGCATAGTCCTCGCGAATCATCATGGCTAAGGCCCAGAAATGGGGCGGTGTCCAGAGGAAGATTAAGGCAAAGAATACCCACGCTGGCCAGCCTAATTCACCCGTTACAGCCGCCCAACCAACGAGTGGAGGAATCGCGCCCGCTGCCCCACCAATCACAATATTCAGGGTGCTGTGGCGCTTCAGCCAGTGTGTATACACCACAACATAAAAGAAAATACCGAGCATGGCCAGACTGGCGCTCAGCAGATTGGCAAAGGTCACTAGCAACGCAAATGAACCGATCGCCATCACCGTCGCAAAAATGAGTGCATCCCGCGGACTCACACGACCAGAAGGAATCGGGCGCGACTGCGTGCGCTCCATGATCTGATCAATATCGCGATCGTAGAAGCAGTTAATCGTATTAGCGGAGCCCGCCGCCATTGTTCCACTCAGCAAGGTAATGATGGCCAGTTTCGGATCAAGCTGACCATTAGCGGCCATCCACATACTGCCTGCCGTCGTAAAGAGCAACAGTAAAATAATCCGAGGTTTAGTCAGTTGATAGTAACTATAGATTACTTGCAGCCAATCGCGGTTCTGGCGGATCGATGTTGTTAGCGTATCTTGCATAATGACCATTCCTGGATTTATCGAACAAATACTGAATCTAGTTCCGATCAGCCTGAGATTTTGGTGGAAGCGGCTACAGTTTGGGCGGTATCAACTGAAGTTGTACCGGTCGATTCAACTGCGGTGACTGGTTGTACCGCTACTGGGCTCAAAAATGCCAACACCGCTGTCGCAATCAAGCTACCTAAAAGTGCTGCCCCGATCGCTTGATGTGAAACGGTTAGCGGCTCGACTTGTAGGCGTAAGCGAAATGTCGCAAAGCCCAAGCTCAGCTGCGCCGTCAGCAATAGTGCGACTAGCCAACCTAGCCGCTTGAAGACGGGATCAAGCGTGGCTTTGTAATGCGATCGGACCAGCCAGCCAATGACTAAGACGGTCGCGAAGGTCGCAGGCACGACACCAATTAGATGGCCATTCAGTACAGCACAGAGCTTCGTCAGACCAAAGCACTGATGCAGAGCCCACTGTGATGCGACTAATCCGCCGAGCAGACTCTGGACATAGACCGCGATTGCCGCAGTCAGGGCAACCCAACGCAAACGCCCGGTGGCGTACCGAGGTCGATAATCGAGCAGTAATAAGCCGATCGTCAACAATGTGCTAAAGAAGGCTAACCCGGTCCCAAGATGCGCCGTCACGATATCAAAGCGCAGCAATTCTGTGACCGTTAAGCCCCCCAGGATGCCTTGAACAAGCACTAAGCCTAGGGCAAATGCCGTTGCCCCAGGTGCCCACTTTGGCAGACGCGATCGATAAACCATCACCACGCCGGTTAACACGATCGTCCCAAAGCCAATCACGCTCGCTACCAAGCGATGAAACCACTCAAGAAACACCTGCAAGTTCATTTGACTTTGGGGCAGAAACTCGCCGTAGCACAGTGGCCAATCGGGACAGGATAATCCTGCATTCATCACCCTTGTCGCACTGCCCAAGGCCATCAGCGCCATCGTACAAGCAGCCAGCCCCAAAGCGAACCAGGCGAGTCTTTGTCGCATTGGCCAACTGCGGTCAGCCGTTAAAAAACTTGCGTCAGACATCACAAACCTCAATGCACACGTCACTGAAAAATCGATGAAAGCCCCGAGCCGATTGACTAATCCTCCAGGCAACGTGGTGTTACGAAATTTTACACAACTTCATTGAAATTGGAGCCCGGACTTTCACCCCTACACTGTGACCGATACATTTGGAAAACGGGCTCAATTTTTAGACAATCTTCAACATCTACAGACATAAACTATTACAAACCTTTATAACTTCGGTTGATCGCGCGCGAACGCATTCGCCTGTTTCAAGATTTGCGGTGCCGAAATCCGCTGAGACAAAGATTCTGTCGGAGTTTTGATTGCTTTAGGGGAGGCTATGCTAAATTGGCGTAGCAAAACCGCCCTGATTTGTGAGGAGCATCCCCCAGTGAATTTGCCGTTGGTATTAGATGTCGTTATTAGCCTCGCGTTTATCTATCTGATTTTGAGCCTGCTGGCATCGGAGATTCAGGAGCTCATTACAACTGTTTTGCAATGGCGTGCACAGCATTTAAAGCAATCGATCGCCAACTTGATCGCTGGGGGAGCGGGAGATAGCGGCAATCGCGCGGCGGAAGCAAAAGTCGTTGAGCTGGTCAATGACATTTATGACGATCCATTAATCAAGAATCTGAACCAGGAAGCGCGAGGGTTAATTGCGCGAGGGTTTCGGTTTATAACACGAATTTTTCCGAGCAATCACCGCGGTAAGTATGGTACCGATCAATCGTCGGGGCCTTCCTATATCCCATCGACGGCATTTTCCAGAGCGTTTATTGCGCGGCTGGGCGTATCTGGATTGGTCGATCGCTTGGTGGAAAACCGGCTTGAGCAGTTTATCCATCGGATCATTGGCGATGTCGTTGTCTATGACGATATTATCCAACTAAGTGATCCTCAAACCTTGCCGGGGCTCTGGGAGCTAGCCGCAAAGTATAATGTCGATCTGGGATACGACATGAACTTCCGGGGATTAGTGGAAGACTTCGAAAGTGTGCTAAAGGATTATCAACTTCAGCATGCCGATATTGGTACCTGTGTATCGCGCCTTTCTGAGTCCCTCGATCGCTACATTGAAGGAATCAGCCACGCGTCGCATCAGGGTTATTTCACTGAACGAGTCAAAGCGCTGAAAACCAGCTTATTTGGTCAAGATGATCAGCGTGTTTTGCTCTCAGCCGGATTACAACCGACTGTTCAGGAAGTTTCCGGCTTGCTCGATCGTACAAGTAGCGTTTATCAAGAGCTCGCGCTGCGCTATCAAAACATGCAGAATCAAGCGGAGAGCATTACCGAATATGTCAATAATCGGGCCAAGGCTTTGCGCAGCTATGCCCGTGAGCCGAATGCCGCCTTACAACCATTTTTCAATCAAGCTCTCGATGAGCTGAATAATGATGAGTACCGCATCTATCAGGATTACCAAAACTATCGCAAAGCGACTCAAGTGATTGATGAGTTACCGGCACCGGTACGCACGAGTATGGAGATGTTGGCAACACGCACACAGGCGGGTTCGGCCCAAGCCCTAAGCACCGTCGAAGCCTTTCAAACTGAGGTGGCGAATTGGTTTGATAGTTCAATGTCGCGATCCTCTGGTGTCTATCGCCGCAATGCTAAAGGCGTGGCTTTGATGATTGGGTTCATTATTGCTGCATTTACTAATGCTGATACGCTACATATGCTGAACCGAGTATCAAGCGATGAAAGCCTGCGCGGCGTTGTGACTGAACAGGCAAGCCAAATCCAGAGCCGAGTGGCGGCGGGCAATGCGAACTCCCAGGAAGAAAAACGGCCGGGTCAAATTGCCCAAGAGCTAGAAATGTTGAAAAATGAAACTGACCAGGTCCTGAGTGATTTGAACCTACCGATTATGTGGAACCCCAGTAACTTGAGTCGGCAACTTGGCTGTGCCTATAATCCGATTGCGCAGACTAAGGAACCGCAAAATACTGATCCCTATGCCTTGATCACACGCGAGCAATGGCATCAGCTCTATCGATCATGTCTCAATCAGCCGGAAGCGCGTGTCGATTTTCCGATCGCCATACAAGTGATCCAAATGATGCAGCACAAACCGGGGGCGTTTTTGCGCATAGTGAGTGGCTGGTTTATCAGCGGACTCGCAGTTGGAATGGGTGCACCGTTTTGGTTTGATTTGTTGGGACGTGTCGTGAATGTGCGGAATACCGGCAGTAAACCGAAGTCTTCGGCAGAATAGCGCAATTGTTCAGTTCAGCGTAGTAGCATGAGAAAAGTTTTGCAGTACGGGTAAGGATATGACAGCGCAACTTGGTGTGGCTTTGATCGGTACGGGGTTTGGCCTCAAGGTACATCTACCGGCGCTAAAGGCACACCACCGAACACAGGTGACCGCTGTTTATCACCACGATTTAGACAAAGCAAAGGCGATTGCCACACAGTATTATATTCCTTTTGCGAGTAATAACTTAGATGCGATCTTGCAGCACCCTAGCGTTCAAGCGGTGAGTATTTCGACACCGCCGTTTTTGCATTACGCCATGGCGAAGGCAGCGATTAGTGCCGGTAAGCATGTGCTATTAGAAAAGCCAACTACGCTGAATGCGCAGGAATCCAAAGAATTATGGACATTAGCTAATCGTCAAAACGTTGCTGTGACGTTAGATTTTGAGTTCCGCTTTATCCCCGCCTGGCTACAGTTGAAGGAGCTGCTGCAAGCCGGTTATCCCGGCACTTTGCGCTATGTGAAGATTGACTGGTTGGGGGCGAGTCGGGCGAATCCCCAGCGGGCTTGGAACTGGTACGCCCGACGTGATCAGGGGGGAGGAACGTTAGGTTCGATCGGTTCTCATGCATTTGATTACATCCTGTGGCTATTTGGCGAAGTCAGTCGATTATCGGCGCGCTTGAGTACGACGATTTATCAACGTCCTGATCCGCAGGATGGGAATCAGTTAAAGCCGGTCACTTCGGATGATGTCTGCAATGTCACTTTAGAGCTAGCAGATGGAACGCCGATTCAGGTATGTCTGAGTGCGGTCACGATTCAGGGCCGTGGTCATTTTGTCGAAATTTATGGTGATCAAGGCACCCTCATACTCGGCAATAGTAATCAAAACGACTATATCAATGGGTTTAAGCTAATGGGTTCCCAGGGAGGGGGAGATTTGGCAGAAATTACGATTCCCGATCGTTTGGAATTTCCCAAGGTATTTGACGATGGACGGATTGCGCCGATCGTTCGAGTGGTGAATCAGTGGGTAGATTCGATCGATCAAAGCCAGGCGATCGCGCCATCGCTACGGGAGGGCACCTATTCTCAGTTAATGATGGATTGTTGCTGGGAGTCTCACGACAAGGATCAGTGGGTGAATATGCCGTCTCTGGATAAGTTCTTGGGCTAAAATATTGAGCACTGGTTAGTTAACGATTTAATTAGCCGATTGGGATTGTAGCTCAGCAGGATAGAGCGACCGCCTCCTAAGCGGTAGGCCGCGCGTTCGAATCGCGCCAGTCCCGTACATCCTTAAAGGTCCATAGGGAGGGAGTTCCAGGCTATACTAGGTGTCATCTGTAGAACTCTGGAAAACTCTGAAACGTCCAGAATTCGTCAGTATTTTCCTCCCATTTAAGGACACTTTTAAGTACGGTGCCGAGGACCGACTACACCCCGGAAGCAGTGAATCCGCGCTTGAAAGATGGCAGAGTCCAAGCGCGGATATATCAACGCGGCGGTAAACTCTGGCTCCAGGCAACGTTGCCACCAAAGCTGGGGAGCGATTGCGAGAAACCGTATCAGCAACGTATCAGTCTGGGGCTTCCGGCCAATGACGATGGATGTCGTCGGGCTGAGCAGGAGGCACACCTCCTCAGTGGACGGCTGACATCAGGTACGTTCGATTGGCGGGACTATCTCTCCCTGGAACTCATCCCTGAATACAAGCCGGTCAGGCTTTGGATTGAGGAATTTAAGCAGAGCTAGCTAGGCAATTTCTCAAAAAGTGCTGATAGCCCACGAGCTATAGCTTGGACTTTAGGCAGGGCTGGCGATCTGTCGTAGGCCTGAGGCCATGGCTCTAATGTTCCTCGTGGATCTCAAAACCTAACTTTTTACTCCGTTTAGCTGAACCAGGCCGCTTTTTCTCGCCCTCCCCCTCGGGGTCAGAAGCGGGATCATTGAGCCGACTGGCACCAATCTTGGGTTTCCCTTTCAGCTTCTTTTGCGCTCTGAGCTCGGCTTCTAACTGCTCAATCCGCTCCTGCTGTTGCCTCAGTTGCCGTTCCAGGGGCTCGATGGTCTCCTGCTGGGCTTGAATGGTCTTTTGCTGCGCTTGGATGGTGGCTTGCTGCTAACGCACTAATTCTGCCCAGGACTCCACTCCGTCAGGGGAGACACTGGATAGGACGGGAGTCAACGGCGGGCAGCTTCCTGAGTTCATCTCTCTGTTAGACCAGATTCTGCCTCTTTTCGCAACCCCTGGGGCCTGTTTTTACCAGCAGTAATTGAGAAATTGCCGCTGTTTAATGTTACAAGCGGCTGAAACAGCGAAAATGCCGCCGTTAAGACTCAGCTTTACCGGAACGCTCCGAGTGATTCGCCGAGCGGTTGCCAAATTCCAAGATGCGCCGGTCGCGGAGCGCCGCCTTTTTTGAGTTGGCTGATTGAGGAGATTGTCAGTCAAGAAATTCCGCCACGGCAAGGCCGAAGTAATCCCCGAATCGTCAAAAAGCCACGGTCGAAATTCCCGGCCAAGAAAGCGCTACACAAAGGTGGCAACCCCAACTTAGAAAAACGAACCTTCGCCATACACAGCACCGCGTAAAGCCTATCCGAACAGTATTGCCACCCAGGTAGAGGAGCGGGATATTCCGACTGATGCTGAGATAGCTCAAGCCTGGCAGCAGATTCCAAACCCTCAATGGAAGTGGGCCTACGGCATGTTGGCGGCCTTCGGGCTCCGCGATCATGAGCTCTTCTTCTGCGAATGGACCGACGAAGGACTTTTCGTCACAAAAGGGAAAACTGGTAGCCGGTTAGTCTTTCTTGGCCTCTATCCAGACTGGGTAGATGAATGGGATTTACGGAACGTAAGGCGGCCCCGTATCCAAGATGCCGATGCGGCCTACGAAAAGGGGCGTCTCGGTGAGAAGGTCGCCCGGCAGTTTCGCCGCTATAAGGTTCCTTTTCAGCCCTATGACCTCCGCCACGCATTCGGTATTAGAGCGAGTGTCACCTTTGAGCTTCCTGTGACAACTGCGGCAGTCCTTATGGGGCATACGCCTAAGATTCATCTGGGCCGGTATCATAAGCACATTATCAAATGTCAATCACATAGTCAGCTCGCGACAATGATACTGGGCGGATCAGCGACATGAATTGGCAGACAACTTGATTCGTGAGACGGACGCACAGGTCAACACGAGTAGAATCGTCTGATTGCTCAGATCGCCCTTTGAGATCGGGTTGTGTCGCTGTATCGTTGAGTGGTTCGCGACAATTAAGATCGCTCAATCGGCTCCGGCTGATGCTGTTTGCCTTTGGCTGATTTCTGCCAATTTTTCGCCACCTGCTGCCGATAACTTTTGGCCTTGAGTTCGATAATCAAGGCATGGTGAATTAAGCGATCTACGGCTGCGACAGTCATCATCGAATCAGGGAAAATCGAGTCCCATTGACTGAAGGGTTGATTGGCCGTAATCAACAGGCTCTTGCGCTCATACCGATGGGCAATCAACTCAAACAGGACTGCTGTTTCATCCTCGGATTTGCGGACATAGCCAATGTCATCCAGCAGGAGTAAATCAAACCGGTCGAGCTTCTGGAGTAATGCCGGCAGTTGTAGTTGTAACTTGGCCTGTTGCAATTGTTGGACCAAGACGACGGCTGGGAAGAACTTGACGCGTTTACCCAACTCAATCATCGGCCTTGCGACGGCGGCGGCCAAGTGGATCTTACCCACGCCACTCTGCGCCGGTGCGGTTACGGCACTTGCCGTTATTCAAGGTGCCGGTTTGGATTGAACTGCGCCCGAAACGGTATCGCTGTCCGGACTGTGAAGGGGGACCGCACGCCACCGCAACCTTCGTGGTATCAGCATCGCAGTCCCAATACCAAAGCCTATGAATAATGGTTGCTACGGCTATTAATCAATGCCAGCGTGAGCGATGTCAGTCGCAAACTGAATCTGAGTGAAGCCAGTGTGACTGGGGTGTTTGCCAATTCCATTAATCTCATCGAGGCCAACACCACAATATGCTAGGAGATCGCCGCTGCATTACTCGGGACAATACGACGTTCGATAAATGCAATCACTTCATCTAAACCATCACGCGTTTTCAAGTTCGTAAACACAAACGGTTTATCACCGCGCATCTTTTTCGCATCGCGATCCATCACTTCCAGACTCGCACCGACCATCGGTGCCAGATCGATTTTGTTAATCACTAGCAAATCCGATTTCGTAATGCCAGGGCCACCCTTCCGGGGAATCTTATCGCCCGCAGCCACATCAATTACATATAGCGTCAAATCCACTAGCTCCGGGCTAAACGTCGCCGCTAGATTATCACCACCGCTCTCCACAAACAGCAAATCCAACACTGGATACTTCTGCTCCAACCCCTCGATCGCCACCAGATTAATCGAAGCATCTTCCCGAATCGCCGTATGAGGGCAGCCCCCCGTCTCGACACCGACAATCCGATCGGGTGTTAAGGCCTGGGAATTGACCAAAAACTTCGCATCCTCGCGGGTATAAATATCATTCGTCACCACTGCAATTTGATAACGATCGCGCAGCGCCTTACATAACACATCAAGCAACGCCGTCTTCCCTGACCCCACTGGACCAGCCACACCCACACGCAACGGATTTGTAGACATAAATAATCAATCAATCACGAATAATCCAAAACCTAACACGATTTCCCAAACCCAGTCGCGACCCAATCAACTAATTTAATTCTTCCACTGCATACGACCAGATTTCAACTCTGAAACAACCGCACCTGCTGCATCTCATGCTGACTACTGGCCAACGCCACGCCCCAACTACAACTACACAAATCCTCATCGGGTAGTACCATCACCTGTGCCGCCGTCTCGACAATTACCGGCGTCAAATCTAACAAGAGTTGCTGTCCCGCCGTCTGCCCCAGGGGAATCAACTTCACCCCTGCCCCAATCATATTCGCTGCCCATCCTTGCAAATAGGCCAACAACGCCGCCTGCAAATCAATCTGCCAATGGGCCGCCGCTGCCCCAAAGACAATCGCCCAGTTCGCCTGCTCCACTAACCCATCTATCCAAGGATGCATCGACCCGTCCAACGATCGCAACAAACGCACCAACGATCGGCCCATCTGCCAACTCTGCCGCCGCAGTTCTTCTGTCTCCCGCGCCGCTGACCACCAATTGTTCCAATATGTCAGTTGAGTATTATCCCGCTGCTGCCTCGCCCGGTAGGCCCGACAAAGCATTGCCCCATCGATCAACAAACTACCCACACATAGTTCTTGCTCAAGCCAGTGCTGCAATACGGCGGCAGTCGTAATCGTGCCATGTTCCACCAACATCTCCAGCCCTTCCGAATAGCTGTAGGCACCAACCGGCAACACTGGACTCGCCAACTGCTGCAGTCGGAGCAAAGCCTGAGGCCCAAGGTTTAAAGCAGGCAAATTTCTAACAGCCATTAAAACAATGCAATTACTCAATGATGGTGATCATGACTATGCTTCTGGTGCTGGTGCTGATATGCGCCAGCCTGCGGACAAAACGCTGCCGTTTCTTCTGTGACCTGCACATGCAGTTGTTCGATCAAGAGATCTTTCAAAACAGAATCAGGGGCCAAGCGCAAATACCTGTCGGTCACTTCCAAAGGCACATGCCGATTCCCTAAGTGATAGGTCGCTAGCATCAGCTCTAATGCCGTCGATGCTGTCACAGTCATCACGGGCTCCGGCTTGGCACGCACTCGCATCCGCTGTCCATCTTCCGATTGGAGCAAGTCGCCATCCTGCAATACCGTACCTCGCGGTAGCTGAAGATATACCGCCAAACCATCGGTCAAATCATACCGATAGCGCGATCGTGTGCGTTCATCCGCCGTTAGGGGCAAGTTACCAACGACATCAGCCTGGGGATCAGGAGCCAGTCGGCGTGTCAAAACAAGCATACAGCGTGGGAATGAAGCATTATCTCAACTCGACTGTAGCAGCAAAAGGAACCGAATTCAGTGACAAATTCACACGGGCCTCCAGCCTACGCCCAAAGCATTACTACCCACAAATCAATTTAAGTGCCACAAACGATCAACATTTCTTTATCAAGGCTGAAAAACAGCTAAGGCAAGACATTTGAGAACTTCAAGCAATTGTTATTGAATCATGACAAAACTATTTTGTGTCGTGGACTACAGTTTCAGGTGATGTGAAACCATACATTGCTAACCAAATGATCCAACGTTGATTGTGAAATTGTGTGTCTGTGATTGTTTCGATCAAGCGATGACTGCTTCCGATTAGCGTTTCGATAGTTTGTGTTCACTTGTTTTGTGTGAGGGTTACTGGCAGCACATGGGTAGTCAAATGAATCGTCGGCGTTTTCTAATTTATAGCTCAGCCGCACTCGGCGCGAGCGTCTTCCTTAAGGCCTGTGGTGGCGGTGGGACAGATACCACTACAGAAAGCACCAGCAGCCCTGCCGCTGGTGGTGGCGATACAATCAAAGTCGGGATTCTACATTCTCTCAGTGGCACAATGGCCATCAGTGAAACAACTGTTGTTGACGCTGAGAAGCTAGCGATCGCCGAAATTAATGCCGCTGGTGGTGTACTCGGTAAGCAAATCGAAGCGATCGAAGAAGACGGTGCTTCCGATTGGCCGACCTTCGCTGAGAAAGCCACAAAGCTAATTGACCAAGATAAAGTCGCTACCGTATTTGGTTGCTGGACTTCCGCGAGCCGTAAAGCTGTGAAGCCAGTCTTCGAATCCAAGAATCACATGCTGTGGTATCCCGTCCAGTACGAAGGTCAAGAATGTTCTAAGAACATCTTCTACACTGGTGCAGCGCCCAACCAGCAAATTGAACCAGCAGTCGATTGGCTCCTGGAAAACAAGGGCAAGCAATTCTTCTTGGTTGGTTCAGACTACGTCTTCCCGCGGACGGCCAACACAATTATCAAAGAGCAATTGAAAGCTAAGGGTGGCGAGACGGTTGGTGAAGACTACTTGCCCCTCGGCAACACCGAAGTTACGCCAATTATCGCCAAGATCAAGCAAGCCTTGCCTGATGGTGGTGTGATCTTTAACAGCCTCAACGGCGACAGCAACGTTGCTTTCTTTAAGCAGCTTCAAGGGGCCGGTATGGGACCGGATAAGTACCCGGTGATGTCTGTGAGTATTGCCGAGGAAGAAGTAAAGCAAATCGGCACAGAGTTCTTAAAGGGACATTATGCCGCTTGGAACTACTTCCAATCAGTTGACAGCCCAGAGAACAAAAAGTGGGTTGCGGACTTCAAGGCAAAGTATGGCGAAGATCGGGTCACGAACGATCCAATGGAAGCCGCTTACATCATGGTTTACCTGTGGAAGCAGGCGGTTGAGCAGGCCGGTTCGACTGATCTCGAAGCCGTGCGGGCCGCCGCGATCGGGCAGAAGTTTGCTGCACCAGAAGGTGAAGTGACCATGTACCCCAACCACCACATTTCCAAGACAGTGCGGATTGGGCAAGTGCGTGATGATGGTCAGTTCGACATTGTCTTCGCCACCCCTGGCCCGGTTGCCCCAATCCCATGGAACCAATTCGTTCCTGAGACTAAGGGCTTTGCCTGTGACTGGACTGATCCAGCGAAGGGTGAGAAGTACAAGACTACCTAGATCAGTCTTGATGTAGGCGAGGGGGAGTTGACAGTCAGCAATTTTTAGTTATCAGTCGCGACTGATAGCTAAAAATTGGCACCTGAAAACTCCCCCTTTGTCATTTTTGGTTAACTTATCCCACGTGCTCTCAAGTCGTTGTGTTGTAGAAGAAATCAACTGTGTCTCTGTTTATTAGTAGCCTCTTTGATGGGGTGAGTATTGGGGCCGTATTGCTGATGTCTGCCCTGGGACTAGCGATCGTGTTTGGCCTGATGGGGGTGATTAATCTAGCCCATGGGGAGCTGATGATGCTGGGCGCTTACACAACCTATGTTGTGCAAAACGTGGCAAAAGGTTGGGGCGATCCCTGGGTGAATCTGTATATTTTTCCCGCATTACTTCTAGCATTTATCGTCGCCGCACTCACGGGGTTAGTCTTGGAGCGTGGCGTCATTCGGTTTTTGTATGGTCGGCCTTTAGAAACCCTACTCGCCACATGGGGCGTTAGCTTGATTCTGCGACAGTTCGTTCGTAGTGCTAACTGGGGTTTAACCATTGCGATCGCCGTATTTTCCGTCATCTTTTTTGGCGGACAGTGGTGGTTTAGCCGCTTGCGCCCTGAGTTATCAAAAATTCCGAATCGACTGCGAACCTTACTGTTTGGGATCGCCGCTGGAGCCAGTATTATCATCGGCCAGGTACTACTAGGCCAAGGGCCGCTTTCCGTTTGGAGTAAGCTGTGGTTTGGGCCGCGTAATGTGGATGTCACGCCACCGGCGTGGTTGCGCGGTGGTCTGCAGCTAGGCGATCTGACATTTCCCTATGCCCGATTGTTCATCATTGGCTTGATGATTGTCTGTGTGGTTGGCGTTTACTGGTTCCTACAGAAGTCGCGTTGGGGCTTGCGGATTCGGTCCGTCACTCAAAATCGCCAGATGAGTTCTTGCCTCGGCATTCCCACCAATACAGTTGACGCGTTAACCTTTGCCTTAGGCTCTGGGCTCGCCGGAATTGCTGGTTGTGCCGTGACTTTTCTTGGGCTCAGTCGGTCCAAACCTAGGTGGCAATTACATCATCGACGCGTTCATGGTCGTGGTCGTCGGTGGCGTCGGTAAACTCGTCGGCACCCTCGTCGCTTCGATGGTGATCGGCATCACCAGCTACTTAATTGGCTCTGGTACATTAGGCTTCATTTTGAGTAGCTGGAATGCGGAAGCCTTTAAGCCCGTTATCGATATTGTGAATTTCTTTGCCACCTCCAGCATGGCGAAGGTATTGGTCTTCGCACTAATTATTGTTTTCTTGCAATTTCGCCCAGCGGGATTATTCCCGCAGAAGGGTCGATCAGTGGACGCTTAAGCGGAGTTGACTCATGATTGCTACTCGAAAACGCTCCCCAAAGAAATCCCCTTGGGTGGAAGCTGGAATTGTGGCCGCGATCGCGATCATTGCGATCGTCCTATTGCCGCTGATCTTGTCGCCGTTTCGCCTGAAATTAGTGGGACGTTTTTTATCCTTGGCGATTGTCGCCTTGGGAATCGACTTGATTTGGGGCTATACGGGGTTACTGAGTTTGGGCCATGGGATTTTCTTTGCCTTAGGTGGTTACGCGATCGGCATGTTCCTGACACTCCAACTGCCTGACGGTCAGATACCGGAGTTTTTTACCCTGTACGGTGTAGATAAATTGCCGTGGTTTTGGGAGCCGTTTTACTCATTCCCATTCACCCTGATCGCAATTTGGGTGATCCCGATGGTTGTCGCTGGATTGCTTGGCTATCTAGTGTTCCGGAACCGGATTCGAGGGGTGTATTTCTCCATTCTGACACAGGCGATGCTGCTTGTTTTCTTCAACTTTTTTAATGGGCAGCAGAAACTAATCAACGGGACAAACGGACTCAAAACCGAAACGGCAAATCTATTTGGTGTTGCACTCGGTTCGGATGTGGCCCAGCGCAATCTATTCATCATTAGTATCGTGATGTTAGCCTTGGCCTATGGCCTCTGCCGCTGGTTAACCCGCGGACGATTTGGCAACCTCCTAGTGGCGATTCGTGATGATGAGCCGCGCGTCCGCTTCTCGGGTTACAACCCAACCAGTTTTAAGACACTGGTGTTCGCCATATCCGGGGCACTCGCCGGAGTGGCGGGAGCACTTTACACGGTGCAGTCGGGGATTGTATCACCACAGTACATGGAAATTGCCTTTTCGATCGAAATGGTAATTTGGGTTGCGGTAGGGGGACGTGGCACTTTAATTGGGGCGATTATCGGCGCTTTGCTCGTCAACATTGCCCGAAGTTTGCTCAGTGAGCAGTTTCCCGAAATTTGGTTGTTTTTCCAGGGTGCATTGTTCTTAGTGGTCGTAACGGTCCTCCCCCAAGGGATTGTGGGTTGGTGGCGGGAGCAATCGACGACCCGATTTCGATCGATCTTGGGCAAGGGCATTCCCGTCAGCACTTATCCCAGTCTTGAAACTGATCCGGAGGTAGAGCGTGAGCGAGAAAATACTGAGCACTAACAACCTGACTGTGCGATTCGGTGGCTTCACAGCCTTGAATGACTTGAACTTTAGCCTGAATAAGGGCGAGCTGCGCGTGATCATTGGTCCCAATGGTGCGGGGAAAACAACCTTTCTCGATGTGATCACTGGTAAAGTGCGCCCGACGATCGGCAGCGTGACATTTAAGGGGCAAAGTAACTTACGCCGTTTATCGGAGTACAAGATTGCCCGACTGGGAATTGGCCGCAAGTTTCAGACCCCACGCGTGTATCTGAATCTGACACCGCGCGAAAATCTCCAACTGTCGTGCGAGCGTCCAAAGTCCGTCTTTGCGTCGCTCTTGGGTAAACCATCGCGGGCGGCCCAGCGGACGGTATCGGGTTTATTGGAAACCATCGGCCTCGATCGCAAAGCCGATATGCCCGCCCATTTGCTTTCCCACGGTGAAAAGCAATGGCTAGAAATCGGTATGCTAGTAGCCCAATCACCGGATTTACTGTTGGTTGATGAGCCGGTTGCCGGACTCACCGATGAAGAGACTGAACTCACCGGTAAATTGCTGCTGGACTTAGCCGAAAGTCATTCGATCATCGTGATTGAGCACGATATGGAATTTGTCCGCCAAATCGCCAACCACGTCACCGTCCTCCACCAAGGCACAGTCCTCTGTGAAGGCACAATGGATGAGATTCAATCCGATCCGAGAGTGATCGAGGTCTATCTAGGCGAAGCACCAGAAAACTGATCACTTCCCAGCGCCACCCCTCCACCCATGAGTACCCAAACCCAAACACTAAATCTCGATACGCCCGAAGTCATCGATCCCACCCTGAGCATTAGCGGCCTCGATGTTTACTATGGCGAAAGTCATATTCTGCGCCAAGTCGATCTAAACGTCTTTCCAGGACAAATGGTTTGCCTGATTGGCCGTAACGGCGTTGGTAAAACCACTTGCCTCAAAACGGTCATGGGCTTGCTCAAGCCCCGTCAAGGTGAAATCCTGTATCAGAACCAACCGGTTATCCGGTTCACCCCCGATCGTCGAGCTAAACTCGGCATCGGCTACGTGCCCCAAGGACGTGAGATTATCCCCCGGCTGACGGTGAAGGAAAATCTTTTAATTGGGATGGAAGCCCTCGGTAAAGGCGAAGAGAAGCGGCGCGATGAACTGCTCGATCGCGCATTTGACCTATTTCCTGTCTTGAAATCGATGCTGTGGCGTATGGGCGGCGATCTCAGCGGTGGCCAACAGCAGCAGCTAGCGATCGGCCGTGCCCTGATGGGCGATCCCAAATTACTCGTCCTAGACGAACCGACCGAAGGGATTCAGCCATCGATTATTTTGGAAATTGAAGCGGCAGTGCGGCGGATTATTACCGAAACGGGCATGTCTGTATTACTGGTGGAGCAGCATTTGCATTTCGTGCGGCAGGCAGATTGGTACTACGCCATGCAACGGGGCGGCATCGTCGCGAATGGCCCCACTGAGGAACTCAGCCAGGCGGTGATTCAGGAATTCCTTTCGGTATAGTTTGGGGCATGCACACTTCTGCTACAGCATCACCCATGCACAGTCCTTGGCGCGGCAAAGTCGAACTCGGCTATACCCACGCCCAAGGCAGTACCCGTCTCAGTCACACCTTCACCCAAGCGCCCCTGAGGCTACAACGGCCACACTATCCTGAAGGGCCAGAAATTTGCTATTCAACGATCGTCCATACGGCGGGCGGCATGGTTGGCGGTGATGAATTGGAACAGCAGATTCACCTGCACCCCAAGAGCCAAGTTTTTATCACGACACCGGCGGCGGCGAAAGTTTACCGCTCAACGGGTGCGACCTGCCGCCAAAATATCCAGATTCAACTGGAGGCTAATGCCTACCTTGAGTGGTTTCCCCAGGAGACGATCGTCTTTGATGCAGCGAAATATCAGCAGCAGCTCCGGATTAATCTCGCCCCGGATGCCACAGTTTTACTGTGGGACATCACCCGCTTCGGCCGGACGGCTCGCGGCGAAGCCTTTGCCCAAGGGGAATGGCGATCGGATGTCGAAGTCTGGCAAGAAGACATCCCGTTGCTGATCGATCGACAATATCTACCGGGCAATGCTGGCCTGTTGGAAAGTCCCCACGGACTGAATGGCTATCCGGTTGTCGGCACGTTCGCATTTGTCGGCCAACACAGCAGCGATAGCGAAATTGATGCACTGCGCGAGACGCTAATCCAAACAGAAATTCCAACGCAACAGATTGGCCTGACCCGCAGTTTGAAGGGCTTTATTTGTCGGTATCGCGGTGAATCGAGTCAGCTGGCCCGCCAAGGATTTATGGCCCTCTGGCAAGTCCTACGATCGCGCCAAGGCAGCATACCGCCGATGCCACGGGTGTGGTACTAAGCCGTATGATAATAAAATCTGTAACGATCCCCCTGTAAACCTTCTCTCGATACAACCGATGCAGCTGACTCCTCAAGAAAAAGACAAACTCCTCATTTTCACCGCTGCGCTGCTGGCAGAACGTCGCAAAGACAGGGGTCTCAAGCTTAACTACCCCGAAGCGATCGCCTACATTTCTGCGGCGATCCTTGAAGGCGCGCGCGATGGCCGGACCGTGTCAGACTTGATGAGCTACGGTCGAACGTTGCTGAGCCGCGACGATGTGATGGATGGCATTGCCGAGATGATTGATGAAGTCCAAGTCGAAGCGACATTTCCTGATGGGACAAAATTAGTAACTGTCCATTCGCCCATTACTTAAATGGAGTCATCTCGATGAAATTGGGCTATGTCATTATCTATGTCGAGGATGTTCGTCAAACAATTGCGTTTTACACTAAAGCCTTTGGATTGCAGCCAGGCTTTCTATCCGAAAATAATGGACACATCGACTACGGTGAGCTAAAAACGGGCACAGTCACCCTCGCTTTCGCCAATCATCAAATGGGTGAGTTCAACCTAAAGGGAGAATATCAAAAAGTCTCTCCAGCGGGCCAACCGTTTGGCTATGAACTGGCGTTTGTGGATGACAATGTCCAAACTGCTTATGACCAAGCAATCGCCGCCGGGGCAATTCCTATCAGTTCGCCGACCGAGAAACCGTGGGGACAAACGGTAGCTTACGTGCGGGCATTGGAAGGAACGTTGATTGAAATTTGCAGTCCGGTACAGCAGTGAGACAACGTTTTTAGGCATCCATTTTCGATTTCCAGCTTGGCCGGGTACAGATAACCGATCTTGGAGCACAACCACATTTGCAAGGCCGATCGCTACGATCGAGGTAGACCAATCAATTCAGCAATTTTCTCTACCTTGTTCTATGGCCAGTCGTGCACCACAAGTTTTACTGATTCATGGCCTAGGGCGATCGCCCCTATCCTTGATTAACTTGGAATGGCAACTGAAACAGCGGGGTTGTCAGACAGAGTTATTCGGCTATGTCCCGTTTGTCGAAACCTTTGAGTCGATCGCGAAACGTTTGCACGATCGTTTAAACCGACTGGCAACGACTGGCAACTAT
>CAVPGX010000035.1:0-8748 GCA_963704065.1 uncultured cyanobacterium | reverse complement strand
TGGGTTCAGACTGTGAGCAGGGGATGAGGTGTTTGCTTTAGGCAGCGACCATGAGTTGTTGTAGAGCACAAGTATATAGCCGACTCCCCTGTCCGGAGCAGGTGGCAATCAATAGTTCATCATTGTCTAAGGCAGCGATCGCGGTTAGGTGCTGCTCGGATGGATCGAATAGTTTACATTGATCCAGTATTTCACCATGGTGATCTAATCGGAGCATCTGCCCAGATTTACTGGCCAGTACATAGCCGACTTGCGATGCGATGATAAACGTTGGGATGAAGTCTAAAGCAATGCGCATAACCTTGAGTGGTTTGAGCGTAACCAGTAGAGCCAACGTCGGATCAGAGGCATCAAGAGTCAATAGTTGATAGGGGGAAGCCGTGCTGAGCGCGATGGGGCCGGTTGTCGCCGGTAAGCGGCAATAATCAGCAAACCCACCTCGACGATTAAATAAGCGCCAGGTCCGATAGCCTGTCGTATCTTCTTGG
Organism: uncultured cyanobacterium; assembly: GCA_963704065.1. GTDB lineage: Bacteria > Cyanobacteriota > Cyanobacteriia > Leptolyngbyales > Leptolyngbyaceae > Romeriopsis. The sequence goes on along the minus strand of CAVPGX010000035.1, from coordinate 8,260 downwards.
TTGCATACATTAGGCAAAATGGCTAAACCATGGCGATGATCTAAGGCAAGCAATTGCTCTGGCCATTCCCAGAGTACTGGAGGATGGATCGGTACTAATCCTGGTAATCGCAAAATTTGGAATTGGGTTGAGCGGTATCCTGTATTGTTGGACGCATCAGTCACATGAGTAGCGGTGTCCTGTTGCATAGCAACTGCTAACCAATGTCCCAAGGGATCGATCGCGGTTGTGATATTTTGGGCGTGCCAAGACTTGATAATTGAATCAGCGCGATTCAATGACGGTTGTACTGCATGTAAATGGCCGTTTGTGGATGGCGAAGTGGCGATGCTACTAGACCAGTGGTGGAGTGAATAGCGCGGCATTGGTGTATTGAGCGATCGCGTCAGGACAAAGCATCCTTGGGAGCAAATATGCATCTGTTCGATGACTTCGTTGTCTTGGATTGGCCATGCTTGGTTCGGGGCCACAGTCAATCGGCTTTTTGTGTAGGCGTGGCTGTGAATTGACTGTGCTACCCCAATGCGAATTTGCAGCCCATCTACAGCTAAATGTGTAATTGGAGTTGGCCAGCAGTTTTGGGCAATCAGCTGTGGTTGACTAACGGGTATAACTGGGACTTCAGAACTGCAGATGCGATCGGATGCTTGGGTGGTTTTCAATATCTCTGCCGCAAGAGAAACTGACTTTAGCATCTCCTTGGCTGAACTAAAGCGTCGCTGTGGTAGTTTCTGCAATGCCTTGGTAATAATCGAGTGCAATGGTAATGGCACGCCTTCTGGAATAACAACTGGTTTATTTAAATGTGCAACCATCATTTCTCCGGGTCGGCCAGAAAAAGGACGATGTCCCACCACTAATTCAAATAAAATTATCCCAACTGCATATAAATCAGAAGCAGGGGAATTGCGCTTGTAATAGCGCTCTGGAGCCATATAGGCCGGCGAACCAGTCGCGCCGAGGCTAACATGACGGCCGCCAATATTTTCTGTCAGCTGAGCCACGCCAAAATCACCAATTTGGGCAGTCCAACCGGATAGCTCGGTAACCAGTAATATGTTTTCGGGTTTTAGATCAGAATGAATGACACCACATTCATGAGCATGGTCTAACCCCTGTAAGATATCAATAATTAGCTTTAAGCATAAGTCGAGCTTGAGCTGTCGCGGCGATTCCATCAAATCCCTGAGCGTCCCGCCCTCACAGTAATCCGTGACGAGGTAACGTCCAGCTGCATCGTATGATAGGGTGTGGAACTTGACAATATTGGGATGTTGTAGGCGGGCTAATAGATGTAACTCACGCAAGAAACGATGTGTGGGGAAACGTTTTTCCTGAAGACTCTTCAGAGCGACTAAGTTACCTGTTTCACGGTGAATGCCACAGAATACTTGTGCAAATTGACCTTGGCCCACTTGGCCTAAGATGCGATATTTGGAGCGCGACATATGCGTACGAGCAATTACGGTGTGGGCAGCAACAATAATGGACAGTAGCAATGGGCAGTAGCAATTCGAATGCCGTTATCGGGCAGCACTGGCCGAATACTGGATGCTGAATATTGGATGTAGTTAAGCAGATTATTCGATAAGCATCTGGCCTTGACGGTGTGGGCCACCAAGGTGGGTCACACCGTCAATCGCGATTAAGCAAATAGATTTGCGACAACTAGTTCTTGCTCGTCTGCTGCTGCCGGGTGTCGTTCAATCCGTTCATGGACTTGTTCACTCAGACGCTTGGCTTCGTCGTAGTTTTCCATGTCTCCTTGGTCGAAATAACATTTGGCAGCCATGCGTAGATCTTCGACTGCTTGACGTTTTTCACCCAATTCCGATCGGAGGAAGCCCCGGTTGAAGTAGGCTTTAGCCAGTGTGAATTCCAGTTGAATTGCTTGAGTGTAGTCTTCAATTGCAATCCGCTGATCTTCCATACGCGAGAGGCTTTGCCGGATTTGGCCGCGCTGGAAAAATAAGTCGGCGGATTTGGGGTTCGTCCGAATTGCTTGGGTTAGACTGTCGATTTCACGGAGTTTTTGAAGAATTTCGACAATCTCTGCTTTTTTACTTTCCAACTTTTGAAGATGCTGGTTCATCTCCGCACTAACAGTTTCTACTTGTGTAAACTTCTCCTCGATCGCGGCTAGTTTAGTTTCATTGGTTTGATTGTGCTCATCCAGCTTTGTCAGTTGTGCTTGATCTTGGGTCGCTAGCTGCGTAACGGCTGTTTGTTGCGATTGTTCCATCGCATTCATCAAGCGTTTGCGATTGACTAAATTCAGTGTTGCAGTAAGTGACAGTGGAATTGTTGCAAAAGCTGCCTGTTGCATGATGGCTAAGCCAACTGAGCTGCCTAATGAAACGATTACGGAGAAGGCTTCTAGTCCGTTCAGCCAATGGGATTGCTGCGCGTCTGACTGCGTTTCTAATGGTTGTTGCATGATCTTAAAATACCTTTATTCAATGGTTAACCGAGTAGGGTTTGATTCAGTCGTAGTGCTGGCATCATGAGATCGGCTTCTTCCGATGTCAGGTATTGCTTAATCACACCTGGCAGTACCCGGCCAATCACTTGTGAAGCCGGCTCATCCTGCATGGCACGCATGATGGTGGACTGCCACAGGAGTAAGCCATCGCGTAACCGATCTAAGTCATCGATTAACATTGCGGTTGCCGAGCACTTAAGCAGGTGCCTACGATCGCGGCGGCAAACTTGGCTGACATCCTTTTCCCCTTTCAGAAATACCGTTGGGTTAATCGATCTAGCTTGTGTCTCAAGCTCATCCATAATTTCGTCTTCAGCATCGCGAATTTTCTCATAAGCACTGATGCGGCTATCTTTTGAAGCCAGATAGTCTTTGAGAAACTGCAGCTCTTCCCCAGTCGCATAACGACCTTCAGTATCCACGCTCAAGCGTGTGAGTTGGTTTAGCATGTGTTTAGTCTTCCTAGTAAAAGTGACTTCTATGGCGTAAACAGCTTGGACTACGACGTTGTAGCCAATGATCAGTGATCCATTTCGAACGATTGGCCAGTAACGTAATTACCAATAGCTAATGATGAATCCACTAACCGCTTAAACATTCGCTGCTTCGGACTTGGCGAGATATTTGACAACTTCATCTTGGGTACCTTCTAGCTGGCTAATCATCGAACGGGTAATCAACTTATCCTTTTCGACTAATACGGTTCCATTCAAAGGATGAAGGATATTCTGCTGGGCCCGACGACCAATCAGCGATTCGATATCATCGACTTCACTGAGATACATGCCAGCAGGGAGTTCTACGACGACGCCTTCACCCAGGACGCGGGTTTGGCAGGCCAAACGCGAATTTAGGTTGCACGTCGTGATGACTTCCAGCGTCCGCTGTTCTCGACGGTTAAGGGGGGATAGATTCTCCATGCCCTCTTTGATAAATACGTGGCAGGTAGCGCACATTCCCCGCCCGCCACATTCGGAAGACACTTGTAACTCGTTGTCTAGCAGGGCAGACAACAGGTTGTCATTGGTTTGCACCGATGTTTGTCTACCCATCGGATCAAGTTGAATAGTCTTTGCCACAGAAGTTTCTCCTCATTTGCTGAATGGCGATTATTCTGTTCAGTTTGCTGTGTCTGGGTTAGCTTGAAATGCTTCGATCGCCTGTAATGCCTCAACCAGTTGTCTTTCAGCGTCAAGCTCAGTTGACAATTCACTGGTATTGGGCTCAGTGAGTTCCTCACTTGCTATCATCTCGCCAAGAGACTCACTGATAGACTCAGCAATAGACTCGATTGAGAGGATCTCATCATTTGCTGGTTCACCCATAGAGTCACTCATGGGTTGATCAATTGGCTCATCAGTAGTTGATTCAGCAACTAACTCACTGATATTGGGCTCGGTGAGTTCCTCACTCGCGATCATTTCGCCAAGAGACTCACTGATAGACTCGGCAATAGACTCGATTGAGAGGATCTCATCATTTGCTGGTTCACCCATAGAGTCTATTGCCGAGTCTATCAGTGAGTCTCTTGGCGAAATGATCGCGAGTGAGGAACTCACCGAACCCAATATCAGTGAGTTAGTTGCTGAATCAACTACTGATGAGCCAATTGATCAACCCATGAGTGAATCTATGGGTGAACCAGCAAATGATGAGATCCTTCTTCAATCGAGTCTATTGCTCAGTCTATCAGTGAGTCTCTTGGCGAGATGATAGCAAGTGAGGAACTCACTGAGTCCAAATACAGTGAATTGTCAACGGAGCTTGACGCCGAAAGACAGCTGGTTGAGGCATTACAGGCAATAGAAGCATTTCAAGCTATCACACAGAACTGAACAGAATAATCGCCATTCAGCAAATGAGGAGAAACTTCTGTGGCAAAGACTATTCAACTTGATCCGATGGGTAGACAAACATCGGTGCAAACCAATGACAACCTGTTGTCTGCCCTGCTGACAACGAGTTACAAGTGTCTTCCGAATGTGGCGGGCGGGGAATGTGCGCTCCTGCCACGTATTTATCAAAGAGGGCATGGAGAATCTTGCTCCCTTAACCGTCGAGAACAGCGGACGCTGGAAGTCATCACGACGTGCAACCTAAATTCGCGTTTGGCCTGCCAAACCACAGTCCTGGGTGAAGGCGTCGTCGTCAAGCTCCTGCTGGCATGTATCTCAGTGAAGTCGATGATATCGAATCGCTGATTGGTCGTCGGGCCCGGCGAATATCCTTCATCTTTTGAATGGAACCAGTATAAGTCGAAAAGGATAAGTTGATTACCCGTTCGATGATTAGCCAGCTAGAAGATGAAGTTGTCAAATATCTCGCCAAGTCCGAAGCAGCGAATGTTTAAGCGGTTAGTGGATTCATCATTAGCTATTGGTAATTACGTTACTGGCCAATCGTTCGAAATGAATAGCTTAATCATTGGCTACAACGTGCAAGATAATGCCAAGCTGTTTACGCCATGAGAGTCACTTTTACTAGGAAGACTAAACACATGCTAAACCAACTCACACGCTTGAGCATATGAAGGTCGTTATGCGACTGGGGAAGAGCTGCAGTTTCTCAAAGACTATCTGGCTTCAAAAGATAGCCGCATCCATGCTTATGAGAAAATTCGCGATGCTGAAGACGAAATTATGGATGAGCTTGAGACGCAAGCTGAATCGATTAACCCAACGGTATTTTTGAAAGGGGAATTCGATATCAGCCAAGTTTGCCGCGGACAATCGTAGGCGCCTCCCCTTAAGTGCTCGGCAACCGCAATGTTAATCAATAACTTGAATCGGTTACGCGATCGCTTACTTTTGTGGCAATCCACGTCGTGGGTCCCCGGGGGTGTGCGGACGAGTCGGCTTCCCAAGTGATTGGCCAAGTACTGCCAGCTGTGATTAAGCAATACCTGACGTCGGAGGAAGCCAAAAAATGCCATGATGCCAGCACTACGACTGAATCGAACCCTCTCGGTTAACCATTTTTGAATAAAGGTACTTTAAAATCATGCAACAACCATTAGAAACGCAGTCAGACGCGCACATCCATTGGCTGAACGGACTAGAAGCCTTCTCCGTAATCGTTTCATTAGGCAGCTCAGTTGGCTTAGCCATCATGCAACAGGCAGCTTTTGCAACAATTCCACTGTCACTTACTGCAACACTGAATTTAGTCAATCGAAAACGCTTGATGAATGCGATGGAACAATCGCAACAAACAGCTGTTCCGAGCTAGCGGCCCAAGATGAGACAAGCACAACTGACAAAGCTGGATGAGCACAATCAAACCAATGAAACTAAACTAGCCAATTTCAATGGAGAAGTTTACACAAGTAGAAACTGTTAGCGCGGAAATGAACCAGCATCTTCAAAAGCTGGAAAGTAAAAAGGCAGAAATTGTCGAAATTCTCCAAAAACTCCGTGAAATCGATAACCCAAGCAATTCGGACGAACCCCAATCCGCCGACTTATTTTTCCAGCGCGGCCAATCCGCCAAAGCTCTCGCGTATGGAAGATGAGCAAGGCGATTGAAGACTACACTCAAGCAATTCAACTGGAATCCACACTGGCTAAAGCGCGCTTCAACCGGGGCTTCCTCCAATCAAAATGCGTGGGAAAAACGTCCGACAGTGGAAGAAATCTACGCATGGCTGCCAAATGTTATTTCGACCAAGGAGACATGAAAACTGAGCAAAGTTGCAAGCGTCTGAGTGAACAAGTCCATGAACATATTGAACGACAACCGGCAGCAGCAGACAAGCAACTAGTTGTCGCAAATCTATTTGCTTAATCGCGATTGACGGTGTGACCCACCTTGGTGGCCCACACCGTCAAGGCCATATCGAATAATCTGCTTAACTACATCCAATATTCAGCATCCAGTATTCGGCCAGTGCTGCCCGATAACGGCATTCGAATTGCTACTGCCCATTATTGTTGCTGCCCACACCGTAATTGCTCGTACGCATATGTCGCGCTCCAAATATCGCATCTTAGGCCAAGTGGGCCAAGGTCATTTTGCACAAGTATTCTGTGGCATTCACCGTGAAACAGGTAGTTTTGGGTCTCGCTCTGAAAGTTGCTTGCGGAAAAACATTCCCCACACATCGTTTCTTGCGTGAGTTACATCTCTAAGCCGCCTACAACATCCCAATATTGTCAAGTTCCACACCCTATGATACGATGCAGCTGGACATTCGTCACGGATTATTGTGAGGGCGGGACGCAGGGATTTGATGGAATCGCCGCGACAGCTCAAGCTCGACTTATGCTTAAAGCTAATTATTGATATCTTACAGGGGTTGAGACCATGCTCATGAATGTGGTGTCATTCATTCTAATCTAAAACCCGAAAACATATTACTGGTTACCGAGCTATCCGGTTGGACTGCCCAAATTGGTAGTTTGGCGTACGAGCTCAGCTGACAGAAATCTTGGCAGCCATCATGTTAGCCTCGGCGCGACTATGCAACAGGACAGCGCTACTCATGTGACTGATGCGTCCAACAATACAGGATACCGCTCAACCCAATTCCAAATTTTGCGATTACCAGGATTCGTACCGATCCATCCTCCAGTACTATTGGGAATGGCCGGAGCAACTGCTTGCCCTAGATCACCGCCATGGTTTAGCCATTTTGCCTAATGTATGCAACCAAGAAGACGCGGCAGACTATCGGACCTGGCGCTTATTTAGCCAATCGTCGAGGTGGATTTGCTGATTATTGCCGCTTACCGGCGACAACCGGCCCCGTAGCGCTCAGTACGACTTCCCCCTATCAACTATTGACCCTTGATGCCTCTGATCCGACGTTGGCTCTACTAATTGCGCTTAAACCACTCAAGGTTATGCGCATTGCCTTAGACTTCATCCCAATGTTTATCATCGCAACGCAAGTCGGCTATGTAATGGCCAGTAAATCTGGGCAGATGCTTCGATTAGATCACCATGGTGAAATACTGGATCAATGTAAGCTATTGGATCCATCCGAGCAGCAACTAACCGCGATCGCGGCCTTAGACAATGATGAACTATTGATTGCCGACTTGGTCCGGGCAGGAGAGTCGGCTATATACTTGTGCTCTACAACAACTCATGGTCGCTGCCTAAAGCAAACACCTGATCCCCTGCTCACAGTCTGAACCCAAACCGAACTCGAGCCGGATCATCAATCGGTTTTGGCGTTATTAACTGGCTGAAATCCTCATGGGTAGCTTGAGATTCAAGTGACCCTTGAAGGCAAGACGATATGATACAAAACCGCCTATTTTCTTAATCCAACGCCTCTTCTTGATGAGTTTTGATGACGCAATCAGAAAGTGGCAATGCGACACAGGCCAAAATAAAACCTGACTCGATCAACTCATCATCTAAGCAAGACTGATCAGATTGGTCGACTTTACCGGAGATTATTTTCCCAACACAGCTCGAGCAGGATCCCGCTCGGCAAAAAGCCGGTAAATCGATATCGGCTTCTTCGGCAGCATCAAAAATAGTTTCATCGTCGGCCACTGAGATCGTCGTATTGAGACCATCATCGTTAATGAGTGTGACGTTGTAGCTCGCCATATATCTCCTTACAGGAATTCACTTTCGGTGGAATGGTAGTGCAATTCCACAACAGTTTATTGCTTAAAACTTGTTGATTAAGACTGTTATGTCAGCTCATCATCCAAACGCTAAACATCTAGACTTGCAAGCAATCCCTTAGGAAAAGATTACCCAATTCCGCCGACATCGTAACAATTTGCAATAAATTCTAACTGATCGTATTGATCGAGCATA
>CAVPGX010000034.1:0-17238 GCA_963704065.1 uncultured cyanobacterium | reverse complement strand
GTTGTCCAAACTGCGGTTGATTTGAAGAATTTCATCACGGGTGCGGACGAATGGAACTACCACGTGGTTGGGGCGAACTGGGGCCAGGACTTTATGCTGCCAGAGTTAGTGGTTGATCTGCGCAAAGCCATGGTGGGTGATCGAGCCATACACGACAACAGTCAATTGCTCAAGACTGCCCGCGGTATCGAGATCGGCCATATTTTTCAGCTTGGAACCAAATACTCCGAAGCGATGAATGCCACCTTTACCAACGAGCAAGGTGAAGAGCAACCGATGACGATGGGTTGCTATGGGATTGGCGTCTCGCGTCTCGCGCAGTCGGCGGTAGAGCAGTCCTACGATAAGAACGGCATTATTTGGCCTGTAGCGATCGCGCCGTACCATGCTGTTGTGGTCGTACCGAACGTGACCGACGAAACCCAGATGGCGGCGGCTGAGCAGCTCTATGCGGCATTGAATGCCGCCGGGGTGGAGACGCTGTTTGACGATCGGGATGAGCGGGCCGGTGTGAAGTTCAAGGACTCGGAGCTGATCGGGATTCCTTTCCGGGTGGTGACGGGCAAGTCGCTGAAAGACGGCAAAGTCGAAGTGGTCAAGCGAGCTGATGGTGAACGGATGGATGTCGCGATCGATGAGGTGGTGGGATTAATTCAGTCCTGGGTGAAAGCAGCGACAGCTTCGTAGTTGGAATGCTCGGATTTTATTGATGTTGGCGGCGATTCGGGGATTCCCGTTGTCGTCCAACTATACCTATGGATGTGGTTAACATTGGAGCAACGATCGCTGTAGATTAACGACGATCGTTGTTTAATCGATGCAGGGGTAGCCAAGGCGTGAGATTAAATTATTTTGATTATTTCAGAGCGATCGCCATTTTACTGATTGTCACCAGCCACTCATACGATGCGTGGCACATTGATACAATCCCCGAGAAAATCATTGCAAATTTAATTTCTGGTGGCACCGGCCTTTTTGTATTTATTTCCGGCTTCTTCTTTCATCACATCTTCTTGCCGAAATTCCGCTACCGAGAATTCTTAATCAAAAAGACTAAAAACGTTTTGCTGCCTTACATCATATTATCCAGCATTGGATTTTTGGTGATTGTCATACGCTTAGGTAGACCGCACCCTGCACTCGTCGGTGACCTGAGTAGCTTCGGCAGCAGCCTAACTTGGTATTTAAAATTCCTATGGACAGGCAGAATTTTGACGGCCTATTGGTACATACCATTCATCATGATTATCTTTGGGCTTTCGCCAATCTTTATAAAATACATCAACGCATCCAGGAAAATGCAAATATTCATATTCCTATTACTATTCGCAATCTCCGGATTAGTCCATCGGCCTAATTTCAACTTATCCCCCATACATTCGTTAGTTTATTTTGTCCCAATGTATATTCTGGGGATGCTTTTCTCCATTAATAGAGAATCGATTTTGAATTACATAAAAAATAAAAGTCTTATTTTAGGACTATTGACATTATTTTTTGCAGTAATCCAGGCGATCGGCTACGAGCATTATGGCAATTTTCATAAAGACACAATGATTTCATACAATGGAATTGACATCATCATCATTCAAAAAGTTTTCATGACATTCTTCTTTCTGTCATTGCTCCAAAAGTTTGACGGCAGAGAGATTCCGGTTCTGAAATATATTGCGTCGGGCAGTTTCGCGATATATTTTCTACACCCGTGGGTTTTGTTCTGTTTAGATTACTTTGGATTTTCCCAATATAATCCTTTCATCCCCGAAATTGTAATTCTCCCAATAAAAACACTCTTCTTAGTTGGTGTTAGTTTAGTTGTCGCAACGTTATTGAAAACGGCTTTCCGCAAAAAGAGTCGTTATTTTATTGGTTGGTAAAACCATGTAATGATGTTGTACTCATCGCCCGGATCAATCGACCACTTGAGTTTTCAAGGCCGCTGACTGAACCTAGTTTCCGCAGGTAGGGACGATCTCCGATAATGTTGCTATGTGGGCTTCATGGAGATTTGCATGGGGACAGATTTGGCGGTTGAGACGCTGGACCATTTGGGCTTAGTGGCAGGTGTGATTGATGAGTTAGGTTTAGTCGAATTGACCGATGAGTTGTTGCCGCGCCACGCCCAGAATTGCATCAGCAGTGGTCAAGTGGTCAAAGCGATGATTCTGAATTGTTTTGGGTTTCTGAGTGCGCCATTGTATTTATTCAGCGAGTTTTTTGAGCGTAAACCGATTGCGCATCTTCTGGGGGAGGGGATTGAGGCGAGTTATCTGAACGATGACCGGTTGGGGCGGGTGCTGGATGGGTTGTTTGAGTTCGGCACAACGATGTTCTTCTTGAAGGCATCGCTGCAAGGAGTACAGCGGTATGGTGTGGAGACAACTCAGCTGCACCTAGATTCCAGTTCCTTCTCGGTGGATGGTGACTATCGGATACCCGATGCCGCTGACGTTATCGCCCCTGCAGAAGCGCCTGAGACTGAGGAGGATATCCAGACGATTCAGATTTGTCGGGGCTACTCACGTGATCAACGACCAGACCTGAAGCAATATATGGTCAACTTGATTTGTAGTCGTGATGGCGGTGTGCCCCTGTGGCTGCAAGTGACCGATGGCAACCAGAGCGATGCCCAAGCCTTTGGCGGCGTGATGTGTGAGTTTGCCAAACAATGGGACCCGGGTGCCTTGTTTGTAGCTGGCAATCCAATCATCCTGGCATCCGAATGCAGTCCAAAAAATCAATACAGTTTCCTAAAACCTTAATCATCACGGTGCGATCGATAACGCCGAGCCATCGTCCAAGGTGCTAGTAAAAGAGCCATCACCAGCCACGCTAATGCCACCATTACCCCGATCCGCCAGGGCCAGGGCCCGAGCCAATCCATTAAGGAAGGATGATTGGGGCTACCTTGACCAAGGAAGCCATAATTAAAATTAAAAACTACATTTATCGGCAAGATGCAAGCAATGTAAAACAAGCCAGCACACACTGCCCAGTCAAAATCTCGCCGCGTCGGGCGAAATCGATGCACAATCAGCATATAAATCGCCATCCCCATAATCGGCGCGTGATCGAACCAAAAAACCCAAAATTCTAAGTGTCGTGGTCCCAACGACAGAGCCGGCGTTAGTATCGCTTGCAGGCTCAATCCAATGCCCCAAAAATAGAGCAGTGAAATCAAGTAGCGGGTTCGCAAAAGTAGGGCGAACGGCATCAAAAACGAGAGCAGATCGCAAATATAAAGCGGCAAAGATACAGCCGGATTAAAATTAGCGGGCAGTAAGCGCAAACTATGAAATACAATCCACAGGAGTAAATACAGTACCGCAAACCCTTGCTCCAGTTTGAGTAATCTTGGCTTTCCTCGCCACCGGACCCCCAGCGCAATAATCAACCCCCAAAGCACCGTCCAGATCGTGACGATCGCCAAGTGAGTCAGGGAAAATGGCTGAAATTGATCGAGCGATGCTTGAGACATGCAAGGTTACGTCGATCGATATTGTTTACTTAGCAATCAGTTGTTGATTCGATCGATTCACTGAGGAGCGCGTACCAACTCGCTCCACTTGCACCGGTTTCTGCGGACCAAGCGTGACACCGCGACGTCCAGGCTGAACTGGCTGTCGGTTGCGCAATACCAAATCCAACTGGGTCAGGATCGTGCCTAAGACAATCTTCATTTCGTACTGGGCCAAGGCCGCACCCACACAGCGCCGTACGCCGCCACCAAACGGCATAAACTCATAGGGCGAAAATTGGCGTTCTAAAAATCGTTCTGGTCGAAATTGCTGGGGCTGGGGATAAAGGTCTTCCCGTTGATGCATCAGATAAATATTTCCCATGAGCAACATGCCTGGTTGCAATTGATAACCGCACAGTTCTAAGGGCACTTCTACTCGTCGCGGAAATGTCAGCATGGCAACGGGATGGATGCGCAGTGTTTCGTTGCAGACTGCTGCGAGGTAGGGAAGTTGTAGAAACTCAGCTGGATTTGTCGGGTCAGTGACAGTATCAAGCTCTGCCAGCAGCTTTTGCTTCACTGCCGGTAACGAATGAATCCAATACATGGCCCAAGTTAGGGCTGTGGCTGTGGTTTCGTGACCAGCCACCAGTAATGTCATCAGCTCATCCCGCAAATCTTGATCGGTCAGGCCATTACCGTGCTCATCGCGAGCCGCTAGCAGCAGCGACAGAATATCATGCCGATCGGCATCAGGATTCGCCCGGCGCTCCTGAATTTCGCTAAAAATTAGCTGATCGGTTTGTACGGCTAGCTGCTGCATCCGCCGACCAGGACTCCAAGCGCCAAAGTCTTTTTGCAACCAGGGGAAGAATAGAATGGAAGCGGCTAATGGACTGCTAGTCATTTCTATGCGCCGACTCAACAATCGATCGAGTTGCTCGTAACGCTCACCGTGGTGTAGCCCAAATACAGCTTGGAGAATCACCTGCATCGTAATTCTCTGCATGACACCACGCACATTCAGCGTTTCGTTGAGCGGCCATTGCGCAATTGCTTCTTGGGCAACCTGCTGAATCGTTTGTTCATAGGTCTTGAGCCGTTCCCCATGAAACGGTGGCATCACCAACTGACGTCGTTCTCGATGTTGGCGGCCGCTGAGCAATATGAGGTTCTGCCGACCGAGTAGCGGCACCAGCAACTCATTGACATCCCCTGGAGCACTGAATTCTTTGCCAGTGTCATGGGTCAGCATGTACTGAACTGCTTTCGGCTCATTCACCATGATCAATGGTTCGATGCCATCCTTCCAGATGACACGCGCTTCGAAAATATCGCCATAGCGATCAAAACTCGTTTGCAAGTAACCTACGGGGTCAAGTACCCATTGAATCGCTTGCAAGGGAGCTGGTTGCTTCATCGCGGGTACGGGGGGCATGTCGTTGACTCCTTCTTCCCAGAGTGACTTGTCGTGACATCGTAATCGATCGATGCTGTGACGGGTATTTAGTTGTGGAGGGCGATCAACAATGCGCGTCGTAAACAAGCGGAATTGACGATCACCGATATAGTCTAGGTCATTTGCGTATTACGTATCGGCATCGGACTCTGGACGACCCAGGATTGGCAATAGATAAGCTACCAGTGCTCCCCCCAGAAAGCCAATAAAGTTGCGGGTGAGTGGCAACCAATCACTTGTGCGAGTAACGACTGGGCCAATGCCAAAGGAGATGAAGAGGATGCCCCACAGTGGTGAGAAAATCAATGCCCACTGCCAAGCAAAACCTTGACCAGCTTTACGCGGCTGGGCGGCAAAGCCGAGGACAACACCGCCGATAATCGAAGTCACGAGTGTCAGTACCCATTGCTCTTGGGGTAGCCCTGGCACAACGCTGCAACCATCTTGGCGTAAACAGGTTTCGAGCGTCTGAACAGTTTGCAAAATTGCCTGGTCTTCGCCATTGTCACGCACAAAGAACTGATTGCCAAAGCGGGTTTGTAGTTCGACCCAAAATGTCCGCGATAGAAGTGGATAGATATTCTCACCGACGCTGAAGTTGAGGATGTTGCCGCCCCGCGCATCGGCCACCAACATCACAGTATTGTCATCGAGTCCCCAAAAACCTTTGACTGCCCGACCAGGCGTTTGGTCGAACTGGGTTAGAACACGCAGCTTCCAGCCGGTTTCTTGTTCAAACTCGCCCAGTTCTTGGTCGAGTTTTTCTTCCTGGACTTGGGTGAGATTATTCGCGAGGTCGATCACATTGGTCGGATGATCGGGCAGCAGTTCAGGATTCTCGAATGCGTGAGCCGCCGGTGCAATAGTCCAACTGCCAAGCACGAGGAGCAGCGCTAATATACAAGTCATCAGCGACCGCAAAACTGATCGGTGCCATTGCCGCCGCCAAAGCTGGAGGGATGGTGCAAATGAGGATTGAACGCTGGACTGCTGCATCGTAAATGCTTTCATCGAATTATCTTCCCAAGCCCCCAAAAATGAGAGCAAATTTGAATCTCTTTACATTTGTTCAAGCTACATTCATATTAAGAGTGGATGATCCTAGCGTCAATTCACTTCTGATTGCAGAATCGCCAGATCGTCAAACATCGCTAGGCTCATTGGATTTTCTCCGGCGATGGCGTGGTTGATTCTGGCATTGCCGGTGTGGGTGGAGTAGTTTGCAAAGTCTCAGAAATAGAATCGGTCGTTGCACCCATTGCCGGATCACCAGCGGCGGATACTAAGGTTTGATCAATCTGATCAACCACAGTCTGAGCGTCCACATTTTCCTCGCTTGTGAGGGTTCTCCAGGCCGCTTTGAAGCCCGCCGCAAGGCTTTTAGTCGTAACGGTGACTTGCTGCGCTTGCACTTTTGCTGTTGTCATGCTGCTATCGATCTGTTGCACCACCTGGCCAACACTTTGGACGCCATCATTCACATCATCCGTTAGTTGTGTCAATTCGAGACTGGTGAGGCGAATGGCTTCAAGGGTGGGTGGCAGTTCCCGGTTGAGTGTTTCAAACAGTTTTTCGGCCCCTTGAGCAGCCCGGCCGAGCTCCTTTAGTGCCGGAACCATCATTAGCAGAACCGCCGCGATGCTGATCGCAACCAGTAAAATCGATAGTCCTAGCCAAAAAATCGGATCCATGCCCTCAGCCTTGCCTTAATCCGTTGCACCTATTCCACTTCCCCGATACTGTAACGATCGTCGTGGGTTGTTGATGCTGGTGTTTCCGTCGCCTCAACGTCAATTTTTACGTCAGCGTTTTGGGCTTGCTGCGCCTGGCGAGTGGCTTCAACACCCGCTGCGACGGCATCGCGTAGCCGCACCAGGGTGCCATCCCAATTCTTGAGGGCCTTTTCCGATAGGCGATCGGCTTGCAGTTGAACGGTACTGGACAAGTCTTCAGCTAGATCGGGCAACGCGTCGGCGGTCTTCTTGATGATCCGACGGGTTTCCTTCCCTGTCCTTGGGGCTGAAAGCAGGGTCGCCACGGTACCAGCCGCTGCACCTAACATCACACCAATAACAAATGCACCCGATCGCTTGCCTGACATAGTGATTGATTTCCCCTAAAAACGGTGTTCTAGCAACTGGTGCGCACAATAAATATTTGTGAGGATTTATGAGGACCGCATCCGGCGTCGGCCTGGTGGCTGTGATCGCTGGCTGCGGATGAATTGGCGACTCCAACTCAGAATCCCAAGCAATTGTTGCATGCGGCGTAGTTGCACTTCGAGCTGCCGATAACTCTGGCGCAAGCGATGTGTTTCGACTTGCCCCACCAGAATTGATTCAGGTGCTTCATTCAGCATTTCGTGGGTGGCTCTTTCCGCTTCGAGCAGCGTGTCAGCTGTCTGCGCTAGTGCTTTGCGCCAGAGTCCAAGTTGCCAGGCGATCGTAAAACACATGACGGCCAGCAAAAAGTTGAAAATCAGAATGGCAATCAGCATAAATCACGCTCCGGCTATAAGAACCTGAATGGTTCTCATCATAGCGGTGATCTTGCGCTTGCGGGTTGTTCCCGGAATAACGATGTCAGACGACATTAATAAATTTAGCGGTTTCACGCTGCAAATGTGGATTCACTCGCTATTATAAGTAGCCAAAATCATCATGAATGCTTAATTTTATTGGGCAACTTGTCGGTGATTGATTAATTTCGGAATTGAGCTAGTTATGGTTTCGTCATCCGCCTCAAATCTACTTTATGTTAATCCCACTA
This sequence comes from uncultured cyanobacterium, assembly GCA_963704065.1. Lineage (GTDB taxonomy): Bacteria > Cyanobacteriota > Cyanobacteriia > Leptolyngbyales > Leptolyngbyaceae > Romeriopsis. Next base: position 9,550 of record CAVPGX010000034.1, on the reverse strand, counting down.
AGGGGCTTGACAGCAACACCGGCTATGCTGGCACACCGCTCAAAACGATTACGGCGGCGCTCCGGATCGCCCGGGCTGGGACGACGATTCAGCTGGCACCGGGCAACTATTCCAGCAGTAATGGCGAAATGTTGCCGATCGTGGTTGCCGCCGGGGTTGTGCTGCTAGGAGATGAATCGCGCCAGGGTCGTGGGGTGACGATTGCGGGGAGTGGACCATATAACAGCGCCTCCTTTGGCGAACAAAACATTACCTTACTGGCAGAGGGTGATGCGCAAATTAAAGGCGTAACGATTACGAATCCGGTGCGGTTTGGCAGTGGCATTTGGATCGAAACGGGCAGTCCAACAATCAATCGGTGTACGTTCAGCCGTTGTCAGCGCGAAGGGATTTTTGTGACAGGGCAGGCAAAACCATTAGTGACAGACTGTCTTTTTAGTCGCAATGCGTCCAATGGGATTTCGCTTGCTCGGCAAGCGAAGGGCGAATATCGTCAGAATATATTCCAGGATACGGGCATTGGTGTGACGATCGGGGATAGTGCGGCGCCCTTTTTAGTAGAAAATCAGCTCTTAGATAATGTTTCGGGGATCGCGCTTTCGCGCAACTGCCGCCCGGTCTTGCGGCGCAATACGATTACGCAGAGCAAGCAATCCGGTATTTTGATTGAAGATAGTGCATCACCGGACTTAGGCAGTGCGCAAGATCCCGGTGGTAATGTATTACGCGATAATTTTGGTGCGGATTTACGCAACTTAACGAATCCGTCGATGCGATTAGTTTCCGTCGGCAACCAGGTCAACTTGACACAAGTGATTGGCAATATCGAACTCGTGGCGGCGGAATTACCGCCGCCTGCGCCGATGATTGATTCGCCGCCGCCCCTGCCGCCCCCCCCACCGGTGTCACCACCCGCACCGCCACCCGTACCCGCGGCGCCACCGCCTGCGCCGCCGCCTGCCACATCAGCACCAAGTCGTTTATCCGATATTCAGGGTCATTGGGCCGAGCCGTTTATCACGGCGCTCGTGACAAGGGGCATCATTTTAGGATTTCCCGATCGCAGTTTCCGGCCAGAAGCACCGCTGACCCGCGCACAGTATGCGGCAATGCTGGCTAAAACCTATGATTTACCCGATGTGCGGCAGGCAATTGCGTTTACTGATGTACCGGCGAGTTTTTGGGGTGCAAAAGCGATTGCCCGTGCTTCGGCAATGGGCTTTTTGGCCGGTTTCCCGGACAAGACGTTTCGTCCAGGACTGAATCTCACCCGCGTACAAGCGATCGTCGCGTTGGTCAATGGTTTACAGTTTCAGGGTGGACCGCCTGCTGTGTTGCAGATCTACGGCGATCGGGTACAAATTCCAGGTTATGCGATCAATGCAGTTGCCACAGGGACGCAACGTCAGATGATTGTGAATCATCCGAATCCGCGTTTGTTGAATCCACTGCGTGACGTTACCCGCGCTGAAGTCAGCGCGATGATTTACCAATCGCTTGTCAGTATTAATCGGGCGGAGCCGATCGAGTCCCCCTATATCGTCACACCGGATCTGTCGTTTTTAAACTTTACCGATCTGGGAAATCATTGGAGTGAGGAATTTGTTCTGCCGTTGGCGGCTCAAGATTTAGTGCGGGGATATGCGGATGGATCGTTTAAGCCCGATATGCCGATCAATCGGGTGCAATTTGCGGCAGTCGTCGCCCGTTCATTCAATCCGATGCCCCGCCGTGATGCTGTTAAATTTAGCGATCTGCCCGATGATTTCTGGGGCACTGCGTCGATCGAACAAGCCTATCGTGGCGGCTTCTTGGCCGGATTTGCGGATGGGACGTTCCGCCCCGCAACCGCAATGACGCGATTGGAGTTGTTGCAAGGATTGGTTCAGGGGTTGAATTTTCCACCAGGCGATATCCAGCGATTATCGCTATTGAGCGATCGCGCTGCGATTCCGAGCGCTGCTCAAGGGACGGTTGCGGCCGCGATCGCTGCTGGCATGGTCGTGAACTATCCAAACAAAACGCAATTCAACCCGAATCAACCGGCAACGCGGGCGGATATGATGGCGATGGTGTATCAAGCGATGGTACATCAACGTCGAATGCGCCCAATTACATCGCCCTACATTGTCATCCCAACTGCGCCAGTCGCGGATGAGTCACCCACCCCGTCTAACCGCGCGGTGATTATGATTGATCCGGGGCATGGTGGACCGGACTCCGGGGCGGTCGGGCACGGTGGCATTCAGGAGAAGGAAATTGTATTGGACATCAGCCGTCAGGTAGTCCGCCTGCTTGAGCTGCATGATGATGTAGAGGTATTGCTGACCCGCGATGGTGATATCGACCTGGATTTACAGCCGCGAGTTGATATTGCGGAGCAGGCCAAGGCAACCCTGTTTGTCAGTATTCACGCCAATGCCTTTAGCATGGATCACCCCGAAGTGAATGGCTTAGAAACCTACTACTACCAGTCAGGTTTGGGGCTGGCGGAAGCGATCCATACGAATGTGTTGCGTCATGTTGATGTGGTTGATCGTGCCGTGCGCACGGCTGGATTTTATGTACTGAAGGAAACTTCGATGCCGTCCGTCTTAGTCGAAACTGGATTTGTCACAGGTGCGACTGATGCCGCAAATCTCAGTCAATCGGCCCATCGCCGCAAGCTGGCCCAAGGGATTGCGGACGGTATTTTGAGTCATCTGAAACAGACTCAGGGCTAATCGCGGCGGAGAAACGCGATGACTTCACGCTGGAAACGTTTGTAATGTTGACGTTCCAGCATCAGGAGATGGCCGCCACCGCGCAGTTGCACCAGTTTGCTCTGGTTGACTTGGGGCAACTGTTTGAAGCCCGCTTGGATGACTTCCCAGCTTAAATAGGGATCAGCAGTGCCGCCGATGACCAGCGTGGGGACTGCCAGTTTGGCGAAATGAATCAGGGGTGTGACACTGCCAACCATCAAATCTCGTCGTCCACCATTGGGACTGCGGTCGCCATCGTAGCGCCAGCAGTTTGATAAGAACAGCGCGGCAACTGGTAATTCCACCTTGAGTGGGTCAATTTCGCCATTTTGCGTCGGAAAATCAGCGGCGGCATGTATCCAGGAGTTTTGATGCCAGGGGGTGCTCGGACTGGGCTGATCGAATCCCTGGACGATCGGTGCGTAGAGTACGAGGCGGCGAATCCAATCGTGGTGTTGGACGACCATCCGGGCGGCGGTGACGGTGCCCCAGCTCCAGCCTAAGAGATCGACCTGCGTCACGCCAGTCGTCTCACGGATATAAGCCACGGCTGTGGCAATCTCGGCGGCGGCGGCATCAGCGTCTACCGCAAATCCATCCTGAACAGCATCAGACGCACCGTACCCCGACAAATCCAAGCGCCAAACGCCGAAACCGTTTCTCGTCAGGCTGCGGGCACAGCTATAGTCCTTGTAATCGACGTCAAATTCGTGGGATGAGTAGGTTAGTCCATGAATCAGCAACACCTGTAATGGCGATCGGCGTTGCTGGTTGCAATAACTGGTTAGCGCTAGTCGCCGACCATTGTGGTAAAGCGTGTGTTGACTCAGAGATGGGGCTTTGGGGTGGAGTGTCCAAGGAACAATGCCGATCGACATAGGGGCAGACGCGAATGCGCACATGATTTATAGAAGTATAACGATTTGGACCATAACCCAAGCAGGGTATAGAATCAACTCGTTACGCCGATTAATTGCGTATCCTCTCGCATTACCCACGATGCGTCCACAGGCCGCTTTAGCCGTAAATCACAGCCGATCGGGGCAGGCGATATTACGTCAACACTTCAAGCTCAACCCGTCGCTTGGCTAAAACACTTTTGACATGTTTGCGGACAGTATTTTCGGTAATAAATAACATTGTGGCAATTTCGCGGTAGGAATGGCCAAGTAGTCGTAGATGCCAAACTTCTGTTTCCCTTTGGGTGAATCCAAATCGCTGTGCATCGCCGATCGCGACACTATGCAAGGATTCCTGACGGTTCTCAATGGTGATTAGTACGTAGGGGACATCCGAATTGGAGCGCGGAATATCCAGGAATTGACCACGAATTCGCAGCGGCGTGCGATCACTCAGGTAAACCTCGAATTCTGGCAAAATTCGCTGTCCTGGAAATAGTTTGTGGCTTTCGAGTAATGCGTCCAAGACGGATTGAATTGCTTGTGGTAGCTGGGCTGTGTGATGACGATGGGTATATTTCGGGGTTGATTCCTCGACTAATAGGCGATCGCATAACGCCGTCGCTTTCAGGTTAGCTTGGAGGATTTCACCGTCAGCGTTGACAATCATTACGCCATCCATTAGCGTTTCTAAAACTACCTCAAATAGTGAAAACTTACTGTTTGATGTTTGATTTTGATCTTTTCTGCTTTGCCTACTTTCAACCGTGGCAAAGTCATTCAGTCGAGATGGATTATTCAGCACGGTTAGAGATTTCATCATCGGTGTAACTTTGGGGCGAGAATCGGCATTCATTGGGGTTAGCTCCTATGAAGATTGACTCGCATTGACTCCAAGCTTTGTGATCAATCGCTATATGTATTGAGTGTTCCGGAGCAAGATTTGTGCGAGTTGTGAATGCACATAGATCTGTCGCGACTTAACCTTATGCATAATTCGTCGCTCGACATGATTCAGATGATGAATCGCCTGTCACGCAAAAAATATGGTTGATGTGCGATCAAAAAAACGATGGTGCTTCTCAACGGAAAGCACCATCGTGATATGAGGATTAGAGTTTTGCACAGTTTTGCTACTTAGTAGGCAACTTTGCCCAAGCTGACATCAGATGGGAACGATACCCCGTGTTAACGCCATCTTTCACGCCATGCGCCAGTTACGTCATAACCGCCACCAACCGGCGTCAGGTTGAGAGAGCCGTAGGCAAAGTTATTGCAGACAGGACCAAAGGTTGTCCCACAGATGTCACTTGCACCGACACCACTCGTTGATCGAGTGCCGACATGGGAGTAGTAATTCCCCTGCCACTGACCATTACCAAACCAAGTGGTAAAACGCCGCTTCGGTGCGTAGGTCCCGACTGGACCGACCTTGAGCACACAACGTAGACCGTCACCTTTGCGTCCACCTTGGGCGATCGGTAACAGATCCGCTACACGGTACTGCTCAAGGTAGCGTCCGCAGGTCTTGGGGCGGGCTAATGGCTTATAAGCCGTGTCTTTGACCCGAATCCATTCTTCATTCCAGGCACCTGTGACCCGAATCCGACTGGCATTGATGATTTGGACATTTAAGTTGCCGGGGAAGTTATTGTTGATATCCTCACCGTTACCATAAATATCGGAAGCATAGCCTTGCAGGGCACGCCCCTGATCGAAAGCATGGCCCATGTGACGATAAGTTTTGCCGTACCAATTGCCTTCGCCATACCAGGCAATGCGTGGTGTGCGTGGACTATTGGGGCTACCGTTACTAAACTTGACACAGCGAATTCCCTGACCAGGGCGGTTATTCAATGGACGCACGACATAAGTCGCGAGGTTTGGTCCACAGGAGAATTTTGGTTTTAGTGTTAGGGTCGGTGGCTTGATTGGCAACTGGGGAATTCTCGGCTTAGGCAGTTGTGGCGGTGGTAACTCGGGAAGTCCACCCGGAACCCCACCGGGTACCGGGGTCAGCGCCGATGCGCTTTGGGCGACAAGGGCCGGTGCTGTGAGCAGCATGGCCATACTGCTCAGCATGAACCGTTTCAGTGTGTGGCGCTTTGAAGCTGTCGTGTGAGTCATTGGACGTTACTCCTTATGAGAGAGAGTCGAGGTTTGATATTGCTAAGCTAAGCGCTGGCCAGTAGGCATGGCAGTACCCTGAAGGGCCATATTGCGATTCAGCGCGGTCAAGGTGCCGGTGGGCTTTATCGGCACCTTGGCATAAGTGTGTCGGTTGACTCGGTATGTGTCTGGGTGGCGTGGATTGACAATCGATTTTGCGTCAGCCGCCAGTCTGGATTGGGGAATTCTTGAAGCAAAGTGGTTTTGCGCTTTAAAATCCTACATAGCAAGATCTTGGAGACTATTACGGCATGACAACGCCCCCGAACAATATCAAGACTGTCAGGACACAGCCGATCGCTGGCCAAAAGCCTGGTACTTCTGGTTTACGGAAGCAAGTCTCCGTTTTCCAGCAGCCACACTATCTGGAGAACTTCGTCCAGTCGATCTTTAATTCACTCGAAGGATATACGGGCAAAACCCTCGTGGTTGGTGGTGATGGTCGCTACTACAATCGTCAAGCACTGCAGATCATTCTCAAAATGGCAGCAGCAAATGGGTTTGGCCAAGTGCTGGTCGGACAGAGGGGCATCCTGGCGACGCCTGCTGCCTCTTGTGTGATTCGGAAGTACAACGCGTTTGGGGGGATTGTGCTCTCTGCAAGTCACAACCCGGGTGGGTCAGATGGTGACTTCGGCATTAAATACAACATCGGTAACGGCGGCCCCGCCCCCGAAAAGGTGACAGAGGCGATCTACAGCTGCACCCAACAAATCACCGAATATAAGATTCTTGACGCCAACGACATTGACTTGGACAAACTTGGTCCGACACAGTTGGGGCCGATGCGAGTCGAGGTGATCGACTCAGTTGATGACTACTCCGCGCTGATGGAGACGCTATTTGACTTCGATCGGATCAAAATCCTACTGACCAGCGGCAACTTTCGCATGTGTATGGACTCGATGCATGCTGTGACGGGTCCTTATGCCCACCGCATTTTTGAAGACAAACTCGGTGCACCGGCTGGCACCGTTATGAACGGAACGCCCCTGGAAGATTTTGGTAAAGGGCATCCGGATCCGAATTTAGTCTACGCGCATGATTTGGTCGAGATTCTCTACGGCAATGATGCGCCAGACTTTGGTGCTGCCTCTGATGGAGACGGCGATCGCAATATGATTCTGGGTCGCAAGTTCTTTGTCACCCCGAGCGATAGTTTAGCGGTGATTGCGGCAAATGCCCACTTGGTCAAAGGCTATAAAGGCGGACTTGCAGGGATTGCGCGCTCAATGCCCACTAGCCAAGCCCCCGATCGGGTGGCGGAGAAACTGGGGATTGATTGCTATGAAACACCGACGGGTTGGAAGTTCTTTGGCAACTTACTCGATGCCGGCAAAGCGACACTCTGTGGTGAGGAAAGCTTCGGTACAGGGTCTAACCATGTGCGGGAGAAAGATGGTCTCTGGGCGGTCCTGTTCTGGCTCAATATCTTAGCAGTGCGGGGAGAATCGGTCGAAGCCATCCTCAAAGATCACTGGCAAACCTATGGCCGGAACTTCTACTCGCGCCACGACTACGAAGCGGTAAACTCCGAGCAGGCAAACACGCTGATGGAGCAATTACGGGGTGCGCTTGGCAGCTTGCCCGGTCGTCAATTTGGTCGGTATGAGGTGCAGTACGCGGATGACTTTAGCTATACAGACCCAGTGGATGGCAGCATTAGTAATCGTCAGGGCATCCGTATTGGCTTTAAAGATGGTTCGCGGATTGTCTTCCGGTTGTCCGGCACTGGCACCCAAGGCGCAACATTGAGACTATATGTCGAGAGCTATGAAGCCGACGCGACTAAGCACAATCAAGATCCGCAAGTAGCATTGGCTGATTTGATCAATATTGCCGATCAGGTTGCCGGTATCCGTAAGTTTACTGGCATGGATCAGCCGACGGTAATCACTTAAATTCAAGCAGACAGTGCTGCATTCGCCGGGTTAAGTGATCAACGCCTTCTTGCCAACAATGGTGAGAAGGCGTTTGTTACTGGGGTTAGTTCGGAACGACGTCCAAGTTGCGGGGCTGAGACTAAATCTCAAGCATACCGAAAGCTCTCGCAGTATAATAACCAACGCACAGGATTCACTGATACGCATAGCCGTGCTTACAACTCGTTTTTTTAGACGGAATATTCAGCGGAATGTTTTTCGACGATGGCCAGCGGCTGACCGCGATCGGCGTTATCGTGATGGCAAAAGATGCGGTTGAATCTGGCCAGTGCTGCCGTTTTTAGTTCATCGGTTGGGCATCTTGCCCGCCATTACCTATGGCAATTGCGATTACGGGTCTATGAAATTTCCATTTGCCGCTAGGACACCGCAGAAATCTGCTGGTGATAATACGTTATCGGTGACTGAATCTTCCGGCTTAGGTACCTTTGGCGGTGTCTATACGCCTTCAATCCTGACGATCTTGGGGGTGATTATGTACCTCCGGTTTGGCTGGGTTGTGGGTAATGTTGGATTGGTTGGCTCACTGATGATTGTCACACTCGCGACGGCGATCACCTTTTTAACCGCTCTATCCATATGCGCGATCGCCACTGACCGGGTGGTACGAGTCGGCGGGGCATACTACATGATTAGTCGATCGCTGGGGATTGAGACAGGCGGCGCTGTGGGGATTTCGCTGTACTTTGCCCAGGGTCTATCGATCGCCTTGTATACGATGGGTTTTGCCGAGAGTGTGACCCAAACTTTTGGCAACTTGAATCAAACAGCGGTGGCACTGGTAACGACGATCGGTGTGGCGATCCTGGCAGTCAGTTCGGCGGAGGTGGCGATTAAAGCCCAGTATGTAATTATGGCAGCGATCGTCCTATCGCTGCTATCGCTCATGTTGGGTGGCAATGTGCCGAATGTAGTGCCGCAGGGATGGAGTATTCCAGCACAAGGTGAATCCTTCTGGGTCGTATTTGCGGTATTTTTCCCAGCGGTAACCGGGATCATGTCGGGAGTTAGCATGTCGGGGGATTTGCAGAACCCCAGCCAAGTCAATTCCCAAAGGGACGCTGGCGGCAGTGGGAACGGGCTATTTAGTCTACATGGGCCTGCCAATTCTGCTATCGATGCGAGCGGATACGGTCAGCTTAGTCAGTGATTCACTGATTATGAAACAGATGGCCCTGTGGAAACCCGCAATTTTGTTCGGCGTATGGGGAGCAACGTTATCCAGTGCTTTGGGCAGCATTTTGGCGGCACCGCGAGTATTACAGGCGTTAGCCCGGGATGGGGTATTGCCCCGGTGGCTATCTTGGTTGGGCAACGGCAGTAAGGTGAAGGATGAGCCGCGAATTGGGACGGTCGTTACTTTATTCATTGCGATCGCTGCCGTTTGTATTGGCGATTTGAATCTGATTGCTCCAGTGCTGACGATGTTTTTCTTGACCACGTATATGGTGCTGAATCTGGCAGCGGCGATCGAGGGCATGCTGCAAAGTCCATCGTTTCGCCCAACCTTCAAAGTCAAATGGATTTGGTCACTGCTGGGGGCGTTGGGCTGTCTTGGGGTGATGTTTTTGATCAATGCGGTGGCGACGATCGCGGCCGCTGCGATCGTCCTGGCGATCTATTTCTGGCTGAGTCAGCGAGAGCTGGAAACCACCTGGGGGGATGTCCGTCGGGGGCTGTGGATGGCGCTAGTCCGGGTGGGACTATTTCAGCTTGATCATGCAGAAGATCCCAAAAACTGGCGTCCCCATGTGTTGGTTCTCTCAGGCACACCGACGAAACGTTGGCCAATGGG
>CAVPGX010000033.1:0-84037 GCA_963704065.1 uncultured cyanobacterium | reverse complement strand
GATTGTGGGATTTGTCAGCTTTGCTGGGACCGCGCTGATGGGTGGCATTGCCGCGCAGCTTCTGCTAATTCGGTTGGCCCAGCAGGCCATCTTTCATCTGCGGATACAGCTCGGGCAGCAGGTTTTAGCTGCCGAATTGGCCCACCTCGATCGTACTGGTCCAGCCAAACTGATGGCGACATTGACCGATGATGTGTTGGCGCTGGCAAATGCTGTTTGGATTCTGCCGTTTATCTGCATCGATTTTGCCATGGTGGCGGGGGGATTAATCTACATCCTGTGGCTCTCATGGCCGGTATTGCTATTTGTGGTAACGCTGACTTGTCTGCTTTCTGGGTTTCTACAAGCAGATCCTGCGTCGGGCAAAACGGGAACTGCAACTGGGGCGAGAACAGCAAGATGTGCTATTTCAGCATTTTCGGGCGATTACCGATGGCACGAAGGAGTTGAAGCTGAACTACCGGCGCCGGATAGCCTTCCTATCGGATGATCTACGTGGGACAGCCGTAAAATTTCGCCAGCATCAAACCAATGGGTTGAGTTGGTTTGCGTTGATTGATAATTTTGGCAAGTTTGCGTTTTTCTTCGCGTTTGGCATGTTGCTGTTTGTATTGCCGCACCTGCTGGAAATTCAGCGCGCTACATTATCGGGTTATTTGCTCACCTTTTTGTTTCTCACCAAACCACTGGAGAGATTGCTTATTCGGTTGCCAACGCTGAGTCAGGCCGGGGTCGCCCTCGATAAAATTCAGTCACTCAATTTGGCTTTAGCTGATCGGGCAGAACACCTGTGCTCACCGCCAGCAATCAGTCATCAATGGCAGTCATTGCAGCTACAGCATGTGCACCATACTTATCTGGGGGATGAAGACGATCGCTTGTTTACGCTTGGACCGATTTCCCTGGAATTTCAGCCGGGCGAGATCGTGTTTATTGTGGGTGGCAATGGTAGCGGCAAATCGACTTTAGCGAAAATCATCACTGGATTGTATCCACCCGAGAATGGCAAAATCCGGTTGGATGGAGAAGTAATCGAGAATGGAAATCGCGAATGGTATCGGCAGCACTTTTCGGCGATTTTTGCGGAGTTTTTTCTCTTCGATCGTCTGCTCGGCATCGATACGGAAAGGCTGGAAGCACAGATTCAGTCACACTTAAAGACCCTCAAGATTGATCATAAAGTGAAGCTGGTGGGTGATCGCTTCTCAACTACGGCACTTTCTACCGGACAACGTAAACGCTTGGCTCTGCTAACGGCCTGGCTGGAAGAGCGACCAATCTATTTATTTGATGAGTGGGCCGCTGATCAAGATCCAACCTTTCGCCGCTTGTTTTACACCGAATTTCTACCCGATTTACGATCGCGCGGCAAAACAGTGCTGGTGATCAGCCATGATGATAATTATTTTTACCTGGCCGATCGAGTAATTAAGTTGGAATATGGACAGTTAGAGTCCGATCGGCGCAATTGACTGCCTAGGCTTAACCGGCATGCCTAACGCCAGCACCAGCCTAACGTAAGCGCAGGAACAGCGCTCCCCGATGCAGATCTGTCTCACCCCCATAGCCACTCAGGGTCAACGACTTGAGATGTTTCGATAGCGGCTGCGCCACCAAATCCACCCAACGCATAAATGGTACCTGGCGGATTAGCGATGGTTTGATCGCGGGCCAATCGAGGTAAAGGTAGCCATTATTCTGATTTTCCAGCGGCGCGATCGCCTGTGCAAACTGGGTCGATTGCCGCAGCGACTGACCTGGTGTTGCTAATCCCTGTTTCATAGCATCGATCGAACTAGCTATGACCACGACCTGATCGAGATCAGCCCAAGCCCCGACAGCCTCAGCATCCAATTTTTTCGTCGGCTCTGTCGATGAAGCAAGCTGTGTCCAAGCCGAAACCGTCTGCTCTCCCAGTTTTATCGGTCCTGGCGTGAGGTTTTGCTGCTTTGCCACACTATCCAGCTGCGCTAGCCCCTTGGCGTAATCGGGGTTTGTCGCTTTATCGGCGATAAAAATCCAATCCTGTGCGTCATCGGCTGTGGGCAACAGACCCAGGGCATAGTCACCTTTGACCCAAGGAAATATATCCTGGGCCAAATCGAGCTGCAACCGCTTTGCCCAAGCGGCGATCGGCTGCTGGATCAAATTCACTGCTAGACGATAGTCTTTTAGCCCCGCATCGAAGTCGGACCAAGTCTGCGCCAAATTGGTGCCAGCAATCGCCATGGGCGCGTTGCCTGGCAGATAGCGCAACACCAACGACGGCTGATCTAACTGAGCCACTTGGGCCGTTCCACCACGGGTGACTGTATTGGCAACTAGTCCTTGACGATTGATTGCGAAGCCGATCGTCAAATTGCGAAAAGCCGCATCAGCTAACGCATCAAAGTTCTGATTGTCCCCAGATAATGCCGCTAGTTGCGGCAGGTTGATATAGCTCAAGCCAATCCGATTTTCCGGCAACGCCGCGATCGCGGTTTGGTAATCGGAATCATTTCCGAGGTTCAAATCCACTGCCTGCGCGCTATTAATCGCCGCTCTCAGCACCTTCGGACTATTGGCAAACAGGACAAAGCGATTGCCGACCACAGCACTCGCTAAGGTTAGCGGCGGCCCGTCCAGGTTAAGCTGCTGCATCTGACCATAAATAATCTGCGTTCCCTGATACTGCTCAAACGTTAAGTCTTGCCCCACCGATCGTTTCTGCCAGAACAGCTGCAAAAATTCCCGCGATCGAATTGAATCTTTAGTCACCAGCGACAGCAAATAACCCGGTTGATTGCCATTTGCGGGGTCCCGGTCAATATCTAGAGCCGTTACCGCTAGTGTGATCTCGTCACCCAACCACGGCTGCACATCCCGGTGATAGTCTAAGCCACTGCCCAAAATTCCATCCCGCAGGGCCGCGATCTCAGCGCGTTTGGCCCGACGGCGATCGGGATCAACCAATGCTAGCTGCAGTCCTTCGAGTTGGTCGATATTAGTCATCAGTGACGCGATCGCCGGGGCCTGTTTGGGAATAAACATAATGGCCTGAGGATTCGGCTCAGGACTACCGCGCAGTAGGCTCAGCGAACTCTGAGAAAATAACCACGCAAATCCAGCCAGTCCTGATATCAAAAGCACTGCTGCCACCGCAGCCAACGCCGTAAAGAACGATCGACGCTTCATGAAATCAATTTCTTCAACACAGCAAAGTAACCACAGTCTTTGGGCAAGACCTGCTAGAGTCAGTCTATCGGAGGACGGTCAGCAATTGCTAGAACTGTAAAAAATCAAAAAGTGACCGCAGCAATTGGGCCGACGATCGCGATATGTCATTAGCGAGGTGCCAGTTGCAGATGCTAGTTGTTAGACCACATGATCAGACGACGCGGCAAAACCAGCGAAATGATTTAACTGATTGCATCACTGAGGCATCGCCTTAAGATTAGTTTAAAATTACCAACATCTTGTTAATCCCAGATAATCAAACTTGCCATGAAAGAGCTGCCCCAAATTACGGTTGAAGAACTAGCTCAGTGTCTAGCCGATTCCGATAATGATCTACAGCTTGTCGATGTGCGTGAACACAGCGAGCTGGCCACCGCCAAAATTGCTGATTTTATCCATCTGCCTCTGAGTGAGGCGGAGCAATGGTCACAAAATATTCAAACCTACCTGGACCCAAGCAAGGAAACATTCGTGCTGTGTCATCATGGAATGCGATCGGCTCAAATGACTGGATGGCTTATCCAGCAAGGCTTTAGCAATGTCAGCAATATTAGTGGTGGAATCGACGCGTATTCGATCAAAGTCGATCCATCCGTCCCGCGCTATTAGGGGCATTGGTTTGTCGGGTCACGTAAAATTTTTGTGAATCGACTTGACATTTCCTCAAACAGCCTAATTGTTTTGTTATCTTAGGGAAAACATTTTCTTAATAAATGTCCATTAAAATTTCTCTCAACCATCGCCAACAGCAGGTTTTGCGGGCTACAGTGCGCCACTATGTCGCCACAGCGGAGCCGGTCGGGTCGAATGTGTTGGTGCAGGAATACAATATGAGTGTCAGTTCTGCCACCATTCGCAATGCGATGAATTTGCTGGAGCGTGAAGGTTTACTGTTTCAGCCGCATATTTCGGCGGGTCGTATACCTTCGGATTCTGGTTATCGGCTCTACGTCGATCATCTGATGCAGCCAACCTCGATCGCCCAAGCGACCCAGGCGCTGAATGAACGGTTGCAGATGGGTAACTGGAGTTTAGAGGCTGTCTTGCATGGAGCAGCGAAGATTTTAGCGGCCCTGAGCGGCTACATCACGCTCGTGACCCTCCCCGTTCAGGGTCAAGCAGAAGTTCGCCACATTCAGTTGGTCCAAGTTGATCCGCAGCAGGTCATGCTGATCGTCGTGACCGATAGCTACGAAACCCAGTCAGTTCTCGTGCCTTTGAGTGAATCGGAAGATCAGTCTACGGTGGACGCCGATCGACTGGATCGCGAGCTGAAAATTCTATCCAACTTCCTGAATCAATCACTCCAAGGTCGCTCCCTCAGTGAAATTGGCGATCTCGATTGGTCGGCGCTGGGGCAAGAATTTGATCGCTATAGTCACTCAATGGCCGCAGTCCTGAATGCCCTCGCCCAACGCTCAACCAGTGGTCGTGCCCCCACCCAATTACTGATTAGCGGTGTCTCAGAGGTGTTACGTCAGCCAGAATTCACCGAACTAAACCAGTTGCAAAATCTGCTGTCACTGCTTGAAAGTCAACAAGATCAGCTATTACCGCTGTTTGGCGAACAACTGGGCCATGAACCCGGTCGCCGCGTCAATATCGTTATCGGTGCCGAGAACCCACTGGAGCCGATGAAGGCCTGTAGCCTGGTATCTTCAACCTATACCAAGGGCAAGCAGGCGATCGGCAATGTTGGCGTACTTGGCCCCACCCGTATGGCCTACGAATCGACGATCGCTTTGGTTGAAGCAACTGCTGATTACCTGTCAGATGTGATTCGCTGACATATAGAATTGGTCATGCCGGATTAACGGTATAATGCCCCATCCTACTTCGCTGCTGTTTAACCCACTATGCAAAACCGCTCGTTGCCTAAGCTCCGCCAATTGCTGCGTTCCTGGCTCGACGTAGTGGCATTGGCGTTATGGGGGATTTTGCTGCTGGAGTATTGGTTTAGTGGGAAGCTAAATCTGCTGATTCACCCGAATTACCATTTGCTCACGCTGGCTGCAGCCATCTTTTTAGTGGGCTTGGCAGGTATAAAGTCGGCACAAATCTGGCGCCAACAAAAGTCGGCGCGGCCATCGCCCGAAATGCCCCATATTACGTTGTTGCCGATCGGGTGGGGGAGTGTGATTTTGATTGTGGTCGCGTTGATTGGATTTTGGGTCACACCGCGCGCCTTTGCCAGCCAGACCGCCCTACAACGCGGTGTCAGCGATACCTTCCTGGGCACAACGCAAGTTAAGCCACAATCCTTCACCGGTGCGACCAAGCCAGAAGATCGGAATCTGATCGAGTGGATGCGCACCCTGCAGGTTTATCCCGAGCCGGATGCCTACGCTGGGCAGCCGGTAAAAATCCAAGGATTTGCCGTTCATCCAGATAATCTGCCGGAACAATATTTTTTATTGACCCGCTTTACGATCACCTGCTGTGCCGCGGATGCTTACCCAGTGAGTTTGCCAGTCAAACTACAGCAAGGCAGCCGTACAAGCTATAAGGTTGACCAATGGTTTGAAGTCGAAGGCACGATGATGACCGAGACATTGAACGAAGGGAATCGTCAGGTAGTGGTTGATGCGAGCACAATTCGGCCGATTAATGCTCCGAAAAATCCGTATGAGTATTAAGTCGCATTGACAATTTACCCACCGCATTAGCAGTTTTCCGATGCCGTTTTCGCCTTGGGCGCTGGTGCCTGCAGGACTCGAATGCAGTGCCGCAGGCGCGAATTTCGGTCGGCGCGATCAGCCTTCGTCGATCGTGCACAGCGCAGCGTTACAGCTAGCTGATCCTACGGTAATTTATAAATGATTTCTTTGCCCTCAGGACTTTATGGCTACCGAACTGAAACTGATTGTCGAAATGGTGTCAATTTTGGGGGCTGCTACTGCGGGGGGATTTGTTGCGAATCGTTTACGCCAGCCCGTGCTGCTGGGGTACCTCGTTGGTGGAATCGTGATTGGCCCGGCCGGTTTCGGATTGGTCGCCAGTGAGGGGGATGGGGATATTCAGGTTTTAGCTGAGGTGGGTGTGGCACTGCTGCTGTTTGCCCTCGGTGTGGAATTTTCCCTGAAGGATTTGCTGCGAATGCGACGTATCGCCCTGGGTGGAGGGACACTGCAAATTATCAGTACCATTCTGCTCGGTGGTGGGCTGGCGTACCTCACCGGTTGGGTCAATAGCATTCCCAAAGCGATCTTCCTTGGGGCAGTTTTATCCCTATCCTCAACGGCAGTTGTGCTGAAAAGTCTGATCGAACGAAATGAAGTACCAACCGCACACGGTCAGGTGATGTTGGCGATCCTGATTGTGCAAGATTTGGGTTTAGGCGTCATGCTGGCAGTGCTACCGGCGTTGAGTCAACCGCCGGAAACGATCGGCGTTTCCATCTTGGCGGCAGTCCTCAAGGCGCTCCTATTTTTGGGTATATCGATTCTGGCTGGCAAGTGGCTGATTCCGCCGATTGTCCGGTTGCTGATTCTGACGGCGTCCCAAGAACTCTTCTTATTGGGCATTCTGGTTATCTGTCTCGGGATTGCGATTTTCACCTATTCCATTGGACTGGGCATAGCAATGGGCGCATTTGTGGCAGGCTTGATGATTTCGAATGTCGAGTATGCGGACCATGCCCTCGATCGGGTGTTGCCGATGCGCGATGTATTTGCGACGTTGTTTTTTGCGTCCATTGGGCTACTGATTGACCCGAAATTTCTGCTCGAGAATGCCGCTACATTACTGGGTTTAGTCGCTGTTGTCATGATTGGGAAGGCGGCGATCGTTTCCACGATTGTCTTACTTTTTCGCTATCCAATTAAAACGGCCCTGACGGTTGGCTTAGGCATTAACCAAATTGGTGAATTTTCCTTTGTTCTGGCCGCTATGGGAAAAACCCAAGGGCTGTTTTCCAATTATGTTTACGGTCTAACCGTTGGGACGACGGCGGCAACCTTGCTACTGGCCCCGCTGTTACTCAAACTCACGCCCTTTTTGTTGCGACAGCTCGAGCAAGTCACTTGGTTGAACTTGCTACTGCAATCTACGCCCGAACCACAGCTAGTTGGCCTGGAGTCAGAGCTGCGTGATCATGTGGTAGTGGTGGGCTATGGGCGCGTTGGTCAGACTCTAGTACGAATGCTGTACTTTCAGGGGCATTCAATTTTGGTAATTGATAATAATGAAGCCTCGTTGGCCACCTTGAGAGATCAAGGAATTCCTTATCTATTCGGCGATGCGGCCAGTGAACTGGTGCTTGAGAAGGCCAACTTACCACAAGCAAAATCGATCGCGATCGCCCTGCCCGATCCACTCGCAACCCGTTTAGCCGTTAATCGGGCCTTGAGTCTCGCCCCAGATTTAGACATCATTGTCCGGGCCCATATCAATCAAGAAATTGACTCACTTTATCAACTGGGTGCGAATGAAGTCGTGCAACCAGAGTTTGAAGCCGCCTTAGAAATGGGTGCACATATGCTCCTGAAAATCGGCGATGCGCCACAGGCTGTGCAACAGATGGTAAACCGATATCGCAGTGGCCGTTATCGGGATATCTTGCCAGCCAAAGCCGATTATTGGGGCTGGGGGGATTTAGAAACCGCGATCGCGGGCTTAGATCATCATTGGTATTTGCTCACCGATGATTTTCCCATTGTCGGCCAAACCTTAGCCCAAACGAATATCCGCCGATTAACCGGTGCCACTGTGATGGCGATCAAACGCGATCGTAAAATCTATCGTTATCCGACTGGTGAAATGCTTTTGACGACCGACGATCGGATGTTGGTTGTGGGTACGAAGGAGGAACTGGAAGCATTTGAACAGATGACGATAATGCCAAGTGAGCCACGGTCGATGCGTGAGTAATTTCTAGACGCCATGCTGTTTAGGATGCCAGAATCCGCTTTCAACAGCGGCGTCAAAAGTCTTTACAATAGAGCAGCAATCCAGCAGCAATCAGAATTATGAACGAAGCCGCTATTCAAGCCCGTGTCCAAGAAATTGAAAGCAAGCGCGAATTTCTGGTGCGGCTGTTAGACCGTCCAGATTTAGGTTTACTCAGCATCGACGTGAATCAAGCGATCGAAGAAATGGATGAGTTGATCAATGAGTTTAAGCAAACTTTTCCAGCCAGCTGACCTTATCCGCTACCTGAGGATGTAACCAATTTAGCTGGCGACATGGGTTGGTTCAGCTAGATTGACGCGTAATTTGTGTCGTTCATGCCTGACGATTTTCTATGAGTTTGAGTTGCGATCGGCTGATTTCGCCGACCATTCCTAGCCCTTGGCCGCAAGCCTCACAGCCGATGCGTTTGGGGATTATGGCATCCGGTGAGGGTAGTAACTTTGAAGCCATCGCGCAAGCGATCGTCGAGCGTCAGCTCCACGCCCAGATCCAAACCCTAATCTATAACAATCCAGGCGCGGGGGTAGTCAGCCGGGCGGCGCGGTTTGGCATTATGCCACAGCTCTTAGATCATCGGGAATTTGCGACGCGTGAAGCACTCGATGCGGCGATTGTGCGCAATCTTCAGACTGCCGCTGTGGATTGGGTGATCATGGCTGGCTGGATGCGGATTGTCACACCCGTCCTGATTAACGCCTTTCCCAATCGCATTTTAAATATTCACCCCAGTCTGTTGCCCAGTTTCCGCGGAATTCGGGCGGTTGAGCAAGCCCTCGCCGCGGGTGTGAAAGTGACCGGTTGTACTGTGCATCTTGTGGTGCCAGAGGTGGATGCCGGTGAAATTATTATGCAGGCGGTGGTGCCGGTCCTACCAAATGACGATGCGGCAACTTTACAACAGCGGATTCATCAGCAGGAACATGTAATTTATCCCCAGGCGATCGCCCTTTGCAGCGATCGATGATGATCATGCTCGATTCACACAGTGGCGCTGGTGTATTTGCGCGCTCAATATACTGAGCATTGGTTTTAGAACCGCAACCAATGCCAACGACGCTCCATCGCTTTACCTCCGAGGTTATATCCAAAACCGCAGTGTATCCATCCCAGGGAGGATGTGAAATTAATTTTCACTGGCGATAATACTTACAGATTGAGAAGCTAATTGTCTAGCACAGAGGCAGTCCAAACCGGGTAGGGACTGCTTTTTTATTGGCTATTTTTAGTTGAACAGAGTATTTCCTTTGTGATCTAGTTGAGATACCAATAATTTCAGTTTTGCTGCCTACTGGCTTTCCAAACGTCCCCGCTTCATGCACAATCAAGGGCGATAGTCCCTAGTTTGCAACGTTGAGTGCGCTTCGCATGGATCAGATTCCTCAGCTTTTGGTCAATGGTATTTCGTTAGGTAGCATCATCGCGCTGTCGGCGGTGGGTTTGACCCTGACCTACGGTATTTTGCGTTTGTCAAACTTTGCCCAGGGTGACTACATGACGCTGGGTGCCTATTTTACGCTGATGTTTGACGCCCTGTTAAATCAGTTGTTTGGGGCTAACGCCTTCAATTTGGGCTTGGCGATCGGCCTTTCGACGATCTTAATGATTGGCTATTCGTTGCTGTGCGAAAAACTTTTGTGGCAACCGATGCGGGCGAAGCGTGCCTCCTCGACAACCCTGGTGATTTTGTCGATCGGGTTGGCCCTGTTTATGCGGAATGCCGTGATCCTCATCTGGGGGGCTGGTAGCCAGCGCTATCAGTTGCCGGTGCCGGAAGCACTCGATATTTTGGGCGTTAAGATCCGGGTATTTGATCTGGTGGTTACTGGCCTAGCGGTGGTTGCGATCGTTGCCTTGCACTATTTGTTGCAAAACACCAAAATTGGCAAAGCGAT
The DNA here is from genome assembly GCA_963704065.1 of uncultured cyanobacterium. GTDB lineage: Bacteria > Cyanobacteriota > Cyanobacteriia > Leptolyngbyales > Leptolyngbyaceae > Romeriopsis. The sequence goes on along the minus strand of CAVPGX010000033.1, from coordinate 74,018 downwards.
GCGAGCGGTCGCCGATGACCTTGACCTGGCGCGAGTGACGGGCATCAATGTTGAGCGTGTCGTGCTATGGACATGGATTTTGGCGGGTGGGCTGACTGCGCTCGGTGGCAGCATGTTTGGGTTGATTGAAGCATTGCGACCGAATATGGGCTGGTTTTTAATCCTGCCGTTGTTTGCTTCCGTGATTCTAGGGGGAATTGGTAATCCCTATGGGGCGATCGCCGGTGCTTTCATCATCGGGATTGCCCAGGAGCTTTCCACCTTGGTTATTCCCGTTCAATATAAAACGGGGGTAGCGCTGGTGGTCATGATGCTTGTATTAGTAGTGCGGCCGCAGGGAATGTTTCGGGGCACCATGTGAGGCGCCGCGATGTACTGCATCCGTGCCCTAGTTAGCCGAGGTGTGGCCACGATCAAAATGGTGACAGCCTTCACAGGGCCCTTCGGGATTCACAGCACAGCGAATCAACTCTGACCGGGCATTATAGCGACAACTTGCATCGCCAATTACCCAACGCCCGGCAAAAAAACTTTTTTCGTCTGGACGCTCAGCTGTTTGGACATATACAGCCATTTTGGATAGACAATAGCGACCGGATTTTAAGTGATAACGGTGGCGTCGCTCAAGCACCGTATAGGTTTGACCATCGAAATCCAAGTAAGAACCCGGTTGCGGTGTCCAATCTAACGCGACTTGTCCCAGAACTTGCTTGGGATGGGTCAATATGACCTCTGTGGGCAATGCAGGTTGCTCCATAAATTCGTCGTTGATCGTGAAACGGCAGATATGCGAAAGTCTAGACTCAAAGCGTTTGTGCGAAGCATTTCCCGCGACTTTTAGAGAAATCGCGGCATCAGCAAATCAAACAAAACGCATGAGTAGGCTGAACAATACACCGACTAAGTTACATCAGATTGTTTAAATGTTACCGCGATTCACTACACTGAAGTCGAAAACAAATGAAAGGATCCTGAGCATGGCTGACTCAATTAATTCAAGTCGCCGCGATCGATGTTAGGACTCAGGCGCAGCTGTTTTGGGATAACCATCCCAAGGATTAACCTCTAATCGGCCATCGGGATTAAACACCACTTTGAACCGGATAAAGTCGCCCTCTGGGGGCGCTGCTAAATTTCCTTCTTGTGACAGACGCGGCATTGGCGTCTCAACTTTGTATTCAATTGCAGCTTGGTCATAGGGCGTATAGTCAAGAATTTTGCCCGTTGCATCCGTTCTGACAGAAAACGTCAGTGGCGTATCGAACGCCAGACCGTTAGGCGCTTTCCAGGATTGATCAATCTGATTGTAGAGTTGCTTCTGCAATTCAATTAATTGATCGCGCTGACGAGTTGTTTGGGCACTGTCATCGGTAGTACTATCAGGTGCAGTGGATGTGCTTGCCTGCTGATCGTCCGTCTGATTAACACGGACAACACCCTCAGGCGTAAACGCTGCTTGGAAGATGGCAACTGGCTCATCCGGTTGTTCGCTACCTGGTACTGGGTTGTAGCGCAACTTTGGCAGCGGTGTTTGATTGACCAAATCAGTTGACGCGGAATTGCTCGGGCGATAATCCAGAATCTTGCCATCCTGCCCCAATATCACTTCATAATTGACCGTCGCGGCAACCGGTGTGTTGGGATCAAAGTTGGTTTGCAACTGCTTTTCAAGTTGACTACGCAGTTGTGCGAGTTGTTCTGGATCAGTGATTTTTGCCGTTTCGCTCGATGGGGATGTGGCTGATGATACAGTCGCTGCTTCATCCGGCTGAGCTGGAGTTTGTCCGTCTTCTGTCGGCCCAGCCTCGCCCGCGGGTTCTTCGCGCTTAGCGATCGACTCAGTTGCGCTGAATATTAAGTCATTCGGCTGTTTAATTTCTGGTATGGGCATTGCGGCAAATGCTGACCGTCGCGATCGCCAAACTGCTGAGTCCAGCCGCTAATGGCACTGCCTGTTTACTCAGGGGCTCACGCGGGGCAAATCGTTTGGAGGCCGGTCGTAGGCCTAATGACCACTGCGGCAATGTTTGTGTATCGGCAATAAATTGGTCGATCGCCTCAACTAAGTCAAATAGCTCAACGGTATTCAGCTCGATCACTTGCGTTTCTGCATCTTCCGGCGCGAAGGTGAGCTGATGTTGGTCAGAGTCCAGTCGATCAAGGTGGACGATTTGATTGTCCTCATCGGCCGCTGGTACGCGAATACCGCTTAGCACCTCTTGAGCATAGAGACTGGTAGTGGCAATCAGTCCTTCAAAAAAATCTTTACCTCCCCGCAGCAACGGCTTCCCCATCAAGCGGCATTCGACATTGGTCAACATCGTCATCACAGGACGCAGTTCGCCGGAGTTCGCACTGGCATCGCCAAATCCTTCTAAAACCAACGTGCAGTTGGGTAAGCTGTACTGTCGCTGAATTGTCATGCCACTTCTCCATCAAACAAACTGATCCACAGGCGTTGCATCCCAGAGGTGCCCGTACAGAACAGCAGCCGGTTCAGTTGGCTGAGGGCCAACTCGTTAAGTGCTGTATCGGACTCATGCAGGGCGATCGTCCGACGGGGATTCATCCGCGCCCGAAACAATGAGCGATAGCGCTCCAAGTAGCCTTGAAGCTGTAGGACTTGCGTAGACGTCGTCTCATCGCGCTGCAACTGCTGCTGTGCCAACACGAGTTGACGTAAAAGTACCGTCAATCGCCGCGCCAGATTGCAAATAATCACGGTTAATGCCTTCGCTTCCTGTACTGTCATCGGTCGCCGTTGGCTCAGGCGTCGCATGGGATTCGTATTGCGCAGACGCCATAGGGCAACCCGGTGATGGATCACACTTTGCAGCTCCAGTTCCTGGGAAACAGCCAAAATTGCTTCTGATCCGGTCAAATCCAGCGCCTCGATCGCAAGTAACAGCAAATCTAAATGCGAACGCGTACGCCGAGGACATTCACTGTCTGTCGTGAGAACGTCGGGTAAACTAACTAAAATCAAGGGCGTTGCGGCCGCTGGAGTCGGGGTGGATGAGTTCTCTTGCATTACGCCTTCGGAGACAATCATGATTTCACGCAGATAGAAGTAACTTAGTATGTCGGCAGCAGCGCCGTGTGAACGGCTGACTTACCAATGCCGACGATGGTTCCCGTTAAACATTTGCATAGCCATTAGCCATGGCCAACCACTGCTGGCGATAGCCATAGCAGATGGATGGACCGGATTGACAGCGCCCATGCGATCGAGAACGAGATCCCCGCATTTCTACCTGGTGGTGGGCGACCTTCTCGGTAAGCGGGGGTACAGTCATTAACGCAAATTGCGTTTCCACGTCATGACGTTAGATCCCACGCTGAGAAGAGACAATTTACTGCTGCTGATTTATTTATTGATCTACAGCCAAGCTGCATTTTACCGGAAGGATCGGGTGGTCGGGAGTTTTTTTTGTTGTTGCTGCAGTTCGAGATCAACGAATTTGGTCATGGTTGATCAAATTTCCCTGAGGACACCACTTTGGGAAGCGTCCCGCTCTCCGCTATATTTAGTTAATCATCCATGCTATCTTCGGCCCCAGTTGAGGGAATATAGATTTTATGCTTAAGCGGCTTCTGGCACTATTTCTAGTTGTATTTACCACAGTCACCCTGCAGGGGTGTGCATCACTCGGTAGTGGCCTGAACGTCTTTGTCGATGACATTGATGGCTATCGCTTCCTGTATCCCAATGGATGGGTACAAATTAATGTGTCAAACGGTCCTGATGTCGTGTTCCACGACATTATTGAGCAGACTGAAAATGTGAGTGTGGTGATTAACCCGGTGCCGGGGCGTAAAACATTAGCGGATTTGGGAACGCCTGGTGAAGTGGGATATCAATTGTCGAAATCGGCGATCGCACCGTCTGATTCCGGACGGACAGCGGAATTGCTGGATGCGCAATCACGTGAAGTTAATGGTCGCAATTACTACACCCTAGAGTATCTGGTCACACTCGCTGATGGTCGGGAACGGCATGACTTAGTGAGTACCGCAATCAGTCGTGGTAAGTTGTTTACAATTGATGCCTCGACCCCAGAATCGCGTTGGGATGCAATGCAAGCAGCCTTGGTCCGATCGGTGGAATCCTTTACGGTGAATTGATCGCGTCATGCTACCCCAATTTATCCTGGCTTCCCAGTCACCGGCCCGCCGCCGCTTGTTACAGCAGGCGGGCATTGAGCCGGAGTGTTTGCCGAGTGGTTTTGATGAAGATTCCATCCAATCGCCAAATCCGTCCCACTTGGTCGAAAGTTTGGCGCTCGGCAAGGCGAGCGTAATCGCCCATCAACTCAGTCAGTCGGCGCGGGCACGGGCGTTTATGGTACTTGGCTGTGATTCGGTGTTAGCGATTAATGGTGAGATTCATGGGAAGCCTGATAGTCCCCGTCAGGCGATCGAGCGTTGGCAATATATGCGCGGTCGGGTGGGTGAATTGTATACCGGACATGCCTTAATTCACCAATCAGGGACTGGTGAGTCGCAACAACTTCTGCGTTGTGCCATGACGCAAGTGCATTTTGCCCAGCCGACTGATCAGCAGATTCAAGCCTACATCGATTCTGGTGAGCCATTGCAATGCGCTGGTTGTTTTGCACTGGAGGGGAAAGGCAGCCTGTTTGTGGATAAATTACAGGGCTGTCATACCAATGTGATTGGCTTGAGTATGCCACTACTGCGTCAAATGCTTGATCAGCTGGGATTTGATGTCACTGATTTCTGGCACTAATCCCAATCTACATGCGGACAACTGTGATGCATTCAACCGGTTTTAGCATCAGCCACCGTCACACAATCAGTCATTACGCAATCAGTCATTGCTCTGTTTGAGGCGTTCCGAGAAAATCGCAGTCCTGCGTCATTGCCGCTGCAAGTTGAACATCATAGGCGGTCTCACTGATCGTATAAGCGCCAAATCGTTCTAGATGTGGGTTCATCAGTTGTGCATCAAATAAAGTAAAGTGACGCTCCCGCAGATGCTCCACGAGCTTGACCATAGCGACTTTAGAACCGTCGGGAATCCTGAAAAACATCGATTCACCGATAAAAGCGCCGTGAATCACGATACCTAAAATGCCGCCAGCCAGTTGCTCGCCCTGCCAGGTTTCAAAGCTATGGGCCCATCCCGCACGATGGAGTTGGTGATAAATTTGCTTGAGTTCGTCCGAAATCCAGGTTTCGGTGCGATTACTACAGCCATTCACGACCGCTGCAAAATCGCGATCGATCGCTACCTCAAACCGATTTTGATTCATCACTCGGCGCAGTGACTTAGGATAGCGAAACCCCCCATCTAAAGGGATCAGAGTCCGAGATTGACTTCGGTACCAACCCAGTTGATTTTGCGCATCGGCCATCAAGAAATAACCTTGGGCATACCCATTGACGATCGTCGATAGGTCAAACATCATAAATTGCTGATCAAATGGAAGGCAGTCTTACATCAGTGGCGATCAATATTATGCTGGCGGGTGAAAAATAACAATTGTGCCGGCGGGTGAAAAGTAAAACATTCCACAGCCGATTGGTCCAATGCACCGCTGAGTTATTGGCAATTCAAGCTAATTTTCGCCGCAAAGGTGATTAACACTTTGGACTTGCAAAAACTGGTACTTGCAACAATTAGACTAGCTGCTTGCATGATCTTCTGTTGCTGATGTTGAGTGGATTGCTTCGCTAATGGGTGTAGTAATTGTGGGCGGAGCAATTGTTGCGTGCTTTTTGCGGCTTTCTAAGTAAATCGGCACACCGATCGCCAGAACAACCAGCGAGAGGGCCACCAAAGAAAACTGCGATGCCAGTTTAATCAGCCGATCGAGTGGAATCAATTCACCCGCAAAGAATGCCAAGCTGACCATGGTGGTCGCCCAAGCTAATGCGCCTAAGGTGTTATACAGTGTGAATTTCCAGTAAGGCATTTCCGCGATGCCGGCCAAGGGACTGGCAAAAACTCGTAGCAATGCAATAAATCGCCCGATGAAGACCGCCTTAGCCCCGTTCTGGCTAAATTGATTGCGTAGGTCGGCAATTTGTGATTCTTGAAAGCGGAATATTTTGCCGAGGTTGACGAGCAACGAGTAGCCGCCCCAACGACCAACCCAATAACCAACATGTCCACCAATTGTCGCACCGAGGGCGGCATCCCCCAGAACGATGGCATAGCTGAGTTGATCGCTGCCAGCCAGAAACCCACCGATAATCGTGACCGTTTCGCCTGGGATTGGCAGCCCAACATTTTCCAGAAGAATTCCCCAAAAAATTGCCCAGTAACCGTACTGCTGGGCAAACTCCTGAATTGTTTCGACGGAGATGAATTCCAAGCGTTTCCTCCAAGGAAAGCTGTTACAAAGCCTTATCCTATCCCATCTTGACGCGCCTATTTGCGACTGTCAATCGAGAGAACTGCCGGTAATCCCTAGATGTATTTTCGGGTACCTAGATAAAAACTTCATAAAACTGCCATCAGTTTTGCTAGAGCGATGAAGTTTCCGTGAATTGTCGTTGTCTATCCTGGTCTGATTTCAAGATCCCAATTTAATATATTGGTGGAGATTACTGAACCCCCCATTCTGTTGGCTCCAATGCGACCGGATTTTTAAATGTTTGGTCGATCTAATTTATGGCGTTGGTTGACCACGGCATTTTGGTTTTACCTCAGTGGTTCAGCGCAAGTGCGCAAATACGACTGTTAATAGCATGTTATTGGTGCGGGATTGCTGATTCCGCAGGAATTACTCATTTGTGAATTGAGAAAGGTGTGATATGGCTCTTAATTTATTGAATCAAGTAGCGACGGTAAAGCTGAAGCAACGTTTGGATGCGCAGAGTAGTCTATGGCTCAGCCAGCAGGTTGAGCAGTTGCAGCAAGATAATCATTCAATGTGGGTCTTTGATATGACTCAGGTTGAATTTCTTGATAGCCAAGGGTTGGTTGATCTTGTTGCTGCCTATCGATTGGCAAGTGAAGCCAATGCACAATTAGTTTTGTGTAGCGTCAGCCGACACATACAGATGATCTTTGATTTGGCCCAGCTAGATCAAGTTTTTGTCACCGTGGAAACGATGGAAGCATTGCCCATCTTGATGAGTGACTACGTCAGCACAGAGCAATCTTGGCTTCGCAAGGCCGCTTAGGTAAAAGCTTACAGTTTTTGTGTAAATTAAAGTTTATGCAACATTCCAAGCCGACCGGCTTGGAATGTTTTTATGCTCATTTAAGTTCAGTAAATATCATCGCTAGCTTAAACTGGGCAAGCTGCCCAAGTCGTCGCCTTCTTCCTCTTCAACGAAAGGTGGTAAGTCGAGCTTACCCGACTGACGGCTCTTGATCGCGAGACGATAGCTGACGCTTTGCAATTCAGCGTGAAGTTTGCGGTTTTCTCGCTGAATTTGTGAGACCTTTTCTTTAACTGGGGCCATCCGATCGGCAAATTTCCGACGATAGAGGTTTGGTAGCTCCTGAATCACTTTTTCGAGCATTTCAGTACGTTCGGTGAGCTCACTGACTGAGCCCTGCAGCTGTTCAATCTCAGCATCTTTTTGCGCAATTGTGGTTTGGTAAAAACTTACCTGCTCTTCCATGCTGGGAATTTGTTCGCGTAGGGTTAGCAGCTCGCTGCGATCGTCGTCAGGGACCACGGGTTGTGTCGCTTGCTCGGCGTTGTCCTTAACCAAGCGAAAAAGTTCTTGCGATAACTGTTGCACCAGTTGATCGCGCATTTTTAGCTCTTCTTGGAGGTGCAATACCTCAGCCTGGAGCTGGGCTTGACTTGCTTGTGGTAGGTTGGCCGAATCAGGGGTGTTCACGGGGGCATGCTCCGGTTTGACAGATTGATAGTGCTATGTCAGCGATAATAATCAACAAGGTTAACACTCTGGAGGTTTAGGACAGTCCAGATATATTTGCCGCCAATGTAGCATCTACGACGGCATTTGGCACTTGAATCTCGCTTAACTTTTTCAACTCGCTTAACTTTCTCAGCAATGTCATGCCATCGCATCAGTATCGAAAATGTCCGTTGGCGCGATCGCGCCAAAACTTGGTCATATAGCGCCGCGAATAAACTAAGTCATGAACTTACGGAGTTGCTTTGAAACGGTAGTCCATTGCGTCATACAATCAGTATCCATGGCCATTGTCCATTGATTGAATCATATTAAGTCTTGATAAATCCCTATGCCTGCACTTGCTGAAGCTCGATCAATTACCACGTTTCCCATGGCTGCGGTGGTGGGGCAAGAGGCGATCAAACTCGCACTCCTGCTAGCAGCGGTTGATCCAGGCCTAGGGGGGGTCGTGATTTCTGGCCGCCGTGGTACCGCTAAATCAGTCATGGCGCGGGCAATTCATGCACTGCTGCCGCCGATCGAAGTCGTTCAGGGAACGATTGCCAATTGTGACCCTGCAAACCCACAGGATTGGGATGATTTAACGCAGTCGCAGTACCCCAACCCGACCACCGCGCCCACAGAAATTGTCCCTGCACCATTTGTGCAGATTCCGCTGGGTGTGACAGAAGATCGCCTGCTGGGTTCAGTCGATGTGAGTCAGTCGATTAAGCAAGGGCAAACCGTATTTCAACCCGGACTATTGGCCGAAGCAAATCGGGGGGTGATGTACGTCGATGAGGTGAATCTGCTTGACGATCAGGTATCCAACCTGTTGCTGTCAGCTTTGACCGATGGCCGTAACTTGGTTGAGCGTGAGGGCATTAGCGTGCAACATCCCGCTAAACCCCTGCTGATTGCGACGTACAACCCCGAAGAAGGTGACTTGCGTGAGCACTTGCTCGATCGGATTGCGATTTCACTCTCGGCGGATATGGTTTTGGGGCTTGATCAACGGGTGGCGGTGGTGGAGCAAGCCACGGATTATGCCAATTCACCGCAGGCATTTCTAGCTCAGTATGAGGAAGAAATCGATGGCTTAAAAACTCAGATTTTGCTAGCCCGAGAATGGCTCAAGGACGTGACAATTACCCATGACCAAATTGCCTATTTAGTCGATGAAGCAATTCGTGGAGCGGTGCAGGGGCATCGGGCCGAGCTATTTGCGATTCGGGTAGCGAAGGCGCATGCCGCACTTGATGGCCGCGACAAGGTAAATGCTGAGGACTTAAAAAAAGCGGTGGAGTTGGTGATTGTGCCACGGGCAACCGTGATTCAAACGCCGCCACCGGACGATCAGCCACCGCCACCGCCGCCTCAGCCACCGCAAGATCAAGCCGAAGACCAACCCGAGGATTCCGATCAAGACCAAGACGACGAGCAAGACGAAAACGAGCAACAGGAAGAGGATACGCCGGATATTCCTGAGGAATTCATCTTCGATCCGGAAGGTGTGATTATGGATGACGAAGTCTTATATTTTGCTCAGAAGACCGCACAGCAAGGTAAGAGCGGTGGTCGGGCGCTCGTCATTTCGGAGGATCGAGGGCGCTATATTAAGCCGATCTTGCCGCGGGGTAAAGTGCGACGCATTGCGGTGGATGCGACGCTGCGAGCGGCCGCTCCTTATCAGCGATCGCGCCGCAGCCGGGCATTGCAGAAAGATACGCATCAACGCAAGCGCGTTTTCGTCGAAGAAAGCGATATCCGGGGTAAGCGTTTAGCGCGGCGCGCGGGCGCATTGATTGTGTTCTTGGTGGATGCTTCGGGGTCGATGGCGCTCAATCGCATGCAGTCGGCCAAAGGTGCAGTGATGCAATTACTCACCGAGGCTTACCAAAATCGTGATCAAGTGGCGCTGATTCCTTTCCGGGGTGATGCGGCAGAAGTATTGCTACCGCCTACCCGATCGACAGAAGCAGCGAAGCGACGGCTCGATCGGCTGCCCTGCGGCGGCGGCTCACCCTTAGCCCATGGCCTCACGCAAGCTGTACGGGTCGGAATGAACGCCCAGCAGACGGGTGAAGTTGGCCAGGTAGTGATTGTGGCGATTACCGATGGGCGCGGCAATGTCCCCTTGGCAAAATCCTTGGGTGAGCCGTTGCCAGAGGGTGAGAAGCCCGATGTTAAAGGCGAACTGCTGGAAATTGCGGCTAAAGTCCGGGCAACGGGCATGCAGCTACTGGTGATTGATACCGAGAGCAAGTTTATCTCCACCGGTTTCGCCAAAGAAATTGCGAAACAGGCGGGTGGTAAATACTACCAGTTGCCAAAAGCGACTGATCAAGCGATTGCCGATGTGGCGCGCGGGGCGATCGCCGATATGTCAACCCGTTAGCCTGTGCTTAATTGCCAGGTTTGAGTCGTGCGTGATGCGGGTCAGCTTATGGAAACGGTATTTTACTTGCGATCGGCTTTGAGTCGGCGATCGCTGGGGAAATACTGACTGCCAATAATGGTTAGTGCTGTGCCCAGGACGACCATGGCAGCCACGACTTCGATCGCCAACTTGGGATAGTAACCGCTGCGTCCAAGGGTCATCAGCCAAGTGGCGGTCATTTCGGAGTGGACAAGTCGATCGGCGATTGCTGGTGATAGATAGATTAAAGCCCCCCCTGCCAGTAACCAGGGCAACATCGAAATCACGAGAAAGACTGACTTATTCATGCGCTTGCCACATCAATCGGATATTTTTTCTATTGTGGGTGCTGGCGGGAAAATGGGCAAATCTGCATCCGTGATCGTGGCCCACAGACATTAGCCCTTACCTCGCATACGTTGCATCTAAAAACTTGTCTCTAAAAACTCAAACTGGATGAACATGGATAAAGACAACTTGACAGTCGTAGCTCCGGAAAACCGTGATTTGGCCGCGCCTCGACAGGTGATGCAAGCACTCGGACAAAAAATCTTTCAGGATTCGATCGATACGGGCCGCGATTTTTGTCAGTTGATGCTGATCCTGAGTATTGGTGCGATCTTCGTCTATCTCGGTTTGATCATCCTCGCAGTCCCCTACGATGCGAACAAAGGCTGGATGAATGGATTAGCACTGTTAGTGCCGGGTAGTCTGCTACTCCTGGCCAGTCTCATCTTTGCTGTTGGATATTTGCCTGAGTCGGTTCACCTGACACCGGATACGATCGACCACGTCGAAAAACTGCGCTTGAGCATCATTCGACGTCGTATCCGGCTGATCAAACTGGGATTATTGCTATTTGCGTTTGGGGTGTTTACCTCTATGGTCGCTATTATCAAAGCCCATCTATAGGGAAATCGCACTGTCACAAACCAGGTATATATCAATTTGCTAGTGGATACGGTTGAGTAATGACTACTTCTAAATAATGGCTACGTCGCGCAAGAGCCAAAATCCAGCGAAGGCCTCAACTTCCGGGTTTGCTTGGATTGCGATGAAGTGAATGTTATTCGCCGCTTGTTTCGCCGCTTCGAAACGTTTAACTTCTGCCTGCAGCTCTGGTGTTGGCAGTGGTGCGAGAATCCAGCGATCGAGTACCCCAGTTTCCAACACTAAATTTGGTTTGCCTTCCTGCTCAAAATTCACCGCCGCTAACTCTAAGCCCGACATCCAAGCGGCGATCGCCGTGGCGCGCGGCGAGTAAATTACTAAACCTGGCACTAACGTACCGGGTGCAACCCCCGACTGTTTGATCGGAAACGCTTCCCCAAAACCGATCGGCCATTCATCAAAATCATCAAACGCTTCAACCGGGAGGCTCACAATTTGCCACTTTTGGCCTTCCAGCGCATCCGGGAGGCGTTGTGGCGGCGTCGTTGGAAAAACCACCGAAGCATTACTGCCAGCGTTGTATCCTGGATGCTTTGGATACACATTTTCCAATCGATCGTGGAGCCAATGTGAAAGTTCAAAGGTACGACGGCTAGGCCGTACGGCCAGATTGATATCCTCACAGGCCTTCGTAATCATATTATTCATCGACTGGCGGAAAAATAGAATACGATCGGGGGCCTTACCAGCTTGAGTGATTGCCCGTCGCAAAGCCTCAGCAATCCAAATGGAGTTGACTTGATTACTCGCACAATACTCGGCGTACTTAAAGGGCGCTTCGGTCGATGGCACGATTCCTGTTTGACTTTCACATAGGAGAATTTCCCAGATTTTTTTGCCATTTTCATCCAGGATTGGTCGTGAATAAAAATCAAGTTCCCAAACGTTCGTCATGCTGTGCCTCAACCGGTTTGATTATCGGAGTTGGAAAAATCAGAGCTTAAAAACGTCTTCGCAAAATCGCTTAATCGATACATCGCGACTAAACGCCCCCTGCTCAGAGTCACTCTGAGCAGACTCAACTTACAAAGTACGAGTTCTGTTTGAACGCGGCTTATGCGCTATCACCACCCATCAAGACTTTACGCGCCCGCTCAGTCCGATCGTCAGCCTCATCAAACACTTTTTGAGCACTTTCAATGATCTCCCCAGGGAAACTCTCAAAGTGCTTCGTTGTTAGGGCGATCCGGTTTTCCCCCTCGTTCAGATCCGCAATTAACACCTTCACAGTTTGACCAACCGTCAGAATATTATTGATATCGTCAATGCGTTTATTGCTGATTTGGCTCACATGCAGCAGGCCCGAGTTGCCGTCAAATTCGACGAAGGCCCCAAATGGACGAATCCCCGTCACAGTCCCTTCAACGACTTGACCGATTTGTAATCGACTAAAGTTCGCGGCCCGGGCCGCAAGGCGATTCGATAGGACAATTCGGTTGCGGTTTTCTTCCATATCCAGCACCACCGCCGAGAGCGTTTGCCCTTTCAGCGCTTCGATATTGCCGCGATCGACAAGGTGCGATCGCGGGATAAATGCCCGTAACCCCAACGCATCGACAGAAACCCCACCTTTATTGCTGCCAGTCACCCGCACCTGCAAACTCTCATTGTTATCTTTCATTTCTAACAGGTGCTGCCAGATCTTGCGCGTCTCTAGCTGGCGTAGCGACAGCGTAACCTGACCGTCCGCATTTTGCTCACGAATAATCAAGAACTCGCGTTCTTCACCAACTGGCACCACGGCAGACAGATCATTGGTCGCATAGACTGAAGCTTCATCCCGGGGCAAAATACCGGGGGATTTGCCACCAATATCAATCAGGGCGGTATCGCTTTCGTAGGCGACCGCTTTTCCAGTGACGATTTGGCCTTTAGAAAATTCGTAATCGAATTGACCAAGGGCTTTTTCAAAGTCCTCCATTGAGAAAGAGGCAGCAGATTCAGTCATGAGGAGCCGTTAAACTAAATGCAATTTTATCCATTTGACAGTGTAGCCCGTGTTGGGTGTGTACGTTACAGTTATCAGTTTTTCGGTGTCGGTCTGCCACATGACACCACGATCACTGACTGCTTGATGCTTTTAGCGCGCTAAATAGTGATTGGGTCTGTTGCCAGGCATCATCGGCAGCGGCGGCATTGTAGTCAGCGCGGCGATCGCAGGCAAAGCCATGCCCCGCCGCATAGCGAAAAATCTTGTGTTTGACTCTGTGTTGTTGGAAAGCTGCCGCGATCTGGTCAATTTGCTCACTGGGAATAATCGGATCCTGCAAACCAAAGAAGCCGTAAACAGTGCCCTGAATCTGATGCGCCAACGTCAGAGAAGGCGCACCGCCGCCTGGCGTCATCACCGCAATTCCACTCGGATAATAGAGGGCGGCGACTTGAATTTCCGGTAAAGTTGCGCCTAGATAGGCAACGTGCCCACCAAAGCAAAACCCAATGATGCCCAGCTTGTTTGCGTCAGCGTTGGCATACTGCTGAAGGTGGCGGATGGTTGCCTGAATATCACTCATCAGCTCTGGGGCTTTGGTTTGGTCTTTATGCGAACGTCCCGCTGCTAATTCCTCAGGACTATAGCCCACGGCAAAGCCGGGCGCTGTGCGCTGGAAGATCGCTGGTGCTACGGCCACAAACCCCCAACTGGCGATGCGATCGCACACTGCTCGAATGTATTCATTCACCCCAAATACTTCCTGAATCACGATAATACTGGGATAGATACCGGGGGCAGCCGGTTCTGCCTGGTAGGCATCAATCAAAAGGTTACCGTTGGCAATCTGAATCGACTGGTTCTTAAGCGGCTGAATCACGGTTGAGGTAATTGAGTTAACAATCGATCGGTTTACAAAAATTCATATAAGCTGGCATAAGCGATTGTGACACTTGCGGTTATAACAGAGCAGGCCCTGCTCCAGCATATGCTGTGCGGGCAGCTTTGCCCAAACAAACGTCGTCACTGTTTTCTGTTCTTGCTTAGCTGAGGGTTTGACCGTGCAATTCAAAATTCAGGTGGATAGCGATATTCCCGCCTCAACGCAGCTCTATAACCAAATCTTATTTGCGATCGCGTCGCGTCAGTTTCCACCTGGACATCGTTTGCCCAGTACGCGCCAGTTGGCCATGCTAACGGGTTTACACCGCAACACGATTAGTAAAGTATATCGACAACTGGAAGAAGCCGGCGTTGTGGACGCGCAGGCCGGTTCTGGCATTTATGTGCGAGACCAAAGCGCCGAAGGTCCTACGCAAAGCCGATCGCCCCTTCTGAGCCAATTCCCAGAATCCCACAAACTCGTTCAGCATACGGTTGATGAATTGCTCAAGCAAGGCTGTTCGTTAGGTCAAGCGCGAGAACTATTTCTTGCCGAAATTGATTGGCGCTTACGCTGTAGTGCGCAGGTATTAGTGGCGGCACCGCAGCATGATTTGGCCGCTGGTGAAATGATTTTGCGCGAGCTGAAAAAAGCCTTAGACATTCCCATGCAACTGGTGCCGCTGGAGGAGCTAGAGCAGGTACTGGATCAAAGCCAATCCAGCACAGTCGTGACAAGTCGGTACTTTATTGCGCAAGCTGAAGCAATTACGACGCCGCGTGCGGCCCGCGTGATTCCGATCGACATTTACAATTTCGATAAAGAAATCAAACTCATTCGTGACTTGCCTGCCGGTCATAGCTTAGGCATTGTCAGCCTGAGTGCAGAAACGGTTGGTGTAGCTGAGGTGATTATCTACAGCATTCGCGGGGAAGATTTATTAGTCCTATCAGCCGCCGCGGACGATCGCTATAAGCTAGCTGCTATGGTCCGCAATACACAAACGATTATCTGCGATGAAGCCAGCTACGATATCGTCAAAGCGGCGATCACCACGGCGCGGGAAGACATCATCCGACCACCGCAATTAATTTCCTTTGAGAAATTTATTGATCCGCGATCGATTAACGTGCTCAAGCGAGAACTGGGCTTGGAAGCATAGCAATCTGAGCAGCGAACAACCAGCTCAATTTAAAATTAATAAAGTAGTCAGTCGTATTACATCGACTGACTACTTTATCCTGCAAAAGCACTGAAGCTATTCGCGATGCTCAAAAGTGGCGATTTGGCCCGTAGCCATCAGTCGGCCAAATTGCCCTCTAAGACATCACCTCGTCAAACTCGCGCTCAAGCATGGCCACTAACAAAGAGTTACCTTGAGCTTTTGCGACTTCAAGCCGACGTTCGATATTGTGCTGGATATTGGCACGGTGCAGACGGCTGACGTGCGGCATCAGATTGCCGAGAACGCCATCAGACAACAATTCAGCCTTGATCGGTGGCATTGGCGCAGCAATTTCACCGATCGTATAAGGGACGCCCCGATACTTTAGATGACGGATTGGTTGGGGAGCGGGCTGCTCAACGAGTACATGACGTTGCCACAGCTGCCCTCTGTACTTACCACCGACTTCTGCTTCACGCATTGTCATGGTAGATGGTTCATGGTTATACCTAACACCACGGTAAATAAATCGCATAATCGCCTCGAATGTAAAATGTGAATTGAAGTGAACATTAAAGGCGCGTTCCTTCAAAATCCGGACGCTGCACAGAAAAACGCCCCAGGATTTCTACTTCCGTTCCAATCAACAATGCCCGTCTCAAAATCAAGTTAGACGGTCAATTGAAATTCGGAATGAACGTTTTTTGTTCCACATGTCTGTATTGTAAGCTACGGTTTTAGGAGTGCGTTGAGTTTTGAGTTAAATATTTAGAAAATTTTAGAATTGTACGTGGTACCGTCACCGGCTTAAACACTACCACTGGTGTTGATAGTCAGCAGCGTTTCAAGCCGGTCGAGCAATCCGCCACAGTGTGGCCCAATTTTCCCGCGATGGTTTGCCTTATTGATTCAACCACCTGGCCGCATCTTTCGCGTGGTAAGTCAGGATTAAGTCAGCTCCTGCCCGTTTGAAGCTGGTGAGGGTCTCCAGGACAATGCGCTCTTCATCAACCCAGCCATTCAGCGCCGCTGCTTTGACCATTGAGTATTCGCCAGAGACATTGTAGGCCGCGACGGGCAGATTCGACGCTGTCTTCACTTGATGAATAATATCCATGTAGGAAAGGGCTGGCTTGACCATGAGGAAGTCGGCACCTTCATCGATATCCAGCAGGAGTTCGCGGACGGCTTCGCGGGAGTTGCTCGGGTCCATCTGATAAGTGCGGCGATCGCCAAATTGCGGTGCCGATTCAGCGGCATCGCGGAAGGGGCCGTAATAGGCCGAGGCATACTTCACCGCGTAGGACATGATCGGAATATTTTGAAAGCCGGCTTCATCGAGTCCAGTCCGAATCGCGCTCACGAAGCCATCCATCATGCCCGAGGGGGCAATAATATCGGCCCCAGCTTGGGCTTGAGCCACCGCAACTTTCTTGAGTAATTCTAATGTGGGGTCATTGAGTACCTGACCGGTCAAGTCACCGACTTCTAAGTAGCCGCAATGTCCGTGGGGTGTGTATTCGCACAGGCAAGTGTCATTAATCACGACCATTTCCGGGATCACTGCTTTGATCGCAGTAGTTGCTTTTTGCACAATACCGCAGTCATGCCAGGCGTCGGTGGCCTCGTTGTCTTTATCCGCGGGGATGCCGAAGAGAATCACAGCGGGAATGCCTAAATCCCAGACTTCTTTGGCTTCATCCACAATTTTGTCGATCGACAGCTGATAAACCCCTGGCATCGATATGACTTCTTTGGCAAAGCCCTCACCGGGCACAGCGAAGAGTGGATAAATCAGATCATTAGTAGTTAAAACAGTCTCACGGACCATGCGACGCATGGCTTCACTAGAGCGGAGACGACGAGGACGGTGAGTAGGGAACATGGGCAATTGATGAAACGCAGAGGTTATCTAAAACTAAAGGGATGTATTTAAATCAGTCTAAGCCGCCGATCAGGTGATTGAATCAGCTTAAAGTTATGTAACGGTTGCCGCAATTTCGCAGTTGCGATCGGGTAATGCTTTGCGTCGCCGATGAATGCGGTTGATTAGCGGTTGATTTTAGCGCTAGTAAGGATGCTGCTAGAGATCGGAATTTTGGTCGATCGTGGTTTTGGGAGTTAACCGCATTGTATTTGCTGCTTGAGCGCTGCTAAAAACACATATTTCTTAACAATCAAAATTGCTGAAACCCTTTGTTTACAATCCTTCTGGCTTTTGGGTGTGCGCCTAGTGGTATATGATCTTTAGCATTAGTAAACGCCAGTCAAGAAAGGTTTCAAAAACATGGCACAGGATCAGAAACCCACTGTTATCATCACCGGAGCCTCCTCTGGAGTTGGTTTGTACGCGACGAAAGCGCTAACAAGGCGTGGCTGGCATGTGGTTATGGCTTGCCGCGATTTGTCGAAGGCGGAGCGCGCGGCGCACTCGCTGGGGATATCGAAGGACGACTATACGCTACTGAAAATCGACCTTGGGGATCTCGAAAGTGTCAGAAAGTTTGTGGATGATTTTCAATCGCTGGGCCGACCGCTAACCGCATTGCTTTGTAATGCGGCGGTTTATATGCCACGACTGAAGCAGCCCATGTATAGCCCCCAGGGTTATGAGCTAAGTGTCGCAACCAATCACTTAGGTCATTTCTTGCTGTGCAACCTGATGTTGGAAGACCTGAAGCAATCGCCAGCAGCGGATAAGCGATTAGTGATTTTGGGTACAGTGACAGCCAACTCGAAGGAACTTGGTGGCAAGATTCCAATTCCGGCTCCAGCGGATTTGGGTGATTTGTCTGGTTTGGAGGCTGGGTTTAAAGCACCGATCGCGATGATTAGTGGGAAAGCATTTAAACCGGGTAAAGCCTACAAAGATAGCAAGCTGTGCAATATGATTACGACACAGGAGCTACACCGGCGATTCCATGATCTGACGGGCATTACATTCACGTCATTGTATCCGGGTTGTGTGGCTGACACACCGTTATTCCGCAATACGCCTTCGGCATTCCAGAAGATTTTCCCGTGGTTCCAGAAGAATATTACGGGCGGCTATGTCACCCAGGAACTATCGGGTGAACGGGTAGCGGATGTGGTGGCTGACCCACGGTTTAAGCAGTCGGGCGTGCACTGGAGTTGGGGCAACCGGCAGAAGCAAGGCCGTGAGTCATTCTCGCAGGAGCTGTCGGATAAGGCGAGCGATCCAGATACGGCGCAGCGGATGTGGGATGCCAGTATGAAGTTGGTGGGTTTGGCGTAACGGCGCCGAAGGGTGTGTCGGTTAGCGAGTTCGACTGACACACACCCTGCCTATCTGGGAAAAATTTGTCGGCGGCAACAACCGTTCGGCAATATTATTCTGCTGTATCTGGAATAATTTGCCGCGTCCGGATTTGGCCAGAAAATCCAGTTGCTTTGAGCTGTTTCAGCTGTAGCGGCTCCGGTTGGTTAGCTTCCACTGTAATCCGCACTTCTATCTGGCTTTTACCGGGGGGAATCTCGGCAACGGTGCCAATCCGACCCCGATTTTCAAAGATGGTGTCGCCATTGGCATCGTAAATTCGGCCAAATACATCGGCGTCATATACGGGCTTACCCGAGTTGTTTTGCGCCGTTGCTGAGATGATAAAGCACTTGGCGGGTTGACTATTGCGCGTTGTGACGACTCCGGCTGCCATTTCCGCCGGACAAGGCGCGTAACTCGGATTGGTCACTTTGATGGGAGTCAAGGCAAAGGCTGACGGGACGATCGCCAAACCAATACACCAAATGCCAACCGCCAGTGCAATCGGTGCCATCACGCGGCCCATCCAAACTTTCAAGAAATTCATCATGCTGGTTTGATTCACGGGACACTTACTCAATATAGTTTTAAGCGACTTGTTAAGCTCATGCAGCGCCGCCCACTAACTTAAGCCTAACCTGATTCAACCACCTCGACACACCTCTATAATTAGCTATCCGTTAGGCAGAAGTCTATGGATAGCCTACTATGTCTGGCGTTGAGGAGCCAGTTGCGCCCCTTCGAGTAAATGATGCAGTTTACTGTAGCCGCGCCAAAGCGTTTTGATGCCTGGATTACCATCACCTTTGCGGGCAAGAAAGCCGCCGAGTCGGGCAATCCAAAGCATGGCTTGCTGTAGCGTCGGTGGTTGCTTCGAGCGACTTTTAGGCACGAACTTACGGCGTAACAATTGCCACTCTGCTGGCTGTAGAATCACTTCGCACGAAGCCTCAGGGGTCAGTCTGGCCAGATAAGTCATCGCCATCAATCGCCAAGCCACAATGCTGTAGGTTGCTAGGGCCTTGAGCAGCCTGTCTCGATGTTGGAGTTGGAGTTCCTCTATCTTGCAACCGCTTTTGAGCGTGTAATGAAAACGCTCTATTAGCCAGCGATAGCTATACCAGCGAACCGCCTTAACGACTTGTTCAAAGCGATCAATCGGCAAGCTCGTAAGCAGTTTCCAACGAATCGGTTTGCCGCCATCAGCGGGGGCAGTGGTTTCTTCGACCCAGATGGCATTGAGTTCAATCGGTTGCAGCATCGGCTTTTGTTGAGCCAGATAATCCGGCACTTCAATCGTCACTGCGATGGCGCGCACTTCGACCTGGGCGGTTCGAGCGGGCCGCTGAGGGGTGCGTTTAACTTCAATCTTCAGCTGGCCAAGAACAGGCGCAGCGCTCAGTGTCGGAAACATTTTGCCTAAGGGGTTGTAACGAAATAACTTTTACATCTTCAAAGTCATAGGGTCTACTATTGACCCATGCATAATGACACTGTGCTAGCTGAGAAACTACAGTCGGTCTTGCCGTATCTCAATGAGAAGCAACGGCGGATTCTTTTAGCGTCTGAAGTTCGTAGTCTTGGCTATGGAGGCATCTCCCGTGTTGCTCGTGCTGCAGGGGTGTCTAGACCAACGATACATCAAGGACTTAGAGAACTTGAGGCCAAGGTTTCAACGGGTTCTGCCGTCCGTCATGCAGGCGGTGGGCGCAAATGTATTGAGGAGCTTGACCCTACCATTATTCAAGCCTTAGAGCAGCTAGTTGATCCGGATGCCCGGGGAGATCCCATGTCAGCTTTACGCTGGACGTGCAAAAGCACCCGGCAATTGGCGGCCATTTTGAAAAAACAAGGTCATCCCGTTAGTCATCGAGTTGTTGCAGAATTGCTGCGCGCGAGTGGGTATAGTCTTCAGCGCAATGTGAAAACGCTGGAAGGCACTCAACATCCTGACCGAGATGCACAATTTCATGACTTAAACGAGCGCATCAAAGCTTTCCTCGAACAAGGATTACCGGTCATTTCAGTAGATACGAAAAAGAAAGAGTTAGTGGGTGCTTTCAAGAACTCAGGCCGTGAATGGCAACAGGAACCCATCGAGGTGAATGTGCATGATTTTCCGGACCCGAAGCAAGGTAAGGCCATTCCTTACGGAATTTACGATGTGGGACATGATCGTGGGTGGGTATCCGTAGGCCAAGACCACGATACAGCCAGTTTTGCCGTTGCGCGTTTACAACGGTGGTGGCAAGTGGTCGGTCAGCCCAGCTATCCTCAGGCCCAACAACTGCTGATTTGCGCTGACAGCGGCGGCAGCAACGGCTATCGATTACGGTTATGGAAATTAGAACTACAACACTTTGCGGATCAGGCTGGTTTAGAAATCACGGTATGTCATCTACCGCCTGGAACCAGCAAATGGAATAAGATTGAGCATCGATTGTTTTCTCACATTAGCCTCAATTGGCGGGGACGACCCTTAATCAGTCATGAAGTGGTTGTCAACTTAATTGGCGCAACAACCACGTCCACCGGGTTACAGGTTCAAGCTGAGTTAGATCCAGGGACTTACCCCACGAAAATCAAGGTCTCTGATACCGAGTTGGCATCTGTGCAGATTACTCCTCATCAGTTCCACGGTGAGTGGAACTATACGATTTCACCTGCTCCCATGGCAACTAACTTGTAAAAGTTATTTCGTAACGACTCCTAAGTCTTGCTTGACTTGGCGGTTGACTTTTACTCGAATCAACAAGTCGCTGTTTACCTGACGCGGCTGCGCAAACAACTCGAAGATGTCGGCTTCGCGGTCAGCCACTTGAACCAGATGAAGCTGCTCTGACACTTTTGCTTCGGATGCGCTCAGCGTTGTCAGCCAGCGATAGCTTTCTTTTTCTTCTATCGGTTTCTGATTGACTTTGCCTGGCTTGCGGCCTTTCTTTGGCTGAGGTGCTGCCTCGCGTACCCAACTATGCTGAGCGAGGATGCCTAGTGGCTCGCCTTCGCCGCTGACGGCAAAGCAGTTATGGACTTTGATGCCCTGTTGTTGCGTTTGGTTCAGGTAGCCGATGCCATTCATGCTGGGATGACTTGTGAAGTTTAGGTCGGTCGTATCTTGGATTGACAGGACTGTTTCACACTCCAGCGCACGACTCACCGTGCCGACTATCTGATGTCGAGTATCGCGGTTGCACTCACCTGCGGATTTGACCAAAATCGGTATATGCTTTGCGCTTCGCTATCACTTGCGCTTGCTTCGGGGATACTTGCTGTCGGCTGCCGGCTGAGGATCTCGAGTATTTTTCTCAGCCGCTTTGAATGGCGCAGATCCTTGAAATACTTTGGGTTGACGACTTAGCTTATCCAATCTTGCATGATGCTTTGGGCGATGGCAATCGCGGATAGACTACTCTGCGTCCATTCTATCCCAGATGATTCCCCTCTTCCCCTCACAGTACAGCTTCTACATACTTCTGCCTAACGGATAGCTATAATTAGGGGCATCAGTTTTCATCGCGGCAGCGATCGTCGGTTCAACATTCCTATCAGGACATCAGTTATGAATTCCTTCGCTAACCTACTGGCCATTGTGATCATCGCGGTCTGGATGCTGGCGATCGCCTTTATCTCGGTTCAAAATGCTCAACCGATCAGCTTGGAATTTTTTGGTCAGCGATCGATCGCTATCCCCTTCGGACTGTTACTCACGATCACCACTACAATTGGCATGCTTGGCTTTACGCTGCTGCAGCCAGTTTTCTCTAGTAGTGAACGCACCCAGCTGCGGGATAAAGATTACTAACAGGATAAAGATTATTGAACAGCAAATGGTGAACTCAAGTTTATGTCACTTGACGACGCTCAACCACACTAAACCAAGGTATAAACTTGGCCATCTAACAAGAAGCGTTGAATGCCCTTTGCTGCCAGATGGCGTGTTGTCTTATAAAACAGTTGATTGTCTGGCACCTTAATCACACGTTGATTCCGGACATTCGAGAAGCGCTTGGCGACGCGATGATTGTCAAACAGTGGCAGTGTACGATTCCCGGCTTCTTCGGTTGACATTTCTCCCAACTCGCCAAAATCACGCAGTGGTGGTGCAATCAACTCAGCACCACGATCAACAACTAGATAAAACACTTGAGGAATCGCTGCTTCTGCCAGGGGTAGTACGGTTAGTTGATCGTGCGCTTCAAGCTGCAATGTGGTTGCCACATTATCATCTTCTTCAAAGTCCTCGTCTTCCTCAAAGTCCTCGTCTTCCTCAAAGTCCTCGTCTTCTTCAAAGTCCTCGTCTTCACGGCTCGCATTGCCCAACTCCGCCGCGAGCTCCAAATATTGCGGATCAGCTGGATCTAAATCATCCTCCAGCTCGTCTTCAAAATCCTCGGCCCCATCATCAACTGAATCGGCATCCGGTTCCAGGTCTTCGGCCGCAGTGAGTAATCCTTCCTCAACGATTTCCTGAACCGCCTGCTTGAGCGTGATGTCAGGCTTTTTAGGCTTTGGCTTGGGTTTGCTAGCAGTTTTGCTGGTGCTCTCGTTGACACTCTCCATGCTGCGCCCGCGTTTTTGTTGCACTAATGCATCATACTCAGCATTCGCGATACCACTCTTCAGCACCCGGCCGATCGTCGAGTTACTCACACTAAAGCGATCAGCCAATGATACGGTCGTCTCGGAGGATGTCCGATACAGCCTAATAATTTCTTGTTTTTCCGAATCGTTCAGTCGTCGAGCGCTCATCAAGCATTCACAGGAGAAGTAGCCTTAACCATTCTATGCTGAACCCTCTCGCCAAAATGGAGAATTCCACGATTCTTGAGAAGAAGTTTATGGAAGCAGTTGTGCTGGTTGCCCAATCTGGCCCGATCAAACGGCTCAATTCCCAGTTGCCCAGGTGGTGAATTGGGCGAACACTGATATTAAACTCCGAAGATTAAAAAAAACTGAGTCGATGTGGTGTATCCTCCTGTTGACACGTACTCTCTCGATGACTTGATGCTGGTCATCGTGCCACCATGAAACGCTGGTTGCTATCAATTGGGATCTGCCTTGCCTTGGGCTGGACGCTAGTCACGCTTACGGGCCTCACTACTCAAGGTAGCTATAATTCGATTATTATTGATTTTCGAGAAGATGTCGGGCGCGGTAAAGTGGTCGCTGCCCTCGACGATATTAATCGGATTGCCCAGATACACCCAAAGTTTAATAGTGAATTTTCCGAGAAGGATCAGATCTATGTTGTCGATGGCGATCGTCACTTACTGAACAAAATCCGTCGATCGACTTGGTCAAAGTACACGGAGATCATCGAACCCAACTATTTTTATAGTCTGCCTGAAGCGAGTCAGACCCAGTTTCCGATCGATCCTGGTAAAACCGTCAATCCCAAGGGAGAATCCACGATTCCCAATGATCCACTTTATGCGCAGCAGTGGAACCTCCACCGTCTCAACCTCGAGGCTGCCAGAGCGATCGCGACGGGTGAATCGGTCACAGTGGCGATCATCGATACAGGGATTGCCACTGTTTCTGACCTCAATGCGCGCAACTTTGTGCCTGGCTATGACTTCATCAATGATGAGACTAACGCGACCGATGATCAAGGGCACGGTACGCATATCGCCGGTACCGTAGCCCAGATGACGAATAACGGTTACGGTGCAGCTGGCATTGCACCGGATGCCAACTTGATGCCTCTGAAAGTCGTCACTGTTGGTGGCACGGCTACGGCAGCTGATATTGCTGAGGCAATTCGCTTGGCGGCCGATCGATCCGCCGATGTGATTAATCTCGGCCTCGCTGGGAGTGGTTATAGCCAGCTGATGCAACAGGCGATCGACTATGCCTATCGTAAAGGTGCCGTGCTGGTCGCGCCGGCGGGGAACGGCAACCAAAATGCGGCCACGTATCCAGCCCGCTATAACCACGTCCTTAGCATTGCCGCAACCGATATTACCGGCAAACGCGCCATCTATTCTAACTTTGGTGCCGGGGTTGATTTTGCTGCGCCTGGTGGGTATGTAACGAGTGAAAAACCGACGGGTGGGATTATCCAAAATACCTTTGATTTCAAAAGTAAAGAATCATTCTTCGCGCCTTATCAAGGGTCGAGTTTTGCTGCCGCCCATGTTGCAGGGGTGGCAGCTTTGATCAAGTCGCTGCAAAAACTTGATCCTGAGCAAGTTGAGGCCGTCCTCACTCAAACTAGCCATAAACCTGAAAATGATCGCTTAAATGAATATGGCGCGGGGCAAATTGATGCCGCTGCCGCCCTTAAAGTTGTGCAGGCAAAAAATATTCCCCCCCTCAATTTCTGGCAACGACTCAATCATCAAGGAAGACTCGGTAAACACATCTGGATCGACGCTGATATGTTTGCTTCAAAACAGCGATTCATTAGCTTAGCTGGGGCGATCGTTCTGGCGCTATTGCTCAGTATTAAGTTTGCGCTGAATTGGAATGGCTGGTTCTTACTGGGGTTGATGCTGGGCAGTTCTGGTTTTTTTGTCCTTCAGGGAACCTATGTTTACGGTGCGCCCCAGTGGATTTTGCGACTTTTGGGAAGTGCTTTACCCGAAGTGGGTACGGTGGTACAAGGTATTGCCGCACTCGATCCGCTCTCAGCTAGTGTCCTCTTGCCAGCTTCGCTGTGGATACTCTTAGGTCGGCTGAAATCGCTCAAGTGGTTGGCGATCGGCAGCAGTCTGGGCATGATTCCGGGATTGTTCAGTCAAATGTTCCAATCGCCACCGCCGGAAATCTTGCAGATTGGCACCGGTCTAGGCTCACAAATCTTTCTGGCGGCGAATATACTTGCCTGTATTGGCTTGAATGGTTTTATCCTCAAGTCCTACTGGCGCACCCGTCCCAAAAAACGCTCAACTGCAATCGGCCAACGCCGCCATCTGACTGGTGCCGCCATCGCGCGTGGCGGTGCAAGGCCAGTCAAAAAGTAGGGTGCTAGGGATGCGTAGGTCTTACCTGTACCGCTTTGCTAATTGACCTGTATCGCTTTGCTAATAATGTTGCGTCAGCTTCAGCCAGCACAAACCTGACGATCGGTTGTACCCAGATCGCACAATCTCTGACGCCATCGCCTAGTCAGCAGGCCAACCAAATTAGATAATGGATACACTGATTGATATGTTATTCAGTTGCACATTATCTAAAATTGGACAAAACTCTATGTTTGAAAAGATTCCAGTCCTCGGGAAGATTCCATTTGCGCTGTTACTTTTAGTCGGTGGGGGCATTCTGACGGTGGTTGGGACGATCGCTTACGTTACGAACTATGCGGCCTTGAATATGGCCGGTTTTTTCTATGGCATACCTATGTTTCTCGGCGGGATTGCTTTTAAAATCACGGAGTTGAAGCCGGTACCGATTACCCAGCCATTAACTCAGGAAGTGACAGACTTGCGCAGCCGCCAAGCGACTGAAACTCAGCAGCAGATTTTCAATGATGTTACGCGCTATCGGTACGGTGAGCGAGCACATCTCGCCGCGGCATTGAAATTCCTTGGTCTCAGTCCGACCGATGAAGAACGGCCGGAGCTCATTGGCATTTATGAAACGTCTGTGGATGGGGCTTATGCCTTGGTGCTGGGATTTGAATCGCCAATGATTGACTTCAGTACTTGGAGTAGCAAACAAGAAAAGATGAATCAGTTTTTTGGACAAGGCGTGCGGGTTGTGCTTGAACAGCCCGAATCCGATTTGGTCAAGCTATCGATTATCGCTACTCCAGAAATACCGCAGGTGGCCCCGATCGCCGCGTAACTCCGGCAGGTCAATATTGGTTATCCGCTCAATTAACAAGTGAGGGCAGCTACCGTGTTTATCGGTAGCCAATCCTTTGGTGAAGACTTATATGGCTTTATTTTTCTAACCGCACTGCATACCACTGCAAATAGGCATCGGGGCCCATCGCCAACTCGCAAACTGTATCGAGTAAATGCTGTGCTTGCGCCTGTGGCGAATCAAACTGCTCTAAACCCATTCCAGGAGGCAAATCTTCTCCCTTCTGAATCAACACCTGAGTTAATTTCTCTAAGGTTTCCGCGCTGGTCAAAATTTGCTCAGGCTGGTTGGTTTCAAGTAGGACAAAATACTCTTCTTGGCGAAGCGTTGCTGACATAGGAATTGGCCCAAATGCTGTACCCGTATTTTACATGGCCCGTTGTCAGGTGGCCCAATTGTACTCAGGTACGAATAACTGACAACGGGCGTATCCATCTATCCTTTGAACTGTTCTGTAATTCGCTTCATTGCTTCATTCACATTCTCACGACTATTGAAGGCGGAGAGCCGGAAATAGCCTTCACCCGCTGCGCCAAAGCCAGAACCGGGCGTTCCAACGACATGGCAATTCATCAGTAATTTATCAAAGAAGTCCCAGCTCGATAGCTCATCTGGGGTCTTCACCCAAACATAGGGAGCGCTAACACCACCATAAACGGCAAATCCGGCTGCCGTTAGTTGGGTCCGGATAATTTTGGCGTTCTCCATATAAAAGCTAATGAGAGCTTGGGTTTGGGCTTGACCAGCGTCGGAGTAAACCGCAGCTGCACCACGCTGCACAATATATGAAACACCATTAAATTTGGTCGCCTGCCGCCGGTTCCAGAGTTTCCACAGATCAACTTCCGTGCCATCGGCGGCTTTACCAGTTAAGGTTTTTGGCACGACGGTGAATGCACACCGGGTACCTGTAAAGCCAGCGTTTTTGGAAAACGATCGAAACTCGATCGCACATTCCCTGGCCCCCGGAATTTCATAAATCGAATGCGGGATTGTTGGGTCTGAAATAAAGGCTTCATAGGCCGCATCGAATAGCAAAATTGAGCCATACTTGCGGGCATAGTCTACCCAAGCCTGCAAATGTTCTTTGGTTGCAACAGCACCCGTCGGATTGTTGGGGAAGCAGAGATAAACCAAATCCACTTTTTCCGTCGGAATCGCTGCAGTGAAATCATTATCAGCCGAAATTGGCAGATAGGTCAGTCCAGCGTACTCACCTTGTGCATTGGCTTCGCCCGTATGACCGGCCATTACGTTGGTATCAACATATACGGGGTATACAGGATCAGTGACGGCGATTGTATTACCTTTGCCAAAAATATCGAGAATATTACCGCAGTCACACTTTGAGCCATCGGAGATGAAAATTTCTGAGGCATCAATGTCGCAACCCCGAGCCTGAAAATCATGTTCGCTGATTGCAGTGCGTAACCACTCGTAGCCTTGCTCTGGGCCATACCCTTTGAATTTTTCTCGATCGCCCATATCCGCAATTGCGGTTACCATGGCATCACGACAGGCTTGGGGTAACGGTTCGGTCACATCACCAATGCCTAACTTGATAATTGGGGCATCGGGATGTTCGGCACAAAATGTGTTGACCCGCCGGGCAATCTCTGGAAATAGGTAACCAGCCTTGAGCTTCAAATAATTATCGTTGATTCTGACCATGATGGGTTCGCTTCAAAAAGATCGCGTTAGGTTAATTCTCCTAGGACAGTGTAACGCCCTCGGGGTAGCGCTCTATCAAGAAACCCCGATCCACCCGTAATCAGGATAGGCAGAATCCTCACGAATCCTCCGCCCCAACCACCGAATATACCGGTCCGTACCAGGGTTTACGCACCCGAATTCGGGATCGAAAAAAGCGTGGTCTCTAACCCGGCGGCAATTCTAGCGCGATCGGCCCGAGTTTCCCAGTGCGAAAATCGTTGAGTAACGCATTTGCTGCCCGATCGCCATCGCCCGTATAACGATGTTTTGCCAGACTTTGCACATAACTTTCACCGGTCATATCCGCTGAATCAAGGCTGTAGCGATCGCCCAAGACCGCGTCTTGCTGTAAATCTTTCAACAAATCGACCATTGCCGCCGCCACCCGTTGATGGTCATACCCCGCTTGGCCAATATCATCACAAATCGCCAACTTCAGTGCCGCGATTTGATCATCGAGCTTATTGGGCAGGACTCCCGGGGCATCAAGTAACTCAATTTGGTCGGAAATCCGCACCCACCGCAGCGATCGCGTTACACCCGCTTTACGGGCACTTTCCACCACCCGCTTCCCGAGCAATCGATTAATCAACGCCGACTTACCGACATTTGGGAAGCCAATCATTACAGCCCGCACCGGCCGTGGTAACATACCGCGCGCCTGCCGCCGCTGATTGATCTGCGTGCCGGCTTGCTGCGCCAGTTTAATTAGCGATTTCACGCCCTTGCCGCGTTGGCCATCCGTGAAGCAAGGGACTAGATCCTGCGATCGCAGCCACTCATCCCAAGCAGTCCGCGCATCACTCGGAATCATATCAACCCGATTCATGACCAACACCCGACCTTTATTCCCAATCCACCTTTCGACTTGGGGGTGATACGTCGCCAGGGGAATTCTGGCATCCCGCACTTCCAAGACCACATCGACTTTTTTTAGCTGCTCCAGCAGGTTTCGCTCCGCCTTGGCAATATGACCGGGATACCACTGGATTGCAGGTGTAGACATGGCGAAGGTTCGGCGCAGAGAGTGAATAATTTTCAGTGTACAGTTCTCGGCGCATCACCGTTTGAAACTGTATCTGCCACCTACGGCACCACCAATACTACGGCACCACCAATATTGGACAGGGCGATAAGCTCAAAACTTTTTGCGTCACGCTATCGGCCGCCCCTTCCTCAGTCAGACCTAACCCGCGTGAGCCCATCACAATCAAATTTGCATTGATCTCATCAGCGACATCACAGATGACAAAAGCGGGCTTACCCATGCGTTCGATTGTTTGCACCGCAATCCCTTGCTGCACAAACACCGATTTTGCCTCTTCGAGCAAGGACTCGACGACGTCGGGGGAAGCCATTGCTTGCTTCTCCTCTTCTACCACCGACAAAAGATGCAGCTCACTCTCATGCTGCTGGACTAACTGAATCACGAATGCGGCGGCTTGCCGAGCCTCAAGACTCCGATCGATGGGGAATAAAATAACTTTGAACATATGCTCCTAACTTGCCCATCACGTTCACTTCTTGAAGCTAACCTATTTCAGGTCTTTTCTCTCAGGATGTAAGCGCAATTTAACATCTATAGCAACATCAAATACGGCAATATCAAGCCTAGCGGCGCTCATGTAGCCAACGTAACCCCGCATAGCTACCGACGACCACCAGCAAGCTAACAAACAACATCGGATGGTTAGAAATCGTTACTAACAGACTCAACACGCCGACGAATGCCGCAAATATGCCGATCGACCACAGAAACATCAATATTTGCAGTCGTAACTGTTGACCGGGGCGCTGGCCCCAAGCCACACTCTGCTCATAGGCATTGCGCATGATTTGTGCTTCTGGGCCTTCACTAGAATAGGTTGACTGTGATGTGCGGGCCGTCTGAAACTTAGTGCGACGGGCCAGCGCTTGGTCAAGCACTTCATAGGCAAGATTGATTTGTTTTAGTTTATCTTCTGCCTTCTCTTTCAGACGCTTGCTATGAGAGAAGCGATCGGGATGCCAGACCTGAACCAAATCTTTATATGCCTGCTTTAAGTCTTCCTGGGAATACCCCGGATCTAGGTCTAAAAGGTTACAACACTTACGGATATCCATGAGCCCCGAGGATGCTGTCTGTGCGGGTACGTGTTTGTTTTTCTACTTTTCCCAGTATGGTAGAAAATTATCAACTCGCCAAATTTTGGACTGGTCCAGGATTTTGTTAATGATTCAATCAGCATTTGCAACTGCAATGTGCTCGGCCAACATGCGCAATCAAAGTTTTGATGGGGGGCCTACCGCTGCTTAGGGCAATATTACGGCTCATCCACCCTATCTCAACCGCCAAAACAATCGGATCCGTAACAATGCGATAGTTAGCACAAATCCGGCAATGAGTGCCGGATGATCGTCCAGGATGAAGCAAGGCAATTGCGGTCAATCCGGGCGACCCAGTCGGAGATATCACCATCGCTGATTGATCGCCGCTGTAGAACAATTGCGCCATTTTAAAGGGAGTCGGTGATTTTCTGCGTCAGTTGGGCCGCGCGCGACTAGAATAAGAACCTTGAAATCCAAGAGTAGCAGTGGTTCATCTATACCTATGGCCCGCCGAGCAACAACCATCGAAGCCATCCTTTATCTCAAGGCCCAGCCGCTTACCCTCGCTGAAATCGCCGAATTCGCCAGTTGCGATCGCGATGAAGCGGAAGAAGGTCTGCTGGATTTAATGGCTGACTACGCCCACCGTGAAACTGCTTTAGAAGTAGTGGAGACTCCCAGTGGATATAGTCTGCAGTTACGCGAAGATTTCCAAAATCTCGTCCAAAACTTGGTGCCTGCAGACATTGGCAAAGGTGCCCTACGGACATTGGCTGTGGTTGCGCTGAAGGGACCGATCATTCAAAGCGATTTGATTAATCTTCGCGGTTCCTCGGCCTATGACCACGTACGCGATTTGGTCGAACAGGGGTTTGTGCGAAAACGGCGGCGATCGGATGGCCGATCGTTCTGGCTACAAGTTACCGATAAATTTCACCAGTATTTTCAGCTCAACCAGCTACCAGGTAATCTTGACCAACTATTGGGCGAATCTTCCAGTAATACGACGAAAGTCCAAAGTACAGTTCCAAGCGAGTCGATGGACACAGCGATGGAGCAAATCGATGTGGCTGATCTAGAAGTCCCCGATGCTGAGCTCGAAGATGCAACAGCAGCTGAGTTGGATGAAGAAGTTGTTGGTACCATTTCCGATGAAGTGCTAGAGCGCGAAGAACAGCGTTATCAAGCGGAGACGACTGAAGCGGGCGCAGAAACAATTGTCAACTAATCTCCAAAGCAATGGATAGAACTGCAGTTGGTTGAGGCAAAATCAGCAATTTTGATCGATTTCCTGAATCTGCTATCTGGTCGGGCTTAAGCGCTCTGAAGCGGGGCACAAATGACTGCAATTTTAGTCAGATCCGCACAAATACCATGCCATAGCGGCCTGAATTGGGTAAACTCTATACAAGCAAAAGTTTCGATTTTTGACTGACTCAAACCTGTAGCGTTTTTCATAAGCTGGCTTTGGGGCGGAAAACCGATGGCTTGTCCACTGATTCAAAGAGGCGCTAAATGGCATTTGATCCTGACAGCATCAACTTCTTAAGTGACGGGGAAGCCGTCGATACTAATGCTCTCCTGAAATATCTCCAGCATCAGCCGCCAGAAGTTTTGGAGCGGATCGCCAAATCCGTGAGTCCGCAGGTGAAACAGATTATTTCTCATAATGTTCAAGGGTTGGTTGGGGTTTTGCCCGGTGAAGCCTTTAACATCAAGATTTCTACCGATCGTGAAAATATGGCTGGGATGCTCGCTTCTGCTATGTTGACGGGCTATTTTCTGCGTCAGATGGAGCAGCGGATGGAACTGGAGACATCGATTTTTGATTCCCTCCCTTCGTTCGATGACGAAGACTAAGTCCGACGACATGTAATCAGAAATATTTGTCACGACCAACCAGTGGGTTCGGCTACTAGTCCTAGCTGAACCCACTGCTTATTTGAGTAGTTGGCATCAAATGCTCGTTATCGCGTCGGCAAATTGACTGGTTTGACTTGCAGAACTTTGGTTTGCGCCTGGCGTTCAACGGTGATGGACAAGGGTTCACCGACTTTAGCGCGATCAAGCCGCGCGCGCACTTCCTCAGCCAGGTTGATTTCCGTATCTTCAATCTTGCGTAGAATATCACCTGGCTTGATACCAGCGGCGGCCGCGGGGGTGTCCCGTCCCACTTGCACAACCAAAACGCCTTTTTCCTGTGTGATTTCGAAGTCTAAATCAGGATCGTCGTTGAGTTGCTCTTTCAGCTCTGGGGTCAGGTCAATCATCTGGATGCCTAAGAACGGGTGGCTAGCTTTACCTGTACTAAATAACTGCTCGGATATCCGCTGAGCTGTGTTGATCGGGATAGCAAATCCTAATCCTTGAGCATTTGCCCGAATTGCTGTGTTTACCCCAATCACTTCACCAACGGCGTTCAGTAACGGCCCACCCGAGTTGCCGGGATTAATCGCGGCATCCGTCTGGATAAAACTGACGCGTTTATCGGAAATGCCAACTTCACGGCTACTACGCCCAGTGGCGCTGATGATGCCAGCCGTGACGGTACTATCAAGGCCCAGCGGATTCCCAATGGCGATCGCCCATTGGCCCGGGATGAGTTGTTCGGAATTACCCAGGGTGACTGTTGGTAGTTCCGTCGCATCGATTTTGATGGCGGCAATGTCGGTCACGACATCAAGGCCAACAACTTTACCTTGAAACGATCGACCATCCTTGAGCTTAACTTCGACTTCGTCTGCACCTTCGACGACATGGGCATTGGTCAAGACGCGGCCATCGGCGCTCAGAATAAACCCAGAACCAGAGCCTTCCTGAATTTTTTCTTCGGGTAAACCACCTTCACCAAAAAACTGTCGGAACGGATCAATCTCACCATTGAGCCGCTTCAGGGCATTAATCCGTACCACCGCTGGTCCAACTTTTTCAGCCGCATCAGCAATGAAATTGGGATTGTCGACCACGGAACCACTGGTGGCGGGATTGGTCGATCGGGCTGAATCATCAGTGGCTTCGGGTTGTGGTTGATCGATCGGTGCCTGAGTGGCATCTTCAGGTTGTGTGGTTGGTTGGCAGCCGCCGATCGTGAATATGCCGCTCCAGATTAATAGCAATGCGCCTAACCGATAGGACTGCGCCACCCAATGATTCGAAACCTTTGCCATACTGAATGCTTCATAGTCTTTTTAGCATTATCACCTTATACGCTGATGATGGCGGTATATCTACAAAGATGTGACAACTCGGCAATACTTTTGCACCAAAACAGACTTTAATTGAGGACTTACAAGCTGGATCAACAGAAGACACGGGGTTTTATCGATGTTTACCAGGAAGATGACTGCGTCGGATAATTGCAGCAGTGGTGGATTCGGCGCTTAACGGTTCTGTGCTAACAGCGCCAATTGCGATCGTTACTGGCCTTCATATCCATAAATTTGACCGATTTCACCTGTTCGTCGCTGAATTCCACATCGCGCAAACAAGCTCCCCGCAAATCTGCACCGGCGAAATTTGTGCCAGATATCTTTGCCCCCCGCAAATTTACACCCTGCAAGTTGGCACTCGCAAAACTTGCCTTAGTTAAATTCGCCCAACCAAAATCCGTTCCCGCCAACTGTGCCCCACCAAAATTTGCCCCAAATAGATAAGCATTGACGAAGTGCGATCGGAGCAGCCGCGCCTGCGTGAAATCAGCCCGATAAGCGTGGGCGGCGTGAGCCTCCACTTGATTCAATATTGCACTGATTAATCCCGCTCCAGCCAAATTTACGTCAATCAGATTCGCTTCGACTAAACAAGCGCGATGCAGTTGTACACCGCCGAGATCAGCAGCTTCAAGATTCGATCGCGCTAATTGTGTGCCGATTAAATTAGCACCGCTAAGATTCGCTCCAGAGCAGTTGGTTTCCCGCAAATCAGAACCAATTAAATTAGCGGCTGACAAATCCGCCATCGACAGATTGGCCCCCTTCAACCCGACATCGACTAACTCCGCAAAGCGCAAATCGGCACCCGCGAAATCGGTATAGTCTAAATGCGATCGATTCAAAATCACCCAGCGTAGATCAACCCCGTGAAATCGCTCCCCACGCAAATCGATTGCCGTCAAATCAAGCTGCTGCTCTGGCTGCTGCGATCGCCAAGTTTGCCAGCGCTCACTGCCCTGACGCAAAACCCGGAGATACGCCAACTTACTCATTGTTATTCCTTCCGCACAGAGCCACCAAATTCCCGTCCCGGTAGGCTTTCCAAAGCGCTCAAAATTCCCTGCTCAGCGGCTTTAATATCCTGCTCTGCTCCGCCCAGGTAAAGCCGACCAAAGGCACCCACAGCGGAAATTTGCAGGATATTGATCATGGCTGATTTCTCAGCTTCATTCGCGGCCAGTGCGGCATAGGCGGCAGGCTCGACTTCTAAGACATAAAGCGTTTGTCCAGCCAAAATCATATTGCCGCGCCGTGATCGATTAATCAGTTGCGTATGGTGCGCGTCAATATTGCGGATAATTTGACTTGAGATGAGGCGGGGTTTGTAGCAGTCCCGTGCCGATGCGCCAATGTAATCGAGTACGGCTCTTGCTGACGCATTGACTTCACCTTGGCTACTCGCGTGGATCTCCATCAGACCGTACAAACGTTCAACAATCTGCACCCCTGGTCGTACAACAGCGGCCTTGAGTGCTGTATCCATCATCCGATTAATCTCAATTCCCGGCGAAATTTCGATCCAGAGTGAGCAATCTCCCGGTAATGGGAGAAACCCCTGTGACTCTGTCCCCAGATATGCCGCATGCTGGGCTTGTAAACGATCGATATAAACGTAGCTTCGGAGTTCAACGCCCAAGGTTCAGACCACTAACGACAAGGCCAAAAAATGTATCATTCTGAACAGTATACGGTTTTGTATTGACTCTTTTCTATCGATCGCTGCGGTGAATCAATTTGGAATAGATGATTGCGACGTTAGGGAAGTGTTATCAATCGACGCATCAGTGCATCGCCGGTCAAATTATCTGAAACTGCCATTTTGGTAATCGATGCACAGACTGAACGGACATTTGAACTTGATACAGACGTTGGCAATGAGTACAGCCGGTCGTCGATTAATTTGCTCAAGCGAGAAAAAAGAAGAGATAGGCAGCCCAGGCCAAACTGTTGAGTAATGTCAGACCACCTTTAATCAGCAAAGAGCCGATCGCGGGAAATAGATAAGCTGTTGCGCCGAGGACACTGAGGTTTTCGGCCAATGCCCCCCAAACCGCATGATGGTTGCGGTCCCAGTAGGAAACCGGACTGACAAATTTAAATTGTGTGACAGGTAAAAAATGGCGGTGAGCATCGTCATTGTGCAATGGCAGATCACCGAGCGAGTGCATCGCCATGCTGATTGATAAATACTTTAACCAAGTTATTCCAAAGTAGTGGGCAATCAGCGCTAAACCGACGGCCAAGGGAATTGAATGGAAATAATGGGTAAAGTCTTGCCAGAAGGGTTGCCAGTAGACTTGACCCCAAAGCGTCTGACTGGGAATGCCTTTGATCTTTGCCCAGACGACCAGCACCAACATCGGCAAATCCGGGAGGATCGCCCCCAGCAGGATCGGCCAAGCCTGGCGGGGCGCAAATCCACTGAGAATGGCGTAATTGACGATCGCGTGGCTCGGAGTATTCATCGACTTATTGGCGATCGATACCAGAATGTGAGTTATTGGTCGTGGCGGCATCAACTGAGGCAGCTTGCAGTTCACTCCAATCGCTGTCAATTTGAATCTTGACTGTGACTGGACCGTAGGTTTCACGCAGATTCGCCTCGACTGACTGGATAATCTGACCCTCCAGCCCCAAAAATTCCGGGTGAATCACTAACCGCATTGAGATTAAGACCTGTCGGCCAACGATGCCACGCGACTCAATCCGGTAACAGTCAGTGACGCCGTCAACATAGCGGACGACTTGGCTGATCGCTTCCGGCGCGATCGCAACTTGTTGGACCATCAGCGGCAGCTGTCGGAGCAACATTTGCCAAGCACTCAAGCCCGCACCAATGCTTAACGCTAAGGTCAGAATGGCATCGAGCCAGGTATAACCCTGTTGCACACCAGTTAGGACAAGCAGGGTGATGATACTGACGATCGCTTCTTGGAGTATCCGATCGGCGTTATTGGTGAGGGCGAGAATGCGTTGCTGCTTCGCTGAGCGTTTTTGGAGCCAAGCTAAACCGAGACTCGCAAGACTAAAGAACAGCAAAACCTGAAGTTGGCCAGCAGTGATCAAAATCGGCGGCACTTGACTCAACTGCGGTGAGGCCGCTAGGTGTTGCAGTGCAATCCCTGACAGCGTCACGCAGCCAAATCCGAGAACGCCAATCAGCAATAAAGCAATACCCGTTTCCCAGCGACTATGGCCCCAGACAATCCGGCCACATTTTCGAAGATTTTCGGTGGCTACAATCGCATAGATGGCGCTGACAGCGGCAATCGCGCAGTAGAGCGATGTGGCAAGGAGTGCCAGGGAATTAGTCTGCCAACCGATAAACACTTTCACGGTCAACACAAAGATCTCGAACCAAAGGGCAGCGAGTAGGAAGCGTTGTGTGGTTGAGTAGCGTTGGGGTTTTGCGACCATAGCCCACAGATTAGCACAGCGGTTTGGGCGGGGGAAGCTCGTTATGGTTTGCCTACATCATCGCTGTGGCTGGACCCTGTAGAGCCGCTTCATCATCGCATGAGTTGCGGGGTTTGGCACAGGAATATGTGATTTTTGATACTCAGCCATGCAGGTTATTATTGTTTCTAGCTTGATTAGTCATACTAGTCACATACGTAACCTACACGTTCGTATTTTGATAAAGGACTAGCCAACACCGTATTGATTTATGTGGATTCGAGGAGTTATATGCTGGACTTTGACGAAGTCTTACTGACTGTGAAAGATGATCAAGTTAGGAAATATGTTGAGGAAGCAGTCAGCAGTTATCGAATTCGGAACTATCGAAGTGCAATGATTGCAATATGGATTGCAGCAATGTTTGATTTAGTTAAAAAGTTTCAGATTCTAGTTGACCAACGGGAACCTGAAGCCATAAAGAAATGGAAAGAGCTCAAACCCAAGGTCGAAGAACATCGCAATTGGGAAATGGAACTTATTGAAGCTGCGGGAGCGGTTTCAATGCTAAGTCGCTATGAGGTAGATACACTGAAGGGGTTAAGTAAAAGTCGAAATCGCTATGCACATCCATCCTTTGATGACGTAGGGACTTTATTTGATCCAACACCGGAGGAAGTTCGCTACTTTGTCAGGACACTCTACGATCATGTTTTATCTCAGCCAGCACAGCTTGGTGCTTTCTATGTCAATGAACTACTTGACAAGTTGAAGCGTCCTTCTTTTTTCAGTCCTGACTTAAGTCTCGAAGAACTATCACTAGAACGAGAATCCGTTCTGAATACTATATCTCGAATTAATCGGCGTCAGGTGCCACGTTTACTTAAGGAGTTATTTAATGCACTTGCTGCACCCGAGAGTAAAGAGCATGGTCTCAATATTATCTGTTTTATAGTCAATGTTTGGGGAGCTTACCCAAATTTAGAGCTTGATGAAAAATTTGTGGAGTATTGGAACCAATATTTTGAGAACCAACCACTTCACATTCGTCTTGTATGTCCACTCCTAAACTATCCAGATAAAATCAACAGCTTGTCTCAACGTGTACAAAACTTTATAGTTGATTTGGTTCAGAAGGAACTTATATTGGGAAGAACAAGATATTCTAAATCTCTTAGCAAACTCTTCTCTCATGCCGAAATGGTAAAATTAGCCAAGTTGCTACGAGATAAGGCTCCAGAAATTATTCCTATAGAACGTGTTTTTGAGAAATTTCACTACTACATGGAAGTTTTTGGTGAAGATTTCTCAAGTCTTTTTGGACCTATAGTGCTAGAGGAGGTAAGAAGCGCTCTTTCGACTCGCGATGGCTACACGGTTAATCCCAAGTTATCCGTACTACGCCAGTGTGGGATGTGGGATATTGCCGATTCTTTGTCTTTGCCGGAGCGCCAGCTTTTCGCTAAGGAGTTAGTTGCTTCACTAAACTCAAACAATTTTGAAACGATGTTCTTACTCTCATTCGAAAACAAAAACAAAATTCCATGGGAATGGGCTGACTTGCTCCTAAAGGCATGGAATGAAGAGCTAGAAACATGTATCTGGAGACAGAAAAGCCTCTTAAACTATTATCTAAAGCACTACATTGCTATAGTAGAGGCTTATAAGAAAGGATCGAATTGTAGTGCTCCAATGAATGTTTTTCTCAAGGTGCTTATTAATCAAGTTGAGGAAGGAAAAACAACAATAGAAGGCATTAAAAATTCTATTCAGCATGACGAGCTGTCTTCACAAGCCTGGATTTACATTATGGAGGATGTGAAAGACTTAGTTAATTCGACTGTTCTTGAACCAATACTGGAAATATGAAATCAGACTATGAGCAGTCAGGGATGGTCTTCTTGGTTCTTGATTGGAGAGATCTTGCAAATTTCTATGATCAAATAGGTAGGCGAAATTTGAAAATTCAAAGTTGCTAGAATATTTGCGATTATCAGCATCCACATTATCTCAGCTATGGTGCAGACTCCGACTAAGCCACTTACCCTCAAAGACTTCCTCAAGCTGCCAGAGAGTAAACCTGCGAGTGAGTTTATCGACGGTCAAATCATTCAGAAGCCGACGCCTCAAGGAAAGCACAGCACGATTCAAAGTGATTATGATCGCGCCCAACTGGACGATTGAAATTCTCTCTCCCGACCAAAGCCAAACCGAAGTTATCCGCAATATCCTGCACTGCCTTGATCATGGTACTCAAATGGGTTGGCTGATCGCCCCGGATGAAGAGACGATTTTTGTGTATTTTGCCGATCGGACCATCGCAATTTTCGATCAACCAGACCAACAACTTCCGGTTCCGACATTTGCAGCGGCAGTGAGGCTAACGATTGGCCAAATTTTCAATTGGCTAGAAGCCTAATTCTTACTCCACCTTCCGCAGTGCCACGAGCTTCGGGTCGATAATCTTTTGACCAGCATTGGGGAATTTAATCGCCAGACACATTTTCTTGCCTGTCCCAAAGACATGGGTGACTTGCCCCACGCCGAAGGAATCATGCACCGCCTTCTCACCAACAACCCAATCGGTAATGCCACTGCCCTGGGGCATCGATGGCTTAGTTTTCGGGGCTACTGGTTTACGCATATCGGCAGTTTCCCAACGTTTAGCCCGCGATCGCACCGTATTACTTTCGAGCAATTCCTCGGGCAATTCGTCCAAAAATAGCGATGGTGTTGCAATCTCACGATGACCATAAAGTCGCCGCTCACTCGCGTGGGAGATAAATAAGCGCTCCTGGGCCCGCGTAATGCCGACATAGCATAACCGCCGCTCCTCCTCGATCGCCGCTGGGTCATCCATCGATCGAAAACTCGGAAATAGCCCCTGCTCTAGGCCAACCAAGAACACAACCGGAAACTCCAACCCCTTCGACGCATGCAGCGTCATCAACGAGATTCGATCGTCATCTTCGGATGAATCGTCCAGGTCGGAGGCCAAGGCTGCACTGGCCAGAAATCCGATGAGGGACTGATCTTCATCCTCGCCACTATTTTCCTCTTCAAATTGCAGAATGGCGTTATAAAGTTCCTGCACGTTGGCAAAGCGATTATCCGCTTCTTCGGTACCTTGGCGTTTCAGATCATCGATGTAGCCGGAGTCTTCGAGTAGCCCCTGAGCGAGTTCTGAGGCAGACACCGTTGTGAGTTGTGTGCGGTATTTCTTAATCAGTTCGGCGAAGGCCAGTACCCCTTTCGAGGAACGACCGGCTAGGGTCTTGACCGAAGTTTCATCACTGAGGATTTCCCAAAGCGGTACCCCCAATTCGACCGACGCCCGCACCAGCGCATCAACGGTCGATTTGCCAACACCGCGTTTGGGCGTATTAATCACCCGCAGCAAACTAACGGAATCAGCCGGATTGGCGATTGCCCGTAGGTAAGCCAATACATCCTTAATTTCGCGCCGATCGTAGAATCGCAAACCACCGACAATCCGGTAAGGCAGCTGCGCCCGCACTAATGATTCTTCCAAAGCACGGGATTGGGCGTTAGTCCGATAAAGAATGGCAAATTTGCCGTAGCTCAGATCAGGGTTCCGGCGAATTAACGTCTCGACTTGTCGGATGATAAATTCGGCTTCATCGATTTCATTATCAGCGCGGTAGCTGTAGATCCGCTCCCCTTCACCACGGGTGGCTTTCAGCACTTTATCGATCCGCTCCGTGTTGTTATCGATCAGCCGATTCGCCAGTTCAAGAATGTTTGATGTTGATCGATAGTTCTCTTCGAGTTTCACCATCGATCGCGTATCGTCATCCCCCAGGCCATCCCCAAAGTCCTGCTGAAACCCCATCAGAATCGTAAAGTCAGCCGATCGGAAGGAATAGATCGACTGGTCGGCATCACCCACAACGAAGATCGATCGCGATTCCCATTCATCAAAGTCCTGGGGCGATCGGCCATTGGTGGCGAGCATTTGCAACAGGTCGTACTGCGTCCGATTGGTATCTTGATATTCATCGACCAGCACATGCCGGAAGCGCTTGTGCCAGTAGCTTCGCACCTGTTCGTTCTGCCGAAATAGCTTGACCGGCATCAAAATTAGGTCGTCGAAATCCAGCGCATTATTCTCTGCTAGGCGATCGAGATAATGACCATAGACATCAGCAATTACCCGACCACGATAATTCGGCTGGTCTTTTTCAACATCCGATGGTGACTGGCCTTTATTTTTAGCGTTGCTAATCGCATAACGCATACTGCGTGGTTCAAATTTCTTCTCGTCTAAATTCAGCTTATTGATAATGATGTCTTTGACGATGCTCTGGACATCTGATTCATCAAAAATCGAAAACGCCTTATCCCATTTCCGCCCATTTTCATCCTGATACTTCTCAATATCAAAGCGCAAGATCCGACAGCAGAGTGAGTGGAAAGTGCCGATCCAAAGATCTTTGGTAATGGTTTTGTAAATGCGGGATTTTAGCTGTGTTTGTTCGTATTCCTTGAGCGCTGCCAGCGGTTTGCCGTATTCAGCCTGCGCCTGCTGCTCGGCGAAAAGTTGTTCAACCCGATGCTTCATCTCCTTCGCAGCTTTATTGGTAAACGTCACTGCCAAGATCTGTTCTGGATCGACACGGTGGCTGAGGACGAGGTTCGCGATGCGAAATGTCAGTGCCCGCGTTTTACCAGAACCAGCTCCTGCAACTACGAGCAACGGCCCATTCAAATGCTCCACCGCTTGGCGCTGCGAGGGATTGAGTTGTCTGAGGGAGTCGCTGAGTTGAGACATGATGTAATGTGCCGCGTCGACAGGCTGGAAAATAATGACACATAGACTGCGTCGAACAGGTGAACTATTTTAGGCGAATTATGCTGCGATCTTAAACCTTTTCTTGGGCCGGTGGCGTAATTCGGGTCCGATCGAGCCCGACTTCGAGTTCACCCAGCAATTCTAAATCCGCCACTGGCAACGGATGGGGCATAGTCTGCTGTGGATGTTTTTCTAAAAAGCTAAACGCCGCCCGGAATTCCTGCGGCGTCGCGACAATCGGTGCGTCCATATGGCAAGGAATAATCTGGGCAAAATCCCACGTTGCTAACTGATCGGCCCAATCAATCACAACCTGGGGATTCCGATTCAGGATCAAGCGTTGCAATATCGGTGCAACGAATAAACGCCCTTCTCCACGTAAGGCATCAAAGGACTGTTTCCAGTCAGACCGCCACTGGAAAGGATAGAGCCCGAAGTAGTTTTGACGCGAACGATCGGGTGCGCTTTTGGCTTGTTTGAGTGCATCACCCAGTTCAATAATGCCCGCCGCACTAGGCCGAAAATAGAAGGAAAAGAGCGCTACCCGCTGCCACCCTTTAAGCCGATTCTCCGGTGTATCAGCGACCACATCATTCACGTGATCGCGCGCATGAAATAGCAAAGCACGGGTTTCATCCGCAATAATCGCTGGTGGTTGTTCTGGCACAGTCACCACCGAATCCGTCACCAGCAGCGATCGCGAAGCGCGATGCCACATTGCAATTTCTTCAAACGTGCCTAACCCGAGTCGGATTGGCCCCAGCATTGCATAATCAAACTCATCGCCAAAGGGCGCATCACTACTCTTCTGTGGCAAGGTCCGCGTTCTGCCCAGCGGGAACCCCAGCCATGCTAACGGCAAATTCAGCGGAAAGCTCCATTGGCTTGGGGCGACGAAGACTTGGGCCGTCGGGAACTGGCGCGCGAAGGGACCAGCAAAGATCTTGTGTTCTAAACCCGATGCAGTGGGCAAAATGATGTACTTAATATCGCCGTGCTGGATCACAAGTTCGTTGACTAAACGCAGACATTCCCGGGTCGGCGCAATCGGCGCATAGACGAGTAATCCGCCAGCGCTGAGACGGACGATCGTCATGCGGATGGGCGTGACCACATAGAGAATGCCTTGAAGCTGCTCGAAGCTCCAAATCGTATCTTTGATCAATTCACGACAGATAGTGCGCCGGTGGCTAAAAGGATAGATTGGAACGGTGAACCAGAACGGCCAGTATTGGTCAGGGTTGCGCTGGTGTTGGATGGAGCCGTGACTGGTCATCGATCGTCCGTCGTTACTAATTTCTAGCTAGGTCAAAGTTTAGCGTGAGTTGGCAGTTTATCGATACTGACGCGATCGGCTGAATGGGCGATAATGGCAGGACATATCCCCTTTCCTCGAATAAGCGCCATCTATGCGGTTTTTGCTTCCGATCGTTCTTTGTTTGTTACTGTTGCTGGGCAATTTCTTTGTCGTTGCACCAGCAGAAGCTGCCCAACATTGCCGCACGCTAAAGGAAAAACCAGTCTGCATTAACTCGATTAAGCGCAGTGCCAAGCGCTATTGGGAATATAAAGCAACGGTTACAGTGGCGGGAGTAAAACAGCCATCGGCAGTATATGACTGCTTGAGTCGGGTAATCATTGAGCCCGATGATACCGCGATCGCCTTTGGTAAAAATGATCCGGGATCAGTTGTCTGTGATCTGTTTCGCGAACGCTCGAAGTCGATGCGGTTGTCTG
Organism: uncultured cyanobacterium; assembly: GCA_963704065.1. Taxonomy (GTDB): domain Bacteria; phylum Cyanobacteriota; class Cyanobacteriia; order Leptolyngbyales; family Leptolyngbyaceae; genus Romeriopsis. Next base: position 30,774 of record CAVPGX010000033.1, on the reverse strand, counting down.
ATTTATCAGCACCGAGACGTTAGGTACAGGAGAGGGGTTGCCTGATTATAAAGGCAGTCTCATCAAGGCTCATGCTTCTCCCAAAAGCCAATGCGTTAACTCACAAAAGCCGCTGCCTTCAGGTAGGGCTGTGATGAATCGTGGTCGATACTCTAGCCGATCGGCATAGCGTGATATGTTGTTGACCCCAACTGAATTTGGGAATACCTCGGGGTTGAACAGACTCACATCATTCGGACTGTCGCCTACAGTCACAAGCTGTTCTGGTTGTAAGTTGGGAAAATGCTGCTGTAATATTTGCTTTAAACCGGCTGCTTTATCCTGTTCCAGCGGTTTGATGTGACATTGCACCGTGCTGTAGGTAAAACTCCAACCCTGCGCCGCACATTTCGCTGCCATTGTCTGTAAATTCTCCGGGCTCAATCCCGCAACGTCAAACGTCCAATCGGTAATGCGGAAGCGATTATCGCTAGCTTCTTGAATCTGCGGAAACTCGGCTTGCAGTGCCTCGAACATGCGCGCTAATTTGCGGCGATGTTGGTCTACATCATTGATCTCAACTAAAAATTCGGTTTTGTCTCCTCGATAGAATAAACCGCCATTTTCACAAATCGCCCCAAATACCGGGAAATAGTGGTTAACTGCACTCACCCAACCCGCCGATCGCCCAGTAATGACAATCACATCAATATTTGCCTGCAGTAGCCGCTGTAAAGCATCAAACAACTCCGGCGTGAACTTTTCGTCGATGGTCAGCGTTCCATCCATATCAGTCGCAATCAGACAAATTTGACTCAGGACAAGATCCGATTGGTCCAGTGGCATCAAGGGCATAGCGGTCAGCGAAAGCATCATGAGTTGTTATACACTCTTAATCTAAAGTCTTCGCGCGCACTTAAGGACGATTTGGGATGAGTAAATTGAAGGTAGGACTTTTGTTCGGTGGCCGATCGGGAGAACATGAAGTCTCGATCATCTCGGCGGGCGCGATCGCCCAAGGTTTAAGCGCAAATGCCGATAAGTACGAAGTTCTACCTTTCTATATTCAGAAGAATGGTCAATGGATCGCCGGCAATGCGGCACAGCAAGTCATCACCTCACGTACACCTTTGGATACGCGTGATGCCAACCCAAATTTATGGCAGTTTCCGGCTCAAGCGGTAGACGTAGACATTTGGTTTCCGGTTTTGCACGGTCCGAATGGTGAAGACGGCACCGTTCAAGGGCTACTCCAGCTCATGCAGAAACCCTACGTGGGCTCCGGCGTAATGGGTTCGGCTGTGGGCATGGATAAGATTGGAATGAAAATGGCTTTTGAGCAAGCGGGGATCCCGCAAGTCAAATACATGGCCGTTACGCGGGCGCAAATTTACTCCAATCCCTGCATTTTCCCGAAGCTCTGTGATCAAATTGAAGCAGAACTTGGCTATCCCTGCTTTGTCAAACCGGCTAATTTGGGTTCCTCGGTAGGAATTTCCAAATGTCGGACCCATGCTGAATTGCAAGCGGCGCTCGATAGTGCTGCGAGCTACGATCGGCGGATTATTGTCGAGGCGGGTGTCAATGCTAGAGAAGTCGAATGTGCAGTCCTTGGCAATGACTATCCAAAGCCCTCTGTAATCGGTGAAATTACATTTGATAGTGACTTCTATGACTACGAAACAAAGTATACGGCGGGGCGGGCGGATCTGACGATTCCGGCAGAGTTGCCTGATGCGGTTGCCCAGCGGATTCAAGAATTGGCAGTACAGGCATTTCAAGCGATCGACTGTGCCGGACTATCGCGTGTCGATTTCTTCTATGTTGAATCAACCGGCGAAGTCTTAATTAATGAAATTAATACACTGCCAGGATTCACATCCATGAGTATGTATCCCCAACTTTGGCAAGCTACGGGGGTGGAATTCAAAGATTTGGTTGATCAGTTGGTCCAGTTTGCACTAGAACGGCATCAAGCTCAGGATACTTAGTCGTCGTAGCATTTTTATGCGGACTGTGCGATTCAAAACTGTCAACAACCGACAACCAATCTCTGAACACCTGAAAAGATAAATCGTGTCAACTCCCTTAGGCAGGATTTTCGATCGTGAGAATTCTCAGTAATATAGATGCATAAAATCTATTTTTTGGGGAAGTATCATTATGAAATCCCCCCAGCAGCACGATGCCATGCCTTTGGCGGTATGTGTTGCCGAATCAACTGATAAAACACCACCGAATTCAGCCACACGCTATGTTCGGTCAGACGGTGGCCACAAGTATCCAATTGTTTTGCTCAGTGGATTCTGGATATTGTCAGTTATGGTGGGCTGGCTATCCATATCCGACCTTATTAGCCCCGGTGCCGAGCCCCAATTACCGCTAGAGACCATAGTCCAAAAAAAGTCGCCCGTACAAGTACAAGAAAGATCACCCGGACAGCAGTTGGTGCAGACGATCACGGTCCGCACACCGCCATCTGGGCAAGATTCACCGCTGGGCGTACTCGGTGCGATCGCCAGTGGCTGCATCATATTGTCGCTACTGCTCTCACGCAAAATCCGCCAACGCTAAATCGCCTCACCCGTCTAGTTCCGTCGCACATTCGCTTCTGGCTGAGTTTGATATGCGGTGTCAAGCGACAAAAGCATGGGACTTTAGGACCTTTCCTCTAGCAGATTGTTCCAATCGGAGATCATGTCTGCCGTCCAGCGCCAGTCTTGAGCAAGCTGGGTAGGTAGAAAGGCGCTAGGGTTTTCTTTGATGACTCGATCGCGCAGTTTCAGGGCTACCTGTAATTTTTGTGGATCGCTGCTGCCGACTTGTTGCGCTTGTTGTGCCAGCGCCAGCGCTTGTCCAGCGTAGGCTGTGAGCAATTCAACGTCATCTTCTGCGACATTTTGGCTACGCAGTTGCTTGATTACTTCGAGCCATGTCCGCTCGGCTTCCTGCCAGTTGCGGGTGCCATAGAAACCGAATCCTAGGGTATTGCGAAAAACCGGATTATTCGGCTGTTCCTGCACAGCGGTAGACCAATAGCGCAGCGCATCTTCAGGCGCATATGTTGTGGAGGGTTGACGTTTAATGCTTTCCCAGGCAAGCCGACCGCGCAGATAGCTAATCGCCGGTACATCGATATTTTGACTAGAAACAGCGCTGAGGGCCGTCTCAGCTTGGCTCAATGCCCCACGTTCAAGTAATTGTGCCACCGCCTCAGTCCCTTGACGCAGATCTTGCTGGCTGAAGTTTTCAATCGAGGTGGCCGCTAGTTGGCGGTTTTCCGCTTCTTCAGCGAGCGTTTCCTGAGATGACGGGAGAGCTGGCGTTTTGAGACCTATCTGGGCGGAGCGCGAGCCACCACACACTACCGAGTACAGCAATAGTTGCAACCGCCATCGCGATTGTTTTCCCATTGGCCAGACCAGCCAATTTTGACGTGGTTTTGCGTGGACTCAGATGGTGCTGTCAGATCGTAAATCCGATCGTCGATTGTTGCAGCGGGAGGCGTTATCGGTTGTCGCTGCTTAATCTGGTCCAGCAATCGTTCGGGGCTGGCTGCGTCACCGGCTTCAGCTGGGCTATCCGTATCCAGGACCGTCATAGTCAACCGATTTAAATTCGCATTGGCCCGCTGCAAATCCGGTTTAAATCGCAGTGCCATTTTGTAGGCCAACATCGCTTCGTTCAATGCGCCATCTTGTTCAAAGGTTTCCCCTAAGTCACTGTAAGCCTCAGCGAATTCTGGGTTGAGCACGATCGCATTGCGGTAGGCTTCCATCGCGGCTAGCAGGTCGCCATCTGCCTGTAACCGATTGCCTAAGCGATGAAAATCCTCGGCATCGGCTTGCTTTGGATCGGTTTTACGGGTTCCTGCATGTAGCGGTAGCGATGAAACAGGCATATCTTCGAAATCTTCTAGGGGATCAGCCAACTCAATATCGCTTTGAGTCGATTGCTGCGGGTGACCACGCTGCAGTTCCTCCAGCAGATCCTTAACCATTGCCTCGTCTTGCCATGACTGCTGCTCGGCGGACCAATCAATCCCGGCTGGCTGGTGTCCGGCTGGTGCATCAGGCCAGCTCTGCAGTGATTGATCCGGATCCCAATTTTCTGAGGAGAAATCGGCAACACTCGCCTCCCACTCCTCCGGTGGCACTGGAAGCCGGTTTGGAATGGCTTGCAGATAGCCATCAAACTCCGCATGCATATTGAGAATTGGCAAAGCCCAGTAAAGTTGGTCAGAGCCATAAGACGATACAAGGCCTTGGCGGGCCCGCGAAAGACTCAGGTCGATCGGACAACGTTGCTTGAGGTTTCGATAGAAGAAACGGCTGAGACTCAGCGCGACATCGTCCGGAATTTGCTCGGCCATCGCCAAAACTGCAGGCACATTGCGCTTGAGTAGCGCATCCGCCAGACTGCCGGAGCTCGAACCATTTTCGCTGGCAGTTGCGCTGTAAACCCCCTGGCAAGAATTAAATACAGCCATACGGACTCCGTTATTCACCAACAAACCGGCGAGATCATCGCCACTGAGTACTTCGGTGAGCCCAGTTTTATCACTCACTAAGTAGAGATCACCGCCAGAAGCACTCAGATCGCTATGACCGGCATAATGCAGAACATCGTAATGCCCCTGTTCGAGCGATTGGGTCAGTTGCTCGCGGCCCGGTTGGTCAAGAATTGTTAGTTCTAGATTGGAGCCACTCCCGCCTGGCGTTTCGCCCTGCAGCTCTTGCTGCAGATGTTCAGCTTCTTGATGCAGTTGCAAGACTTCGCGATCGGTAGGTGCCGCCAGCACCATTAAAATCCGCAATGGATGCGCTTCATCAGCGACATTTTGCCATGCTGCATGTGGATGTGGCGAACGATTAGGTGCCGATCGGTAGCGCGAAAATACAACGTCGGTGTTGGTTGCTAGCGGCCGCGCCCCATCATGCAAAACCTCCCACGGCAGCAACGGTAGCCGATCATCCTTTAACCCCAACCGTAGCCGCAAAATCTCCTTCTGGTTTTGGGCAACGCCCTGAGCAATCATCCAACTATCACGGATCGTCCCTTGGAAAATCGCATCATAGAGTTCCCGTCCCAGGGATACTAGGTCATAACTTTCCGTCTCATTTGCGATGGTCGCCGAACCACCACGGTTACCGCGCAACAATCCAACTAGCGGATCATGCATGACCTGAACCGCTTGGGCCAACCAGCGATCGACATCCCATGGAACCAATTCTTCAGCAAGGGGAACCCCCATCGCCACGCGCTCAGTTCTTACTAAATAATCGCCGTCCCTGACTGGTGTTACGGAAATGTAAAATTCCTGGGTCACAATAATTCTTCTCCCAGAAGACCGTCTATACGAAGGTTAAGTGGTAGTGGTCGGTTTATGCCCTGCTATATATACCCACAGGCGATGCAATTGTATCCGGTCATTTTAGCCCGCAAAATGTGGGGATCAGACAGGTGTGCTAAATCGCTTATTTAGCTTGTCATCTATCTACAGAATGACAAATTTTGAAAAAGTTGCAAGGTTTCAGAGCCACACTCAGACGCTAAAAAACACAATTCAAAGATATACAGGGCGCACAACGCCCTCCATTACGGGGAAAGCCTGTGTACCTAAAAGCACTATGGGTCTCCTGTATGATGCCATGCATAACTTTTCCCAGGATGAGAGGGGGTGCCCCTCATCAGAAGTTCAACAATTCTTTGCTGCATCTTCATGCCGAGTGACCGGAGAGCGTGGGGCAACGTCCGTACAAGTGAGTGGTAGATGCACCCTGATTTCCACCGCCAGCTCATGCCTAGTGAGTTGGCGGTTTTCTATGGAAAAACCCAGGTGATCGACTATTAATCACCACAGCGCGATCGCTTAAAATTCCTGACAAAACTAGTCTATGACAGTTAGAGAACTGGCTCAGAAATTGCAATTCTTCGCGCTGACACGGTTTGATCGCCCAACGGGCAAGTCGGTCACTTAAATCATTCAACGAAAATAACATTGTAAAAATTCTGCAAAGAATCCATCAAGACGCCGTAGGGGAATGTCTTGTATACTCAAATGGAATCCTTGCTTGGACATCTACAGCACGATGCAACCTCCGAATCGACTACTGGTCTGGTGGGGAACAGTTTCCCCGATGGGGCGGACCGTGATCATCGGTTTAGCATTTCCCTTGCTCGTGATCAATGCTTGGGCATTGGCAGTTATTTTTGATTATTTTCACTCGCTGCTAGTCAGTTTGATGGCAGCGGCTTTGTTCGCATTTTTGCTGAACTATCCAGTGAGTGTGCTCGATCGAGCGGCTCCTGGCCAGCGTAAACAGGCTTCGGTTATTGTGTTTTTACTAGCGCTATCGGTGATTTTAGCGCTCGGGCTGACATTGGTGCCGTTAGCATTGACCCAAGCGCAACAGCTGGTCGTGAGTTTACCGAAGTGGATTGACTCGGGCCAAAAGCAGCTTTTGACGCTGAATCAGCAACTTGACAGTATGGGGTTTGATATTAACCTCGATGTTCTGTCGGAGCAGGTGAATGCACGCTTGCGCAACCAGATTGAAGGGATTACGCAAGGGGTATTTGATCTGGCTTTGCTGACGGTGAGTAGTCTGGTTGATTTTCTGTTGACATTGGTGCTGACATTTTATTTGTTACAGCATGGCGATGAAGTCTGGGAGAGTGTCATTGGTTGGTTACCCAAAAAGTTACGTCAGCCGTTTTCGGAAACGCTACGGTTGAGTTTTCAGAACTTCTTTTTGGGCCAATTGATCTTGGCAACGAGCCTCGGAACCGCACTGACAATTTTACTATTGTGGCTGCGGGTCCCCTTTGGGCTATTGTTTGGTTTGACGATCGGGACGATGGCGCTGGTCCCTTTTGGCGGGTCAGTCGGCATTATTCTGGTCACGCTCCTAGTGGCCCTACGGGATTTTTGGCTGGGGGCCAAGGTACTGGCGTTAGCCCTGACTGTGCAGCAGATTATTGAGAACTTAGTGGCACCTCGTGTCTTGGGTAGTGTGACAGGCCTCAGTCCTGTCTGGGTATTCATTGCGATTCTCACGGGTGCCCGAATTGGCGGGCTACTCGGGGTCGTGATCGCCGTGCCAACAGCAGTGGTGATTAAGAGTGCGCTGGTCGTGCTGCGATCGCCGAAAGGCACTCCCATCTCATCGCCACTTGTGCCCGCCATGGAGGCAATGAGCGAAAATGTCGATGATTTACTCGCAGGACATGATGATGACGATGACGCCGATCAAACACCGGCTACTGCCGGTTCAGTCCGGCCGGATGAGGCCTAAAGGTTAAATCCGCCGCAATTGCCTGAGCAGAAAGAATTTTCATGTTGGGATTGTTGGCTTATGGTGACATCGGTGCATCCGCTAAAACGATTGTTACATTACGGTCAGGCCTATCGATCGTGGTTTTGGGCGGCGGCACTTTGTTCGGTACTGAATAAAATTTTTGATCTCGCCCCCCCGTATTTGATTGGCATGGCCGTCGATGCGGTAGTACAGCGTCAGAATTCCGCGATCGCGCGATGGGGATTTCCCGATGTCACCTCGCAGTTAGTGATTCTGTCGCTTTTGACGCTGTTCATTTGGGGCATGGAATCGGTATTTGAGTATGCCTATAACCGGCTTTGGCGCGAGCTGGCGCAGACCATGCAGCATGAACTCAGAATCGATGCCTATGCACATTTACAAGAACTGGAGATCGGCTTTTTTGAGTCGCACAGTACAGGCCTGTTGCTGTCAATTCTGAATGATGACATCAACCAATTGGAGCGGTTTCTGGATTCGGGGGCAAACGAGCTCTTGCAATTTGCCACAACGGTCCTATTTGTTGGCGGCACATTTGTACTGTTGGCACCGGGCGTATCTTGGCTGGCGATGTTGCCGATTCCGTTTATTTTGTGGGGGTCGATTGCGTTTCAGAAACGTCTCGCACCGCGCTATGCCGATGTGCGAGAAAAAGCGGGCTTAGTCAATTCCCGATTGGCCAATAATTTATCCGGCATTGCCACCATTAAAAGCTTTACCGCCGAGGGCTTTGAGCGTGAGCGCGTCGCCTTGGACAGTGATGCTTATCGCCAAAGCAACCGTCGCGCAATTCATCTCAGTGCAGCCTTTGTCCCGCTAATCCGATTTGTGATTTTGATTGGCTTCACCGCAACACTGTTCCTCGGCGGACTCGCCGCAGCGAATGGGACGCTGTCCGTGGGCACCTATGGCTTCATGGTATTTATCATTCAGCGATTGCTCTGGCCGTTTACCCGGTTGGGTCAAACGATGGATCAGTACCAACGGGCGATGGCATCAATCAATCGAGTCATGAATCTGATCGATACGCCGATCACGATTCGCTCCGGCACGCAAATTCTGTCGAGTCATGCGGTCAAGGGAGCGCTAACATTTGAGCAGATTACCTTTGCCTATGCTGGTCGCGCGACCGCCATTAATGATTTGTCGTTAACCGTGCCGGCTGGCAATACGATCGGCGTGGTTGGTTCAACCGGCTCCGGCAAAAGTACGCTCGTCAAGCTACTGCTACGATTTTATGAAATGCAGCAGGGTCGCATTTTGCTCGATGGTATCGATATTCGCGATTGTGATCTGCGCGATTTGCGCCGCTGTATCGGCTGGGTCAGTCAGGATGTGTTCTTATTCCACGGTACGGTAGCCGAGAACATCACCTATGGCAGCTTTGGCGCAACCCGAGCAGAAATTGTTGAGGCCGCGAAAGCCGCCGAAGCCCATGAATTTATTATGGCCTTACCGTATGGCTATGACACCGTCGTCGGTGAGCGGGGACAGCAACTTTCCGGTGGACAACGACAGCGACTGGCGATCGCCCGAGCCGTGCTCAAAGACCCAGCCGTCTTGATTTTGGATGAAGCAACTTCGGCGGTCGATAACGAGACTGAGGCGGCAATTCAGCGTTCTTTGCGACATATTACCGAGAATCGAACGACGATCGCGATTGCCCATCGGTTATCAACGATTCGCCATGCCCATTGCATTTATGTGATTGATCGCGGGCAAATTGCGGAGCAGGGTACGCATGAAACATTGCTTGCCCACAATGGAATTTATGCGGCACTGTGGCGGGTGCAGTCTGGGGAAAATGCATAAGTTCCGCGACGCAATCGTTAAACTTACACTGAGCCGGAAATCCTGTGCCAAGTAGCCTAATTTTTGCTACCGTGGCTAAGGCTCTTTTGCCCCGCTAGTTTTGCGAGTACTTAAAGCATGAACCCCGATCGCCTGCGCCATCCGATTTATCCTCGACTCAAAGCGACTTCATTCACCCGTCGCGATCGGTGGCTCACACATCGGTCGCTAGATTTATTCTTACTCGCAGGTTCAGCTTGCCTAGTTGCACTCATGAGCCAACCAGTCGCCGCCGCACTCGCACAAAATTAAGCCACAAAACCTAAACCTTTTTCTTCTCGCCATGGGTGGGACAGGGAGCAGCGGCGACTGACCGATCAAGCCAGCCGATTGCATGTTGTAGGCGGATCAATGCTTCTTCCGGCTGATCTTTGAGTAGATAAACCAGCGCTGTCGCCACCTGCTCTTGGGCCCTAGCAGGTCGGTTGGACATAAGGCGATGCCAATCTTTCTCAGCGATCCGAGATTTCTCTGCTAGTGCTTGGGCCAGTTCGAGGACTGTGTAATCAGCTGGTTTTTTTGAATCAAGCGTACTATCTGGCATAGTTGGGTTACCTCTCAGGATACCGACGAACAATTGGGAATACTGGAATACAATACCGTTACCACATTTGGGCTGTGGGTGGTGCGTCGTCGCAACCCACATCAACTATAGCTAACTTGGGAGTGACTTTTAATGTCTGCAACTGATGCCAACGCAACCCCCCATTCATCTGAGGAGTTGAGCTTCGAGCAAATGCTCCAGAACCTTGACGATAATGTCATACAGCTCAAGCAGCGCTATGCTCAGGTGCAGACCGATCAAGCACGTCAGACCGAACTGCAAAACCGTAAAACTGAAATCGCCGATCGCCCGGAACTGCAGGCCGAACTAGCAACGATCGAAACGGAACTGCATGAATTAGAAGTGCGGCTCGAAAGCCAACTTTTTTCCTGGGATAGCTGGAAACAATATTTTTGGCAGACTGTACGGTTTGTGGGATTAGGACTAGCGATCGGCTGGGGCATGGCTTTTTATGTGCTAAAGCAACCGATTCCCAACGCGATCGAGCCAAATCAACCCAGTCAGACACGTTAAATTCTCTTAGAATTGCTTAGGGCGATAACCTATGCAAGCCAATGCCCCGATACCAAAGTCTTTCAATTCCCTCAAAGCGCCCTCCTTTTTCCCATGACACGTATTGCCGAAATCCTGCGTAACGGACAGCCCGACACCACCGTCAGTATCAAAGGGTGGGTACGGACGAAACGTGAGCAAAAAGCATTCACCTTCATTGAGGTGACCGATGGCTCTTCAATGAACGGACTCCAGGCGCTAATTAACGATACCTTGCCTGACTACGAAGCCCAGATGAAACGTCTCAGCACTGGGGCCTCGCTCAGTATTACGGGTAAACTCGTCCCCTCCCCCGGTAAAGGCCAACGCATCGAACTCCAGGCTGAGGCTGTGACCATACACGGGGAAGCTGATCCAGAAACCTATCCTTTGCAGAAGAAACGCCACTCCTTCGAGTTTCTGCGTGAGATTAGTCATTTGCGATCGCGCACCAACACCCTCGGTGCCGTCTTTCGTGTCCGCAATGCTTGTTCCGCAGCGATTCACCAATTTTTCCAAGAACGCGGTTTTCTTTGGGTGCATACGCCAATCCTCACCGCCAGTGACTGCGAAGGTGCGGGAGAAATGTTCACTGTCACCCGCTTTAACCTCGACCAACTGCCCCAACAGGACGGTAAAGTTGATTACACCCAAGACTTCTTCGGTAAGCCCACCTACTTGACCGTCAGTGGCCAACTCGAAGCCGAAATCATGTCGATGGCCTTCAGTGATGTGTATACTTTTGGCCCCACTTTCCGGGCCGAAAACTCCAATACCTCCCGTCACTTGGCCGAATTTTGGATGGTCGAACCGGAAATGGCCTTCTGCGACCTCGAAGGCGATATGGATCTGGCAGAAGCCTTTCTCAAGTACGTCTTCAAATACGTCATGGAGCAATGTCCCGACGACATGGAATTCTTCAACAAACGGATTGATGACTCAGTTCTGGCCACGGCGGAAAACATTATCAACAACGAATTTGCGCGCGTCACTTACACCGAAGCGATCGCGCTACTCGAAAAATCGGGCAAAAAATTTGAATTCCCGGTTGAGTGGGGCCTCGACATGCAATCCGAACACGAGCGCTACTTAGCCGAAGAATATTTTAAAAAGCCGACGATCGTCACCCATTACCCCACCGAAATCAAAGCCTTCTACATGCGCCTCGATGATGGCGGCAAGACTGTTGCGGCGATGGATGTCCTCGCACCCAAAATCGGTGAAATCATTGGTGGCTCCCAGCGCGAAGAGCGGCTCGACGTACTCGAACGCCGGATAAAAGCAGCAGGACTCGACCCGGAAACGTACTGGTGGTACCTCGATCTGCGTCGTTATGGTACCGTACCCCATGCGGGATTTGGCTTGGGCTTCGAGCGGCTTGTGCAATTCATGACGGGCATGACCAACATTCGCGACGTCATCCCATTTCCCCGCACCCCACTCAACGTCGAGTTTTAATCACGCTAAAATTAGAACACCGACTTGTAAGCCGTGCCCCAGCGTCTCAAATTACCGACCACCAGTTAAACCCAATCAGCTAATGGACACAACCGATCTAAAACGCAACATTGACCAGCTCACCGATCGCCTGGGTAAAACTCAGGAGTATCTTTGACCTACCTGCCCTCAATGCCAAAATCCACGACCTTGAGCAAGTCGCTTCCCAACCCGACTTCTGGGACAATCAAGATAATGCTCAGACAACCCTGCAAGAACTCAACGAGTACAAAGATCACCTAGCGAGCCTCAAACGCTGGCAAACCTTTCTCGAAGATGCTAAAGCCGCACTCGAAATCCTTGAGCTCGAGCCGGACGCCGCCTTTTTTGAAGAAGCGCAGGAAAAAACCGCTAAACTGGCCCACGAACTTGATCAGTGGGAACTCCAGCAAATGCTGGCTGGCCCCTATGATCTCAAAGGTGCGCGTTTGACGATCAATGCTGGGGCTGGGGGTACTGATGCCCAAGACTGGGCTGAAATGTTGCTGAGAATGTATACTCGCTGGGCTGAGAAGCATGGCTACAAAGTCAGCATGGCAGAACTTTCAGCCGGGGATGAAGCGGGCATTAAGTCAGCCACGCTGGAAGTCGAAGGCCGCTATGCCTATGGCTATCTGAAAGTCGAAAAAGGCACCCATCGCCTTGTGCGCATCTCCCCCTTCAATGCCAACGGCAAGCGCCAAACCAGCTTTGCTGGCGTTGAAGTTATGCCAATCATTGACTACGAGGTGCAACTTGAGATTCCGGATAAAGACATTCAATATGACACTTTCCGATCAGGTGGCAAAGGTGGCCAGAATGTCAATAAAGTTGAAACCGGTGTGCGTATCAATCATTTGCCCACTGGCATTGCCATACGCTGTACCGAAGAGCGTAGCCAACAGCAAAACCGCGAAAAAGCCTTAGCGATGCTCAAAGCGAAACTTTTAATCATTGCCCAAGAGCAAAAACTACAGGAAATCGCCCAAATCCGCGGCGACATGGTGGAAGCGGCCTGGGGCAACCAAATCCGTAACTACGTCTTTCATCCCTACCAAATGGTGAAAGATCTGCGTAGCAATCATGAAACAACGGCGATTCAAGCAGTAATGGACGGTGATTTAGATGAATTTATCGAATCTTGTCTCCGCCAAGACAATCAGTTGGTGGAAGCCTAGAATCAGTTAGTGGCAGTTGACTAGACTGTGACTTAAATCAGCTAGCTATTTTAGGTGGCTAAAGTGTTCTTGCCTATCCGTCCATTGAGCGCGAAGGTTTTGATCGTCGCCAGTCCAAAACCCTAATCAAAGCATCTCGAGTACTCTGTGACTAAATCACCTGTCAGCAGTTCGGTTGAGAGCATCGCATCACCCCAGACATCACAATGGGATGTCAGAAAACGACATCCCATTGCTCAGAGTCTAAAATCGCAAATCCGCTGTATCAGCAAATCTATTTCTTCAGCACAGGACGCGGCGTACTGCCGGAACGATGACGTGGACGATCAGAGCCACCACCATCACGACGACCACGGTAACCACCACCACTATCACGACGACCACGGTAACCACTACCACCACTATCACGACGACCACGGTAACCATCACGACGATAGCCACCGCTACCGCCCCGATCATTCAGTTCGTCTTCAGTTGGCTCGACGTATTCATTGGCCCAATTCGGACGCGTCTTATCATAGAAGAGCTGCAGTGCAGCGGCCGCAACCGCATGGGACTCATAGCCTTCTTCCTCTAGCTGCGCCACAATCGGCAAGAACGATGCCATCCGCTCACCAGCAAGCGCGGCAGTCAGTTGCGTTTTAAGCTTGCTGATCTGCTGAACTTCGAGCTCTGCCCGTGTCGGCATCTTCAAAATTTCCAGCTTCTGATTGATATGTGCTTCAACATCACGCAACTTGCGCCGATCAAGCGGATGAACGATCGAAATTGCCGTCCCTTCCTTGCCTGCCCGACCAGTACGACCAACGCGGTGGACATAGCTATCCGCACTATCTGGCAGCTCAAAGTTAATCACATGGCTGAGGTCATCGACATGGATACCACGGGCGGCAATATCAGTCGCCACAATCCATTTCACCTGGTGCTGCTTGAAGCGCTGTAGCAAACGCTCGCGCTGGCCTTGGCTCAAGTCACCATGGTACTCATCAACACTGTAACCCGCACCTTGCAGCTCACTCGTCAACTCAGCCGCTGCACGGCGTGTCCGGACAAAAATAATTGCCGATTCGGGTTCTTCTAATTCCAAAATTGGTTGCAGGCAACGCATCTTATTCCAACCGCGTGGCACCATATAGGCCACCTGACGGATTTTGGACGGAGAAGCATTTTTCTGCTTAATCGCCACGCTGACTGGATCATTCAGAAATTTATTAATCAACTTGCGAATGGATTGGTCCATGGTCGCAGAGAAGAAGGCGGTTTGACGCTCGGTGGGAGCTTGGCTGAGGATCTTCTCCACATCCTGGATAAAGCCCATATTGAGCATTTCATCCGCTTCGTCCAAGACAAACCAGTCGATATTATCGAGTTTTAGGTCACCCCGGTTGAGCAAGTCGATCACACGACCAGGTGTACCCACAACTACCTGAACGCCGCGCTTGAGCCGACCAATCTGCAAATCGATCGACTGGCCGCCGTAGATTGGCAAGATCCGTAAACGCCGATCGTTATTCAGATTTTTCATGGATGCGCAAACCTGTACTGCCAACTCACGGGTCGGTGTCAATACAATCGCCTGCACATGGGATTGACTTGAATCAATACTTTCGAGCATGGGCAGGGAAAACGCCGCTGTCTTACCTGTGCCAGTTTGAGCCAAGCCGACCACATCACGACCGGCGATCAACTGGGGAATGGCTTGTGCCTGAATTGGGGTGGGATTAGTGAATCCCAAAGCCTCAAGATGCTTGACCCTTGTTTCAGACAAACCTAGGTCAGCAAACTGAATTGTCTGCTGTTGTTCTTCTTGTTGCTCGGTTGCGGTGGTCTCGATCTTGGTTTCAACGGTCATAGATAACTTACTCGTAAGAAATGATAGGTAATACGGGATGATTTAGCGATCGCGGCTAGCCTCAAACATGGGCCGAGCTATATGCGCTTGTCAACAATTGTCAAACCAATTGACTGAACTAAAACGTGTACGATCGCATAGCTAATGGATGCGCTGCTGATAACGCGTCCATCATGGCTATCCACTTAAGTCCCAGCGACAGCCATCGGTTGGTACGCCAATAAATCAGTTGCCGCCGCCACTTTCCCGTATAGGTCGTAAACATCGGCATCTTGAATCAATACAGGCACTAATGCACCGAGGGAGGCGACTCCTTCGACGTACACTAGGCCATCAACGTCCGGCGCAAACCGCATTGACCGACCAATGAGTTGACCCGTTGCCGGGTTTTCCTGCTCGATCAATACATCAACGACTTGGCCAATCTGCGCCTGATTTTTCTTGAGAGAAATCGGTTGTTGAACCTGCATCAGGGCATCACGGCGGGCCTCCATCACTTCCTGAGGAAGCTGGTGAGGCAAGTCGAAGGCGGGCGTACCCTCCTCTGGAGAGAAGGTAAACACACCCACATGATCAAATTCATGCCGCTGCACAAACTCAATCAAATGTTGGAAGTGCTCGTCAGTTTCACCCGGGAAACCAACGATAAAGGTCGTCCGCAACACCGCATTTGGAAGCGCGCTTTTCAGCTGCTCCATGATGTTGTCGTTGACCTGTCCCTGCCAGGGGCGATTCATCGATCGCAAAACCGCTGGATGGGAATGCTGTAGGGGCAAATCCAAGTAAGGAATGAAGTTTGGTGTTGCTTGGATTGCATCAATAACTTGTGGGGTCAGCCCCGTAGGATAAGCGTAGTGCATCCTAACCCAGGGGATATCAACTTTACCCAAAGCCCGAATCAACTCGGCTAATCTTGACGCACCGTAGATATCAACGCCATAGTTAGTGGTAATCTGCGAAATCAGAATAACCTCTTGCACACCTTCACGGGCGAGTTGCTCAACCTCAGCCACGATCGATTCAATCGTGCGCGAGCGCTGGTTGCCCCGCAAATGCGGAATGATGCAGAAGGCACAGCGATAATCGCAGCCCTCGGCGACACGCACATAGGCGACGCCTTCCGCTGTTGTACGATAACGTGGAACGGTTTCATCCGCAATGTAACTGGGCTCAGCTGAAACTTCTTTCACCCGCTCACCGGCTTCCGCCCGCTGCACAACATCAACAATTTTGTGGTAGTCACCAGTACCAACCAATGCCACCGCTTCGGGTAACTCATCCAGAAGATCTTCCTGAAAATGCTGCGCCATGCACCCAGTAATCACAATTTTCTTATTCGACTCAGCCAATTCGACTAGGGTTTTGACCGATTCTTCACGCGCTGCCTGAATGAAGCTGCAAGTGTTGACAATCACATAATCGGCTAATTCTTCGTTAACATCAACTTCATAGCCAGCACTAACCAGCAGGCCCAGCATATGCTCCGTATCGATTCGGTTTTTTTCGCATCCCAAATGGGACACTGCGATCGTTGGACGATTGCCCATGTATTCTTAACCCTAAGGTAAACTTGTCGTTGAAATTGGTTGTCAAAACTAAATGGTGGTACAAAACCAGTTAGCAGTTAAGCCAATGCAGCGATCGTTCCAACAGACTGTTTAACCTTTTGGATCACATCGGGCTGAGCAAAGCACTCAGTCGCCGCAGTCAATTGCAACCGCTTGTTTTCTGATTCGATATCTTACATCTTAACGTAATTTCACGTTTTTACAATCTGTAACAGCAATCAATTTTACAGAAAGTTCACTTCTAACCCATCAAAGCCGATTTAGCCACCTGTTTGGCAGTCAAAATTTTGCATCAACCCTCTCTTTGAGCTCTCCATCATGATTAGACTAGCGACTTGGCAATGGGCTGTTTTGGCCGCGCCGCTTGGCCTGGTTGGGATATTTCTGCTGATTGCGGCCGCTTTTCAGATCCATACGTGGCATCTAAGTTGGATTTGGGCGGTGATTGGTCTAGTTTTTGTCAGTTGGCGCTGGCTACTCGCCAAGTGGACGCAGCCAGCGATGCGCGAAGTCGATGAACTAGTTGCCGAAATTGCGGCCGACTTACCCGAGACTCCGCTTCAGGCAGTTGATCCACTGGCAAACAGTCAGACGCAGCAGGCGGAGGCTGCTCTCCAAGAAATTTTGCAGGGTGCTCAGAGTGATCCCCCGGTCTGGGTTGATTGGAATCCATTTTGGCGACGTTGCTTGAGCTTAATTAGTGCGATCGCTCACATATATAACCCAGAAGCAAAACAACCTTTGCTCAACATATATGTGCCTCAGGCCTATGCACTGCTGCGGGGGACGATGAATGATATGGACGCTTGGATGCAGCGCATGGCACCGGTGCTGAATCAAGTGACAATTGAGCAAGCACTACAGGCCTACGAGATCTATCAAAAACTACAGCCGGCAGCGCGCCGAGTCATTCAGGCTTGGGGGTGGGCTCGCTGGCTACTCAATCCCGTCGCTGCTGCCACGAATGTCGCAACCCGGGGGACACGCACAAAAGCTACACAAGAGCTGCTTGGCAACTTAAACCAGCTTGCCCGTGAAACTGTATTACGAAATTTAGCGCAGCAAGCGATGCTCCTCTATAGCGGTCAATTGGCGGAGCAGCTATCCAGCGCGGCGCCCGCGACGGAGACAGCGTTATCCACTGCTCCATCACTCCAGGCTGCCCTACTACCGAGTACTGTGGCATCAGCGAGAACGCAGTCAGTTCAAGACTTGCTGCTCCAAGCAACACCGCCAGAAACAGTGGCACAACAGCCCGTAAATTTGCTTTTGGTTGGCCGTACCGGTGCGGGAAAAAGTAGCCTCATCAACAGCTTATTTATTGAACCAGTGGCGGCAGTGGATGTTTTACCCAGTACCGATCGTCTACAGGATTACCAGTGGCAAGCGACGAGTGGTGAGTCGATGGTGGTCTGGGATTCCCCCGGTTACGAGCAAGTGGGGCAGCCACAACTAACGGAGCTACTGCTGCAACAAGTTGAGCAAGTGGATGTTTTATTGTTGGTGACACCGGCGTTAGATCCGGCGCTGCAAATGGATATCGATTTTCTCCAAGCGGTCCAGACATGGATACCGAATTTGCCGACAATCGTCGCGCTCACCCAAGTTGATCGACTCCGACCGCTACGAGAATGGCAGCCGCCCTACGACTGGCGCATGGGCGATCGAGCCAAGGAAGTCAGTATTCGCGCGGCGGTCGAATACCGATTGCAGACACTGCCCCAGATTAACCACATTTTGCCGTTGGTCAATTCCTCGGAGCAGAATGCCTCATGGGGCTTTGATGAATTATCTGACACACTTCTAAAAGTCCTCGATCCGGCAAAACAACAGCGCATAGCACGGTTTCTGCGCAGTTTGGAGGCCCGCACCGTGGCCGCAGTGACTTTGATCGATCGCTATGCCTTTCAGATGACGACCCAACAGGGGATCGCTGCTTTACTTAAAAGTCCGGTGCTGCAATTTATCTCGAAACTTTCCACCGGCTCTCCAGCCTTGGCGATTGTCCTAGCAGAGCAAATCCCGATCGAGCAATTGCCCCTAGTAATTGGCAAAGCGCAACTCGCCTACGATCTCCATCACTTGCTACAACCATCAGTTAGCTTTAACTTTGCGGCCATCTGGCCATTATTAATTAATCAGAGTGAACGCCCTGACCAGAATGCTCGCGCCTTTGGCTATGCCCTGATCGAATATTGGGCCCAGGCCCTACCACCAGAAGACCTACTGGCACACTTTCAGCAGGCACTAGAGAATCAATAAGCACCGAATTACCCAATTCCTCGCCAAAATCATATTTATATTAAGCGTTCCAGCTTTCTGCTTGATGGGCATAATACTAATCAAAGTTGCCTTTCTAAACTGAATTCAATGCCAGCGCAAACTATGTCTCTGGACCAACTAAAACCAGCGCCTGCCCCACAGTGCAGCGTTTATGTCCCCTACTATCCCCAAACCCAGAAAAAACAGATTTTGCCCTTTGCCATTAGTTTGTTTCAGCAAGCCTCTTTGGAAGGTATACGGACGATCGAAGGTGGTGAGAGTATCCCATTTGTTGCGACTTGGAATATCTCAACTTTGCCAGCCGATTTGTGCCGTTGCCGGATCCAGTTTGATGACAATGCCGAATTAAGCTATGAAGTGATGATGGCAAACTTTGAGTTTATTGATTATTTGATCGAAATGATCATGAACTTCAAACGGACGCGAGCAGCGGATTTTTCCCAAAATTTCTATCGCAAGTTGCTGAGTTTGGATGACTAGTTTTTGCCGAATCATCCATCCCTCGTTCTAGAATTAACGGAGTGTCTAGTGATGACATTTCGTAATCAATGGGAGTGATGGGGTAATGGGTTTGGCGAAATATCTGGTGATTGGTTCGTTTGAGGCATATAGTGGCAAATCTGCCATCACCTTAGGCTTGGCCCACCAGCTACGGCAGCAGGGTATTGATCTTGCGTACTGTAAGCCGATCGGTGGTGATTTGCGCGATGCCAAAAGCGATGCACCGGACGCTGATGTAGCATTTATTTCAGAAATTTTGCAGCTGGATGCTTCCCGAATACAGCCAACTTTATTTAATCTGGATAATACGGCCCTTGATCGCTATCTAGCCAATCCCGATCAGGCAGACTATCCAGCACAGTTAGCGCGTGACGCCCAAAATCAGGCGGGTGATTTGGTCATTCTTGAAGGTCCAGGGGGGATGAGCCAGGGCCGGTTGTATGGTTTGTCGCTGCCCCAAATCGCCGAAGCAGTGGATGGGGCCGTGTTGCTGGTAGCGAAATACCGCTCAACCATGTTAGACCGGCTTTTGGCCGCCAAGCAGCAATTGGGGGATCGCTTACTAGGCATTGTGATCAATGATGCTCCCGCAAACCGCTTTGAGATGCTTAATACAAAGCTGCGGCAATTCCTCGAACAGCAAGGAATCGCCGTATTTGGCGTATTACCCCGTAGTTCGTTGCTGCAAAGTGTCAGTGTCGATGAACTCGTAAAGCAACTGAATGCAGAAGTGCTCTGCCGTAGCGCCCGCACCGATGCCATGGTTGAAAGCCTGGTGATTGGCGCAATGAATGTCAACTCAGCCCTGAAATATTTCCGGCAACGCCAAAATATGGCTGTGGTAACTGGTGGCGATCGCACTGATCTACAGTTAGCAGCATTAGAAACATCCACGCAGTGCTTAATTTTAACTGGTCATATTGCGCCGAGTAAGGAGATCCTGGCCCGGGCAGAAGAAATGGAAGTCGCTGTCCTATCGGTCGATCTCGATACGCTGACCACGGTGGAAATTATTGATCGCGCCTTTGGTCAAATCCGGTTGAATGACCCAATTAAAGTCGAATGTATCTGCCAGATGGCCGATGAATACCTTGATACTGCACGTCTATTACAAGTCTGGAAGGCATAGCGCCAAATCGTCACCAACAAGTTTTGGCTGACGGACAATCGCGTTAATCGTAGTCATCTCAATCGTAGTCATCAAAGCATTTTAGGCAAATGATGTGAACTCCAACGGTTCCGGCTTGTGTATGCCGTAGCCCTGGGCATAGTCAATTTCGAGTTCGCACAGTTTCTGCAGAATTGCCTCATCTTCGACCCACTCTGCGACTGTCTTGACGCCGAGGACTTGTGCAATGCGATTCATGCAGGCAACCAGCTCCTGATCAATTTTATCGGTAGTAATATTTTTGATAAAGCTACCGTCAATTTTCAGATAATCAATGTTCAACTGTTTGAGATAAGCAAAACCGTTCATGCCACTGCCAAAGTCGTCGAGGGCAAAGTGGCAACCCATTTGCTTGAGTTCCTGAATGAATTGGCTGGCCTGATCAATGTTGGAAATTGCAGTGGTTTCGGTAATTTCGAAGCAAATCATTTGGGGCGGTAGCCGGTACTGCGCAAACTGGGCCTTGACGAAGTCAATGAATTGAGGATCGTTCAAACTACGGGCGGAGAGATTAATCGCGTAGAGACAGCGGTCGAGAGGCCGACCACTGTTACTCATACAGGCTTGCGCGTAAGATTGAAAAAAGGTCTCGATCACAACCCGATCAATCGCAGTCATTAAGCCATAACGTTCTGCAGCTGGAATGAATGCACCAGGGGGAATGATCTTGCCGTCACGATCGATCATCCGCAGCAGAATTTCCACATGCCGCTCGAACTTGAACTGCCCCACTTCGACCGGTGCCACAACCGCGCCATCGCAGACAATCGGCACAATCTCTTGCGCATAGAGTTGAAATCTTTGCGCTTCAATCGCTTGATTAATTCGAACAATCCAGAGACGCTCACTGCGCTGCCGCATCAATTCGCTGTCATCACTACAGTAGAGATGAATTCGATTACGACCAGCTTCTTTAGCCGCATAGCAAGCGGCATCCGCCTCTCTCAGCACTGCCGTTAGACTTTCGCTTTCCACGTCAATTTGCACCAGGCCAAAACTAGCACTGACGCTAAAGCTTTGCTCCTGCCAGAGAAACCGGAACTGTCTGACTTGCTGATAAATTCGTTCGACAATTTGATACGCTTTCTTGAGGCTGCAGTTATAAAATAAAATCCCAAATTCGTCGCCGCCTAGCCGCGATAGAACATCAGTGCTCCGGACTTCCTGCTGAAACATTTGGGACAGTTGCTGCAACAGCTCATCACCGGCATTATGGCCAGCAGTATCGTTGAAAATTTTGAACTGATCGATATCGATATAGCAGAGCGTATGTGGCTGTATGAAAACCTGAGCAGCCTGAATTGCTTGAGTCAGTTGCGCCTCAAATTCAGTACGATTGACCAAACCTGTGAGTGAGTCGTGACTCGCTTGCCATACAAGTGTTTGAATTGCCTGCATGGCCTCAGTTACATCCCGCAACATAAAGACAGCACCGATCAAATTTTGATCGGCATCATACATTGGTGCCACAGTTAGATCGATCGTGTGTTCTTGGTGATCATCAGTGATCAAAATCGCTTGATCAACCATCTCCAAAACCTGCGGTTGTGTATGCAAATGTGGAATGAACGGGTTGACTGGTTGATGTGTCTGCCGATGTAGCAATGGCAGAATAGCGTGCAGATCGATCCCGATGAGACTGCTGTAGGATGACTGAGCTAGGGCGGTTTGGAGAAGTTTTTTTGCACTCGTGTTGCAGTACTGAATTTGCCCCTGCAAATTAGTGGTAATCACCGCATGGGCCAGTGATTGCAGTGCAATATGGGGTAGATCTTGATCGATATGGATGGCATCATTGTATTGCAGCGATTGTGGCGTTTGATCGGGTGCATGATGTGCCGTCGCATTTGTCGAAGTGAAATGGACCTTAGACATAGCAGCAAGTTAGGAAATACGTCTAGAGCAATGAATAAATCGACCAAATCCAGTCGACAAAAAATATGATTAGATAACGCATCCTGGACGAGTGCACGCCAAGCGAGACTCAATCCGAATTGACTAAAATATTATTTATAAAGCTAGTGTTGCCGTCTCAACTGCAAGGTGATAATTTGAAATCAATCCTACAAATTGCGCCGCCAATTATTGCCACCACCAACTACTGAGGCGTAACCACCTTGCTACTCCAAGCAATTAACTGGTTCATTGATAAAAATTACATAATTAAGACTAACTTTCACGATCCGTAATTGTTGATTTACTGTGATCTTAGTTACCGACACTATTTAGTCACCTCGTCAGGAATACGGGCTTTCTAAAATTTCTTTAAAGACAGTAAGCGACAGCTAAAAAGTTGTTGTTTCATGCATCACACAACAGTGCGAACGATCGTGGGACCGCCCATTAGAATTCGACCATCCGGATCAATACTGATGTGAGCGAGAAATCGCGCCAAAACGCTGGAATCACATAACGGTCGTTTCAGCCGACGTGGGGACGAGGCGGTTGCTCAGAGGCATCGGCTAAAAAGGCATCAAACGTCGATCGATCGGGCATGGCCACTTGGGCCCCAACTTTGGTCGCCGCCAGGGCACCGGCAGCATTTCCCCAGAGTGCGGCGGTTTCCAGTGGCAATCCTGCCATAAGTCCGGCAGTAAGTCCACCGGCAAATGCGTCACCACAAGCAACTGTATCGATCGCCGCAACGGTAAACGCTGGAATGAAGCAAGATGCCGCTTGTGTTTGACAAAAAGTTCCCTGCGCGCCGAGTTTCACAATTACTTGGGGAACCCCTTGAGCTTGCAAATGAGTAGCGGCTTGCTGGGCAGTTTTGACGTCATAGACATCGAAACCCACAAGTTGACTGGCTTCAATTTCATTCGGGATTAATAGATCAATATAGGGATATAACCCAGTCAGATCAGGCGTTTGTACGGGGGCCGGATCAAGCATAACAAATGCACCAGCGGCTTTACCGGCTTGGGCTGCAAGTTGTACAGCATTTAAGGAAACTTCGAGCTGCAGAAGCAAATACTGAGCGTTATTTAAAGCAGATCGCAGCCGATCGACGTCGCTGCAGTCCACCCGGCCATTTGCCCCAAAAATGCCAATGATTTGATTTTGACCAGTTTCTGCGACGGTGATCATGGCTACCCCAGAATGGATTGCGCGATCAATTAGGATATCGTCGGTATCAACCTCGATCGCCGTTAGTTCAGTGAGCAATGATTGGCCAAAGTCATCCCCCCCGACCCGACCAATCATCTTGGTTGGCACACCGAGTTTGGCCAGTGCAACTGCTTGATTTGCACCCTTCCCACCAGGGGTCGTGATGAAGTCAGAGCCCAAAATAGTCTCACCGGGCAGCGGCAGACGCGGCACGCGACTGACCAAATCCATATTCAAACTGCCGAAGACGATCGCGCTCATGATGCGACTACATTCGTTCTTGCTGGCCGCTCGATAATGCCACCACCTAGCAGCATTTCGCCGTCGTACCAAACGGCCGCTTGGCCAGGGGTGATGCTGTGCTGCGGTGCGTCAAACACAATGCGTACTCGCCCATCCGCTAGCGGCATAATCGTGGCCGGAACCGGCTGCGCCCGATAGCGAATTTGGACTTCCGCCTTAATCGGCACATCTGGTGCGGCGATCGAAACCCAGTTGACCCGCTGCACTGAGCATTCTGGCTGTAGCAATTCCGTACGGTTTCCGACAATCACACGATTCATGGCGGTATCCAAGCCAACCACGTAGAGGGGTTCGCTGTGGGCGATGCCTAAACCTTTGCGTTGACCAATTGTGTAGTGGTGGGTACCTGTGTGATGCCCCAGGATTTGACCGGATTGATCGACGATCTCCCCTTGCTGAGTGGGAATGTACTTGTCAAGAAACGCCTGCATTGAACCGTTGGCTTCGACCAAACACAAATCCATACTTTCGGGTTTCTCAGCGGTATGTAAGCCAAATTCTGCCGCCATTTGTCGCGTTTGACTTTTTTCGGTTTCGCCCAGAGGAAACAACACATGGCCCAGCACGTACTGATCGAGATCGTAAAGAAAGTAGGTTTGATCTTTCCGTCGATCGAAAGCCCGCAGCAGCTGGTAGCGATTAGTCGCATCGTCGTAATGAATGCGCGCATAGTGACCGGTAGCAATATAGTCGATACCCAGCTCAGCTTGAGCAAACTTCAGCATTGGCCCAAACTTGACTGCTTTATTGCAATTAGAGCAAGGCAGCGGTGTAATACCCGCCTGGTAACCATCAACCAAATAGTCAACAATGTAGCGCTCAAACGACTCTCGACTATCAACAATGTGATGGTCGATGCCCATACTTTCGCAGAGCTGCGCCGCATCGACCATACCTTCGGAACAGCATTGTCCTTTACCCTTCATCAGCCACAGGGTGACGCCGACCACATCATGGCCTTGATCACGCAGCATGGCAATGGCAGTAGAACTGTCGACTCCTCCTGAGAGTCCGACGGCGACCTTTTTCATCGTTGTTTTGAACTAGTTGTTTTGAGCGATGTCTTGCGTTTGAAATCGATATGATGATCACGCCCTGAAGGCAATGGCGATCAAGGTGAAATTTCTTATCTAGGCTAGCCTAAAATGACAGAGAACGGCGCTGTCGCCAATCAAGCGAAACTCCATATTATGGTCAGCCATACCGAAATCGCTATGCTACACTGGCGGGGAAATAGCGCGCTGGCTTCGTTTCTGTAGGATCGGCCATGGGCCAATTCAATGATTCAGTCGGAATGATTGAGAATGCTTTATTCGACTGCGTCATTCATAAGTAGTGGGTATTTGGGAGACGTGAATTACAGTGTGGATAAAATTTAGGTATGCTTCTGCAGCATCAGGACTGATGTTAGCCCTAGTTGGGGCTACGACAATCACCGCGATCCCGACCCCAGCACAAATCCCGCCTGCTCCACCGCTGTTAGAAACGCCAACAACGACGTATCAAGTACCCGATCAAACGAGACCAGCAGCACCCGATCAAGCAACGCCGACAACACTTTATCGAGTCATTGTCGATAGTTCTAATTTTGTCGTTCTACAACAAGTGCAACAGGTCGCGGGTGATGCCTTTGTCGAATCATTTATAGATGGGCGTGATCGGATTCAAGCCGGGGCATTTGAAAACGAATTTGGGGCCCGTCAGCGGGTGAATGACTTAGCAAGTATTGGTGTTCGCGCGGTAGCCTACGATACTCAGGGTGACGCAGTTTATCAGGCGTTAGCACCAGCCCAGACATCTCCAGCCCAGACATACCAGGTCCTTGGCACACCAACACCAACTCCGACAACACCCCTAACAACGCCTTCAACAATTTCGGCCAATCCGACACCAGCCCAGGCTGTGACTACCATGCCACGGGGCTACTATACAATTGTGCCGATTGCGCGCGATCAAGTTGGTGTTACGTTTGAAGCGCTGAGTGAGTTAGGGATTTCGGAAGAATTTATGACGGTGGGACAGAAGTTGCTTGGCTGGCATATTGCGATTGGGGTCTACCCTGAGCGTACTGGTGCCGAAACAATGAGCCAATATCTGCGACGCCGAGGGGGCTTTGATGCAAGAACTTACTTTGCCCCATAAATGGCATGAAATATTGATGTCATTTACTGAGCCACCAGCCGCAGCCCAAGCCTAAACCCGTCACCACGATCAACAGCAAAAACGTTTGCCATGCCTTATACCCATTAGCCTGCAGGTCCAGGCGAGCGAGGCCTTCAGTCATCAGAATCATCATCATCGGCAGAAAAATTCTGAACCAATTCATCAGAATTGAAATGGCGGCAGCGAGTATGACAAAGACGGAAAAAGCGACCGTATCAGAAGCAAACCAACGCTGAATGAATTTCTTGAGCTGGGTCAGCGGATCAAGGTAAACCAGTGAGATCAGAAAGCTGCCAACCAGCACAACCGCAGTTGCTTCCTTCGAATAAGCTCCCTGAGCCAGCAACTTGCCAATCAGAGCATAGCTCCCAAACATCAATAGGAGTGATAGCCAAGGAAGCCTACATCGAAAAAAAGGTGCCATCAGCTTTGAGCGCGGGTTAGAGTAGTTTGCCTAGAGCAATACAGTCGCGGTACCAATAGTAACTGGCTTTTGGCCAGCGTTGTTGGCTTTGGTAGTCAATGTACACAAGGCCAAACCGCTTATGATAGGCCCACGACCATTCAAAGTTATCGAGCAAACTCCACAGATAATAGCCCCGAATCGGATAATCCTCACTGATTGCCCGGGCAACGCCCTGTAAATGTTGCTTCAGATAGAGTATCCGATCGACATCCAGAATCTCACCTTCGGCATTGACCTGATCTCTGGGTGGCACAACCATTTTCAGTGATTATGACTGGCAAGTCTGGGCGATTAAGGGTGTCACTGACATGTCGAATTCCCCAGTAGAGGCTATCGGGAAATAAATTCAGCCAAGGCATATCAAGCCGCGGGTAACCAGCAGGCAAATTGATCGGTTCGTATCCGGCAGCGTTATTGGCCGCTCGGATGAAGCTGCCAGTGTAGATATTGAGACCAAGAAAATCAATTGGCTGATGAATTGTGGCTAAATCACCATCGGCAACGATCTGGGGCCTCCTGCCCCAGACTATCCCAAAGACCGGGATGATACTGTCCGGTGATCGCTGGGTAAATGACTCCACCATTGTTGCAGTGATACGGAAAAGCCGTTTGCGCAGCGGCGATATTCTCGGGGGTTTCCGACAGCGGCATAGTCACGCCAAAGTTATCGACTAAACCGATTTGACAGGCTTGTGGTGAAGCTGCGCGAATGGCTTGCACTGCTAACCCATGGGCCAGCAATGCATGGTGAGAAGTCTGCCAAACATCTCGCCAGCGATTGACGATCGTCCCAGGGGCATGTTCTGGTGGACCGCGATCGCTATAGCCCATATGGGTGAAGCAAGTGATTTCGTTCAGCGTAATCCAGTAGCGCACTCGATTGCCCAAGCGTGATACTACCGCTGTGACATAGTCAGCAAAATCAGCGGCCATTTCTGCGCTGCGCCAAGACCCATAACGATGCTCCAAGGCGATCTGGGCTATCCCAATGAAACAACGTCACAACGGGTTCGATACCATACGCCTCAAGACAATCCAGGAGGCGTTCATAAAACTCAAATCCAGCAGAATTGACAGCCCCACGCCCCTCCGGAATAATCCGACACCACGAAAGACTGAAGCGATACTGCTTTACTCCGAGCGCGGCGATCAGCTGGACATCTTCGCGGTAATGGTGATAATGATCACAGGCATCGAGATTCGGGGGCCGACTAAAGCCCATAGGCACAATTTGCCCCCGGCGCGATCTGTCGCCACTGCTGACTAAATACATCCCATACACTGGGTTTGCGACCAGCTAACTGCGCTGCTCCCTCGATCTGGAAGGCCGAAGTTGCTACGCCCCACTGAAAATTAGGGGGAAAAGTGATGTTCATTAATTGATGGCTTGGCGACTTTGCGATTGCACCAACCATCCCATCACAACTATGGTTGGTAAACTCATGATCAACAAAGCCAACCAAGAACTGCTAGGAACCGTCAACTGTGATATTGCGTATTTAATCAAACAGGCAATTGCGAGCGAAACACTGAAAATCTTAGCGATCGTCTGAATTATGGGCATTAGCGCTAACGTAAAATACTAGTGGAAATACGGATGGGAATTTAAGTCAAGCCTGACACAATCTCACCCAAGTCATTTATTGATGAGAGTATCAATTTCTACAGTTTTCAGCCCGCCAGCAATCGCTGGCGGGATTTTTCATGGATTGGTTTAAGTGTGGATCGGTTTGATGTGGAGTGCAAAGGCTCGATTAGGCAACGTTACGCCAATAATTATAAGCCTGGGCGAGTTTGATATCATACCGATTAATCCGATAGCCCTCACCGTTATAACGCAGCGCAAACGGCCCAATCACGCCGTACTAAGTAAGGCGCGAGGCCGTTATAACGAATAAAGTTGAACATCGCCGTGAGCTGTTTGCCTTCGCCTTGATGCATATCTTTGACAAAGTCCTCAACATTGGTGTAGCCCGCAGCACGATGATTAAAGCCCATAACTTGCCCTAACCCCCAAGAGGCCGATTTGAGCGCCCCGGCGCGATTGATCCGTAAGGCTTGATACAGTCGATCCCATTCACCGACGCCACCAATATATAGACTCCGATTCCAGACCGGGCTAGAGATATTCGGGTGGCTATAGTCGTAACGGCTATCGGTAAACGCGGAAAACCAGTGAGCTTCAAATAAAATCTTGGGCCGCCCATCACCAAAGAAGCCCGAACCGGCCGCTTCAACTTCTACCACCGCCCGAATGGTTGCGGTGTCAGCACCAATCATTCGGGCCACATTGGCGTAGTCACTACTATTGAGTTTGGGTGGGGTCTCAAACGATCTGATCGCCGGAATTTCAGGGTCTAGCAGCAGCTTGGCAACTCGCGGCGCAGATGCCGGTTTCCGGCCCCAACACCACAGCCATTGACTCATAGGCTGCTTGGGTTGTGCCACCCCACATGCCATCGATCGGCCAGGGGAATGGCCCATGAGTGAAAGAGCCTGCTGCAGTTGCTTGATAAAGTTGCTAGAGTCTGGCGCATAATTCTGTCAGCGGCCAGCAGAAATCATCCCGGCCTGATGATGCAGATCCGACAGGCTTTGGGGAACCGCCCCAGCGGGCGGAACTGGTGCGGGGTGGGGGGCGGCGGGAACCGGTGCGGGTGGTGGTGGAGCGGGTGCGGGTGGTGGTGGAGCGGGTGCGGGTGGTGGTGGAGCGGGTGCGGGTGGTGGCGGAACAGGTGCAGGTTTTGAGGACTCCAGCAGCATTTTGGCCGCCTCGGGTGACATGCGATTGAGCGCTAACTGATTTGCCTGGGCGAATTTCTCGTACGCAGCTTGCGTTTCCTCGCCCCAATACCGATTAACCAGACCATTGTAATAGTCCAGTGCTTTGAGCCGTTCCTGAACTTCCTTAGCAATCAACGGGTTATCTTTAATTGAAAACAGCGTGAGAGTGCTGGATTGTTGGGCAATATCTTGTAGACGCCGGAAAGCCAAACTGGCTAAATGGGCCGCTGATTGAGGTGTAATTGACTGATTCAGATAGCCATTATCACGCGCGAACTTAATAAACGCTGATTCGGTTAATTGGCCCCAATCACCATCGAGTGGACCAGGTTGATAGCCCCAAGACGCCAAGCGGAACTGAACATCACGGGTGATCGCCACATTGTTGCGAATGGCACTCAAGGGATAGGTCTTCGTGCCCTGGGCAATATAGCGCAAGCTATTGGTGGGTGCGGGTGGCGGCACAGGTGCGGGCGGTGGCGGTGCCGGTGAAGGCATTGGGGCCGGCAATGCCGCCGCCGGTATCGGGTCGGGCAATGGCGGTGGCGCGGGCGGCGGCATCGGGGCCGGTAATGGCGGCGGCGTGGGGGCCGCTGATTGTCCCAACAGCGCTTTAGCTGCATTCGGGGAAAGTCGATCGCTCGGGTATTGATTTGCCTGGGCAAAGGCCGTAAAGGCTGATTGGGTCGATTTGCCCCACTGGCCGTCGATCGGGCCGGGGTTATGGCCCAGCGCCGTTAGCTGTTTCTGAACTTCTTCGGCCAGATGCGGATTGTCCCGGAGTGAAAATAGCGTGAAGGTTGAAGGCTGATTGGCGATCGCTTTGAGGCTGCGAAAAGCCAAGCTGGCAAGATGCCCAGCCGTCCTTGGTGTCAGGACCGTTGTGGAATAGCGATAGTCTGTCGCAAACGCAATATACGCCTTGCCTGTACGACTCCCCCAATCACCATCAGCGGGACCCGGACTATACCCCCAGGATATTAAGCGAAATTGAATATCGCGTGTCGTACTTTCGTCGGCACGGACTGCATCCAGGGGATAAACAACTGTGCCAAGGGCAATATCTCGAAGATTCATAGGCGGCTTGAGGATAGTCGTAGCAGTGAGCGCTCAACTCTGCGGGGTTGAGGATAGTTTTCCCTGGTGCAATGTGGACAAGCAAATGAAAGTCGCTTTAGACGACCAATAGCTGTCAGTTGCTGATTCCAGTTGCTGATCTTAGTATTCTAGAAGAAACTTCAAGATGATGAGAATTTTTTCGAGGGAATAAATCGGTAAAAAACACAACCCGTTGTTACAATTAATACAACGGTGATGACGCATAACAACGCACAACAGTTGCGACCAATTTCCCTCAGGGTAAAGTACGGGTGCAATTGGCAGTTGATGTTGTCTTGCAAATTAGTGCTGTACGGCACAGTTCGTCGTTCTGGCTTGTTTTAGATTCTTTTGTGTTAATCGCAAAGATTTCCAAAGCACCAGACACATCTCAAGTTTCTGCAGGGCACTATAAATCAGCATCTGAATTCAGAACCTATTTTAGGATTTCTGTCTCAGGTCTTTTTAGTGGAATTTTTTAAATTAACAGGAGGTTCAGTTAGATGGAATCGGTCAAGCAAGCAACGCAACGCAAGTTCACCCAACTGAGAACTTGGTTTCACGGTAATGACGATACACTT
>CAVPGX010000032.1:0-33923 GCA_963704065.1 uncultured cyanobacterium | reverse complement strand
ATCGACGGTGAAGGTATTGGAGAAGGGGCTGCTATTACCGGCGGCATCGGTAATTTGCACCTTATAGGCGCCATCGGCGAGGGTATTGGCGCCAAAGTTGACAGTGTAAGTGCCTGCCGCTTCTGTCACGGTATAGTTGGCGGTTGGAATGAGCGTGCCGGCATTGTCAAAGACCTGGAGACTGCCGCCCGTTTCGCCGGTGACGGTGAGGACTTGGGTGTTGTCATTAGTGAGGAGGTCACTGGTATTGGGGTCGCCGGCATTTTCGGTGACATTGGTGATAACGGGCGTGGCGGGCGCGATAGTGTCGACGGTAAAGGGATTAGAGAATGTACCTAAGGGACTACCTAAAGCGAAGGAAAATTGTCTGCCAGAGATATTCGATGTAACCCCAGCTCTCACGGTGAGGGAGGAAACAGGGGTAAAGAAGTTAGCAATGAAAGATGCCGTATCATCAAAGTTTACACCGCTCAACGAAGATGATCTGCCCTTGAATCGGACGAACTTTTTACCGGCTTCATCAAACTCAGAGTAAGCCAACTGAGTTGTTGAATCAAGTTGAAAGTTCGTGTAACCTCCTACCTCGTAGTACTCCGTTGAGGTACTAGAATTCCCATCGACATCAACACCAGTAAAGGCAAATTGACCGAGAAAGACTCGATTGCCTGAGGTATCCTCAAAATCAAATTGATATTCAAAATACCTGTCCTGTCCAGTAGGAGGAGTAGTTCCAGTTATAACAGGTTGAATTCTTGCAGTATTTGAACTATTGTTGTCAATTTGACCGCTGGCATTAATAGTCTTTATGGTTACTTTTGCATTGATTTGCTGGCCAACGAAAGTGGGAATAATATTTGTATATAAGCGAACTTCTTGTACTCCAGACGGCGGTGGTGATGTTGTAAAGTTCGCGCCGAATAGAAAATTGCTAAAATTAACATTTAAGACTGTATCTCCTGCCTGTTCTACGCTTATTTCTTGTCCGTTGATCAAGACGGTATTCGTATCGTCGCTTTTTTTTATCGTCTCTAGTTGATTGGAATCTAATTCTATTCCTTGTATTAGACTTGCAAAAGAAACTTCTCCCTCATCCCCTGGACTGTCGATACCATTATTTATGAGTCGATTGAAATCGTGCCCAAATTCTTCTAATAAAACAGCTAGAATCTGCTGCTGAGAGGCGGTGTTTGCCCAATCTGTATTAAGGTAAATGGTCGCCATCCGTTGTCCCCGTACTGGACGCTCCCTTGGCTCCCTCTAATTCAGAACTACTACGAAGTCTCCAGATGAATCGAGTAATTTCTGTTGAGGATAGACTCTCGCAATGCTAAAGCATTACTCGTCCAAGTATTAGAACCAGCCGTCGCGCTGAAAGGAATCGCGGCTTGGGTCAGGAAATCTTTTTGGGAAAACCAATTGATTAAGAGATCGCTAATCTGGCCTTGAAGTGAGTCGATAATCCCAGAATAGCTATTGGAAGAATCGGCCAGATTAAAGATAGATATTGAACCGTTAATATCCATTACACTGCCATAAATTTGTAGAGTTTGACGATCAAAAATTGGTTCAGCAGGTAAATTGCCAGTATTACTCTCTAACTCCCAATTGCCCCCTAAAGCAGCACACCCCGTCAAACTGCGCGAAGCGGTAATACCTGCACCCGTAATCTGATGTAACTTGTCGACAAATTCTTCTCCCGCATCCCCCGCAGCCACACAGCATCCGTAGATCAGCAACTGTGGCGCAGCAACACTTGTAAACCAACCTTGTAATTCCTCGGCATAACCCTCAATGTCATCGAGGCTGAGTTGGGTACTGCCCAAGTAGACACATCCAGGAGAACCATGAGAGACGATGTGAAGGCTACTCACTGGGGGTAAACCATGCAGTGAGTGAGTAATTTGCTTGATGCCATCCTCATCCGGATCAAGAATCAGGATCTTTGCTCCTGGGACAACGCTAGCGGCTAGGGATTGGTAATCTTCTAGTTGAGAATCGATAACGACGAGGATGGACTCCAAACAAGAAATAGCTACTGTCATATTTGTGTTATGTGAATGCATATTTTGATCACCCTGATATACAGGACTTGGCCGATCATCCAAGTGCAAAATCCAGAGCTTCAATATTCATTCAGAAAAGCCTTCAGACTGCGCCGTTAGGACCTGGCATATATACAATTCCCATATATGAAGGAAAGTTGCGCATGCGCTCATAGAGTTGTTGTAAAGCAAGAACCATAAATAGCTGTAATTCCCTATTAAAGGGACTTCCAGGTCGAAGTGCGTTACATAAATTAAATTCTTGCCAGTAGAGAGATTCAGCGATTTCAAACCTTATTTCTCTACTGCTCCATTAAGGGACTCGCGGCTTAATAACATACCAACCGATGTAGTCAGGTTTCCTTTATGCTGGTTGCTGAGCTGGTACTTTATTTTCGTGCAAGTCCCTAAATCGATTCAATCGCTCTAGACTTGATTGCCGGAATCAAAACGGCACTGCCGAAGTAATGCGAATTTGCTGACCCTGCGTCGGATGCTGAATATCCAACTGCCGCGCATGCAGATGCAGCCGCTGATTATCTGACGCCGCACCATACAGCCGATCGCCCAAAATCACACAGCCCAACCCTACCGCCGCATGTACCCGCAACTGATGCGTCCGACCCGTCACTGGAGAAAACGCCAACCGAGTCTGATTTTTGGCGCGATCGATCACCTCAAACTGCGTCAACGCCGGTTTCCCACGCTCCGTATCCACAACCTGTCGCGACCGCTGACTCGGATCGGCCCACAGCGGCAACTCGATCGTCTACTTGGGCAACCAGTTAAAGACCTGTTCTACAGTGAGATGCAAGGTCGATCGCCTCCAACACCGGCAAAACATCATCATCCCGCAGCAACATTAGTGGTCGATCGGGCCAAAACACCATCATTACCCGTTCATCCGCATCAACCAACCAACCCAACCGCGCCCCTTCTGCCAAACAAGCCTGAATCTTGGCAATCAGCTTCGTCGTGCTTTGATCCGGCGACAAAATTTCAATCAACCAATCCGGTGGCCCACTCACAGCTTGATTCCCGACTGGGCAACGCGCCCGCGCGACAACTGCCACATCCGGCACGATCGAATTCTCCGCTAGCACACAGCGCAACTCTGGAAAAGCCTCATAACCGCTACCCGCAGCCATCGATCGTGCCCACCAACCGCTTCTGCAAAATACTGTGGTACAACGTCGGCATCGGCTTCTGGCTCACAACTCGGTCAAACAACTCCCACGCCGGCGACTCCTCCAAGTTCGGCAATCGATGGAACTCGTCAAGCGATACAGTGGTGGTTGGTTGAGCTTGTACCATAGGCATCATTTTAGCCCAAGTTTCGCATGCAGAGGGCCCCTAAAATGGCACCACTGAAGTAATCCGCAGCCGCCTGCCCGCCGTCGGATGTGGTAGCTCCAGCACCTTCGCATGCAGATGCAAGCGCTGATTATCTGACGCCACACCATACAGCCGATCGCCCAAAATCACACAGCCCAACCCCACCGCCGCATGCACCCGCAACTGATGCGTCCGACCCGTCACTGGATAAAACGCCAACCGAGTCTGATTTTCGGCGCGATCGATCACCTCAAACTTCGTCAACGCCGGTTTCCCACGCTCCGCATCCACAACCTGTCGCGGTCGCTGACTCGGATCGCCCCACAGCGGCAACTCGATCGTCCCCGCAGCTTGCGCCACCCGCCCCCAAACCACAGCCTCATATACTTTCTGCACCTGCCGCTGCTCAAAACACCGCTGCAATTCCCGCTGCATTGCCGCATTTTTGGCAAACAGCAAAACCCCCGAAGTATCTTGATCCAGCCGATGCACCGATTGCACGTCGGGATAAATCGATCGTAGCCGCATCAACGCACTATCGACTCGATCGCTGCCCCGCCCCGGCACCGATAGCAAACCACTCGGTTTATCGATCGCCAGCATCCCATCATCTTCGTAGAGGATGTTTAGATCGAGCGATCGCGGCTGTGTCCCCGCCAGCAAGAACCCCATAATCGGCTGACAACGCGTTTCACAGGCACCATAAAAAACGCCCGGTTGGCGATCGCCCTTCGCCTCACCCCACCAAAACTCCGCCATCGCCACCGGCTTCAGACCCAACACCGCTGCATGGTGCAATAACTTCGGCGCACAGCATTCGCCCGTACCGGTTGGCGCACCCTGGGGCATCAATGTCCGCAAAGAAGCCGAAAGTCCCAGAAAGTTGGTCAACTGATAGGCTTGATGCATGTGCAACTGCAACTGCTGCGACAGCCGCCGCCGCTCCTGTTTGATCTGCCGGATACGGTTTTCGGCTTTGAGTATGTCTTGCCGCAGCGGTTCTAAGCGTGCCTGATGTTGTTTTCGCAACCGTCGCCGATCGGCCCCATCCTGCCGACTTTGCCATTGCAGGTCACTAAGTAATTGTCGATCGTAATCTCCCTGTCGTTGTCGATCGCGTTGTCCGTTTGCGTTCGGCATGAATTTGATCCAGTGTGGCCAACTCAATTGCACAGTCTGCTGCTAAATCTTTGTATGCCTGATAAATTGGCAGTGATTTCAACTGGATTAGCTCCTGCTTCAGCGTTTCTAAAGCGATGAGCGTATTGACTTCAGCCTGAGCGAAAGCCGATCGACCGGGTAACGGCGGCACCCAACCTGGCCACACCGCCTCCCCCTGAATCAATCCTGAAAATGCCTTCAATACTTGGCGCTGCCCCAATCGATCCGTCGCCAGCAAAATCCCATACATCTTGCCTTCGCGCGGCCAATCGGCATCGGCTGCCAATGTTTCCCACAGCGATCGAGCTGCGATTTCCGCCTCCTGAGTCCGCGGCAGCCGCAGCAAACTGCCGGTCTTGGGGCAATTTCCCTCATACCAGTAGGCGATCGGTTCATCAAATGCTAAGCGATCGTGCGTCACCCGTACTCCTGATCGGATCTCAATCGATCATCGTACAACAAAGATTTTCGGATTTGGGCGATCGGGCGTATCCAATCGTTCACAAAGTCCATTCAGGTCGGACCTGTCACCACTAATGCGTCATGGGAAGCGTTGCGTTGAAGTGAATAAGTTGATTGAGCTAAAGCATAGGAGATTTCAGAAACATTGAAATCACACTCTCAGGAGCCAAATCATGCAACGTCGTTTACCAAAACAGATTGCGCTCGTGACTTTAGCGATAGCCACTACCCTCGGAGGCTCACTCGCCTTCACTGCAACGGCCCAATCCAATACCGCTCAAACGATTTATCAGTTTCCCGGTCGGGCCGGGGATCTCCAATCCGGTGAGTACTGGTACCGCAGCAAAAAGATCCATGGTTCCGGGAACCAACAGTTAGGGTACGACCTCGGTGCTGTGCGCTTGGATGCCACCACTAAAAAGTGGACCAGCAATAAACCGGGCACTAACGGCAGCCAAAATGCCCATAAGCTGATTTACGGTCAGCCAGTCTACGCCATGTCGGGCGGCAAAGTTATCCGATGCTGGCGGAATGCTCCCAACAATCCCGCACCAGGACAAACTCACCCCGGGCGCACTGCTACGCCCAAAACGATCGGCGGCGGTGGCAACTTCCTCTTGGTCGATATTGGCAATAACGAAACAATCCTATATGCGCATTTTCGGCCTGGCACGATACCCCAGTCGCTCTGCCCGTTTAATAAGCAGTTCATGACCGATGCCAGTAATCAGTCGGAGAGTACAGTGCCAACCGGTAGCCAAGCGACGATCAAAGCCGGGCAGTTTCTGGGACAGGTCGGCAACTCAGGCCAATCGAGTGGTCCTCACCTGCACATCCATCGGCAGAAAGATGGTGGAGGGGCACTACCGTTGCCGTTCCAAACAGCATGGACAAAGGGCATCAATACTACGGTTGATGCAACTGATGCTTGGCAACCACTGCAGAATGCGGCATTACCACCTGGTAAAATTGCCATCCTACCGCCCGTGGCCAAAGGGTATAAAGAAATTGCCCGACATGGTATTCCCGCGAGTCAGTATCAGTTTGTGTTTAACCACATTACCCAATCGGGCTATCGGCTGGTCTGGATCGATGGCTTCAATGTCAAAGGCAAGATCTACTACAACGCGGTATTCCGTCCGGCGAATGGGGTGAAGTGGGCTGCGTTCCATGGTCTCACCTCAGCTCAGTATCAGGCGAAGTTCGACCAGTATACCGGAGCCGGATTCCGCCCGACGCAGGTGGAGAGCTATCGCCAGGGCAATGGCATTCGCTATGCGGTGATCTTTGCCAAGCAAAATGGTCCTGCGTTCAAGGCGTATCATGGTCGATCGGCAGCGCAGCATCAACAACTGTTCGATCAGCTAAAGCAGCAGGGGTGGCGTCCTCGCAACATTTCGGTGGTTTCGGTGAATGGTCAGCGGTCCTATACCGCATTGTATGAGCAGACCAACATCGGGAGCTTTATGGCCAAGTCATTCATGACGCCCAGCGAGTATCAGCAGGAGTTTAATCAGAATCAACAGGCAGGTCGTCAGGTTGCCTATCTGAATGCCTACTTGCATAATGGTCAACCCCGGTTCACGGCGATCTGGAATGCTGTCGCCAATGGACCCTTTAAAGCGCGTCATGGGCTGAGCAGCAGTCAATACCAACAGCAGTGGGATGCAAATACGCAGCAAGGATTCCAGACCCAACTTGTGACGGGATATCAACAGGGGAATACGAGTCGTTTTGCTGCGGCGTGGCGCAAATAGATAGCGCTGACAGCGCTTTTATCCTACACCAACCATAAAGCCTTATGGAGGAGATTAAATCGTAGACAGACGATCAAGTCGGAGTCTACGATTTAGTCTGAAACTGAGGACTCGAAACCACTGCTGCAAATACCACATGCAGCACACCCAATATCCAAGCATTAATGCCCCGTAACCGTGATCCAAAATCGGTTTGTCGACTTGACGCATCGCCCAGCCTTCCCAGTGTGATTACAAAAACACCTTAAGGAATGGCGATCGTTCGCAACAACCGATCGACGATCGGCTCCGCCCGTCCCCCCGTGCTGGAAATAATCCGGTGGGATAAGACGTGGGGCGCAAGATACTTCACATCATCCGGTAAAGCATAATCCCGGTCTTCCAGATAGGCCAATGCCTGCACCGCTTTCACCAACGCCACCGTACCGCGCGGACTGACCCCCAAGGTAATCTCCTCGTCTTTTCGCGTCGATCGCACAATCTCCAAAATGTACTGTTGCAAGGACGCTTCCACCTTCACCGCAGCGCAGGCCTGCTGCAACTGCTGAATCTCCGCCAGTGTGATGCAAGGTGCTAGCTCTCGTTTCGCCATGCCGCCTTGTATCCGCTGAATCATCAGCAATTCTTCATTTTCCTCGGGATAGCCCAACGACAAGGACAACGCAAAGCGATCCATCTGCGCTTCTGGTAAAGGAAATGTGCCGTGATATTCCACCGGGTTCTGTGTTGCAATCACGAAAAACGGCGTCGGTACTGGCCGCGACTGCCCATCGATCGAGACCTGATGCTCTTCCATTACTTCCAACAGCGCTGACTGTGTGCGTGGCGTCGCCCGGTTAATCTCATCCATCAACAGCACATTCGCAAACACCGGCCCCGGCAAGAAGCTAAACTCGCCATCACTCGGATTCCAGATATTCGTCCCGGTCACATCCGTCGGCATCAAATCCGGTGTACATTGCAATCGCTGGAACTTACCCGCGATCGACTTCGCCAGCGACTTCGCCAGTAGGGTTTTTCCAACCCCTGGGACATCTTCCAGCAACACATGGCCACCAGATAACAAAGCTACCAGCACCAAACGAATTGCCTCTGATTTACCGACAATCACCTGATGCAAATTTTGATTCAGTTGCTCTAAACGATTGCGCATGATTCTGGAGAGGGAGAGAGGGTTTTGGACAAACGAACGCTGTCAGGTGTGCGCCTCTAGCGCCAGCTTATATCAATTCATACATTCAGTGTGCCCCAGTTTAGCTGTGGAGATTGACTAGGACAGTGATTTTATTTTGATACCGAGCCAACTCCGCAATTGGATTCATCCCAACCGTTGTCGCGCCACGGCACAATCGGCGGAAATCTGCTGTTTCAAGGCATCTAAAGATGGAAATCGCTGCTCTGACCGAATAAACTCCAGCAACTCAACGGTCAATTCCTGCTCATACAAATCACCCTGCCAATCCAGCAGATGCACTTCGATCGTCTGTTCTAATCCATTCACCGTCGGGCGCATACCGATATTCATCACACCGTAAACGGCATTGCCCTGGTTGAGGTCTTTACCCGAAACTCTTACCCCATAGACACCTTGGGCCGGCACAAGTTTTGAGGGGGGCAGTTGCAGATTGGCGGTCGGAAACCCGATCGTGCGACCGATTTGCTGCCCTTGCATGACCTTGCCAATCAACCGATAGGGCCGCCCGAGCAGCTGTGCTGCGGTTTGAATGTCGTATGTCGCCAGCGCTTCGCGAATTGCCGAACTACTAATACGTTGTCCACAGCGGGTTTGCAGTG
The DNA here is from genome assembly GCA_963704065.1 of uncultured cyanobacterium. GTDB lineage: Bacteria > Cyanobacteriota > Cyanobacteriia > Leptolyngbyales > Leptolyngbyaceae > Romeriopsis. Next base: position 25,372 of record CAVPGX010000032.1, on the reverse strand, counting down.
ATACCTGGGTGACTTCGACACCATAATCCGCCGCAATCGCTTGTAGTTGATCCGCTGTACCCGATCGTCGGTAGCCAAAGCGGAAATCCTTGCCAACACTGATATGCTTGGCTTGGAGCTGCTCAACTAAGATTTTCCGGATAAATTCTTCGGGACTGAGACTGGCCAATTCTTGATCAAACGGTAGCACCATCAGTTGGTCGATGCCCGTTTGTTCCAACAGTGCAATGCGCTCTTCAAATGGTGATAGTAATGATAGGGTTTGCTGACTGAAAAATTCCCGCGGATGCGGTGAAAAACTAACTACTGTCGCATAAAGTCTCAGTACTGCCTGCTCTCTAGCTGCTAGAACTGGCTCAATTACCTGACGATGGCCACAATGAATCCCATCGAAGTTGCCGAGGGCGATCGCCGTCGGTGTCAGGGCATTGGTCAATGATGTTGCAGTCCACACAGGCAGTATTCTGTCACAGAAGATTAGGTAATCTGCATCGATCGTTGGACCAAAGACGGGGGCCGCTCCAAGAACGATTTCCGCAAAAATGCATTAGCCGCGGCTAACTATTGTAGCCAGCTTTGCAGCTTATCCAGACTCCGCCATGCCGTCAAATTGTATTGCAAGGGGGTGACTGTAATGTATTTCGTCCGAATTGCCTCGACATCTGTCGGCAAGTGGTGTTTTGGGTCCGGGTCATCGACTTCTTCCACGGCTTCACCCGCTAGCCAATAGTAGGTTTTGCCGCGTGGGTCTTGTCGCTTTTCAAATACTTCAATGTAGCGGCGAATTCCTTGTCGGGTCAGCTTCACCCCCTGAATTTCCGATTCAGGTACGGCAGGGACATTGATATTGAGGAGTAGCATTTCATGCAGGGGCTTTGCCTGCAGTTGGTTCACGAGTTTGACGACATATTGTGCCGCTGGCTCAAAATTTTGGCTAGTAAAACTGGTCAGACTAACAGCAATACTCGGTATCCCTTCGACAACACCTTCCATAGCGGCGGACACAGTCCCCGAATAAATCACATCAGTGCCTAGGTTAGAACCTTGGTTAATCCCTGAAATTACCAAATCCGGTGGTTCATCCAGCAAACACCAGAGGGCTAATTTCACACAGTCGGCGGGCATACCGGAGCAAGACCAAGCCTTTACTGCGGAGTCAAAAATGCCCTTAATCGAGTTGGCGCGAATTGGTTGATGTAGCGTGAGGCCATGTCCAGTAGCCGATCGCTCACGATCGGGACAGACCACTGTTACCTGATGACCCGCTGCCGCTAGATGATTAGCAAGCGAGCGAACACCGATGGCAAAAACACCATCATCATTACTGATCAGAAGCTTCATGGAGGATGGAACTGGAAATAGCAGGCAACTTGAACCCAAATCGTACACCAAACAGCCCAGCGTGGATAGGCAAGACTGTCTGCCGCGGCGGCGCACATTGCCAAATCGTACTGCTTCAGTCAGAAATTGATTCAACTCAACTAAATCGTTCACGTCATCCTTCAGCCACAGTCGTATAAAGTGATGCGCGGTTTGCGACTGACTTGTTAAAAAGGGGCGGCTCTCTTCTAAACTGGATAGGCGTAATATCCCTTGAAATTTTCCAACGAAATCTTTTCCTATGACGGTCAGCGAACTCGAAGCCCAACTAGATGCTATTGGCCAAGAAGCACAGCAGGCGATCGCCGCCGCTGACAGTTTAGAACTGCTCGAGCAAATGCGGGTGAAGTATATGGGTAAAAAAGGTCCCATTCCCAAGTTGCTCGGTGGTATGGGCAAACTCGATCCAGCTGATCGTCCCCGCGTTGGTGCCCGTGCGAATGAGGTAAAAAACACGATCCAATTGGATCTTGATCGCAAAAAGGCAGCGCTCCAAGCCGCGGCGATTCAGGTACGGCTTGAGGCGGAAACGCTGGATGTGACGATGCCAGGCAACTATCGTCCCCAAGGTCGCAAACATCCGCTCAACAGTACTACCGATCGGATTCTCGATATCTTCGTGGGTTTGGGTTATACCGTGGCAGAAGGTCCAGAAATGGAGACCGACTACTACAACTTTGAAGCGTTGAACTTCCTGCCGGACCATCCGGCCAGGGATATGCAGGATACACTATATTTGCCGGATGGCAATCTATTACGGACACACACCTCCACAGTGCAGGTGCGCTATATGGAGGAAAATGACCCACCGGTGCGCATTGTGGTGCCAGGCAGAGTTTACCGGCGTGACACGGTTGATGCGACCCATTCAGCGGTCTTTCATCAAGTTGAGTTGTTGGCGGTCGATGAGGAATTGACTTTTACGGACTTGAAGGGAACACTGAAGGTCTTTTTACAGGAGTTTTTTGGTGAGGAGCTAGAGGTGCGCTTCCGTGCAAGTTACTTCCCGTTTACCGAGCCTTCAGCAGAAGTCGATGTGAAGTGGAAAGGCCGCTGGCTTGAGATTATGGGGTGCGGTATGGTCGACCCAAATGTGCTTAAATCAGTGGGCTATGATCCGGAAGTTTATACTGGCTTTGCGGCTGGTCTTGGTGTAGAAAGAATGGCAATGGTACTGCATCAGATTGATGATATTCGCCGCCTCTACAGCAGTGACTTACGTTTCTTACAGCAGTTCTAACCAATTTCAACGATCACCAAAGTAAATTGCCGATTTCTGACGGAAAGTCAAGAAATCGGTGTTTGGATATTTTGCTCTTGTAGTGTCAAAAGCTACAAGGTTTTTGTAATGCCAACTAATCGTCGGGCAATCCTAATGTATTGTTAGATGATTTTAACTTGTTATTTGTAATGTCTTAACTGACTAATAAATAGTTTGAGCAGCTGTTAAATGATCGAAAACTAATATTTTGGCGCTACGCATTTGCAGTGTAAAAAGCTACACGGATCTCTTTATATCCCCTTAGACGGTCTTTTTCAGCGGTAAATTAGTTTAAATTAAATTTCCTTCCTCCCAGCGACGGATTTTGTCCAGACTGGACTTTCTGTAATTATAAGAAAGGATCAGATGATGATTCTTCGCGCATTTTATACTTTAGTTCACTGTGAGAGGAAAAATAAGATGTCCTTAATGAAAAAATGTTTTGCCGAGTCGATCGGCACATTTTGGTTAGTTCTCGGTGGTTGCGGTAGTGCGGTATTGGCTGCCGCCTTTCCCTATGACGATGCCGCAACGAATCCGCTAGGGCTTGGCTTTCTCGGGGTTGCGCTGGCTTTTGGCTTGACCGTCCTGACCATGGCCTACGCGGTTGGCCATATTTCTGGTGGCCATTTCAATCCGGCAGTGTCCTTTGGTTTATGGATGGGGAAGCGGTTTCCGAGCGGGCATTTACTACCCTATATTGCGGCCCAAGTAATCGGTGCCATAGTCGCTGGTGCGGTGCTTTATTTTATTGCCAGTGGTCGGCCTGGCTTTGAGTTAGCAGGTTCCAACCCGCTGGCAACGAATGGCTACGGAGTACATTCGCCGGGAGGCTATTCACTCGGTGCCGCATTGGTCACAGAAGTGGTCATGACCTTTATATTCTTGTTTGTGATTTTGGGCGCGACCGATACCCGTGCACCGAAAGGCCTTGCCCCAGTGGCGATCGGTCTATGTCTCACCTTGATTCACTTGATTAGCATTCCGGTGACGAATACGTCCGTCAATCCAGCTCGGAGTACTGGTGTTGCGTTATTTGCCGGGGCTGAATTAGTGGGTCAACTGTGGCTATTCTGGATCGCGCCGATTGTAGGGGCAATTTTAGCGGGACTCGTATACAACGCAGTATTCGAGGACAAGCAACCAGTACCACTGTCGGAAACGCTAGAGGGATAAGCGGTATTGGTCTCACAATCAAGTCGATGATGAACGATGAATTGATACATTCAAATTGATCGACTCGCGTTGTCTAAACAAAACGGCGGCCTGTACAGGCCGCCGTTTTGTTATGTATGCAATAAATCCGATCAATCGATTGTCTTAATCAGAGTGGCCTACGGCATGTCACTGTCAGGCGCATCGCTATTATCAGCCACGCTATCGTCAATCAATTCATCATCGTCTAAGATCGGCGATTTGTAAGCGGCACCATAATCCGTCGCGCCCTCACCGGAGCCGAAACTCTCAAAGCTGAAGCTAGGACGTTCATCCAAACCTTCAAGGTTATAGTTTCGCGCTGTGCGATCGTCAAGCACGATATCGGCTAAGTCCGCATCATTATCAAACACACCTTCGTAACTCATCTCTGTGTCTGGTGCACCAATCTCTTCATAAGCATTGAACCCCGTACCAGCTGGGATCAGACGACCAATGATGACATTTTCCTTCAATCCACGTAACCAGTCTGACTTACCTTCGATCGCGGCTTCAGTTAGGACACGGGTCGTCTCCTGGAAGGATGCAGCAGAGATAAAGCTATCCGTATTCAGTGATGCCTTAGTGATACCCAAGAGCACCGGCGTATAATGTGCGGGCGCACCGCCAGTAATCGACATCGCTTCATTCACTTGCTCAAGCTGATAGAGCTCAACCAACTCACCCGGTAGCATGGTGGTGTCACCACCATCTTCCACACGCACCTTCGAAGTCATCTGACGAACAACGACTTCAATATGTTTATCAGAAATATCAATGCCTTGCGATTGATAAACCGCTTGCACTTCCGAAACTAGAATAGTCTGAACAGTCCGGAGGCTAAGTAATGCTGCTTCATGCGTCCCTAGTTGCTCAAGACTGGCATTGAACAGAATCTCGAGCAGATCGTGTGGGTTGACCGGACCATCGGTCAGTCGCTGCCCCGCCTCAACTTGCTCACCGTCCATGACGATTACACTTTGCCCTGGCCCGATTGGGTATTCCGTCAGTAGACCTTCACTATCGACAACCTTGACCTCAACTGAATCATCCTCCGCATAGGCCACCTGTACGGTGCCGCCGCGTCGACAAGTGACACAAGATTCCTTCGGTTTCCGCGCTTCAAGTACTTCCTCAATTCGTGGCAAACCCTGGATAATATCACCCGTTTTCGTCCGCTCAAAGATCAAGAGGACAAGATTGTCACCCCGCTGGACCAAGTCGCCATTGTCAACGTGTAGCACAGCACCTGGCGAAACGCGATAGGGCCGCGCCGTCCGTAGCGTCACTGAATCGCCATGCGCCGCTAATACTTGACCGGAATCATGGAAGGGCTCAGCAGCATCGAGTCCTGCCCCTGCAACAATCAAATCCCCTGGCTGGACATTGGCATTTCCGTTGGTTTTCACCTGCACTTTATCGGCATCGCGCACGACTAAGATACGCCGAATTGCCTCAGTCCCCTCACGAATTCCCTGTACCTCACCGGCTTCTTTACAGAGAATCGCCGTACGCGCGACAACAGCGTTAGGCGGAATTTGCTCACCGTCTTGGACAAGAATCTCCGTGCGAGTACTGCCCTGTGTCGTGTCAGCCTCAATATCACGGCGAATCACTAAGGACTCCAGAATCACAATCTGCAGACGCAATGTCTCAGGATCGGCCTCATCAGCAATCAACTCAATATTAGCGGCCAAGTTTTCGCGATCGGAATCAAGGGCTAACTGGGTACGCACTAAGTCGACTCCAGAAACTGATTTGACCCGCTCCCCATCTTTGTACAAGACCCGCTGCATTGAACGAAGTTCGATACCTTGGCTGGCATCTTCAGAAGTCGAGCTTTGGCTGGGAACCGGTGCCGCATCGGAAACATCGTACTCAACGATCGGCCGGACTAAGATGGCGGGACCTTCCGGTGTCTCCACAAATTCGACATAGCAGAGTTCCTCAGCCGCTAAACCCGGCATTATCACTTGTCCTGGATTGACTAGCGCGGTTTCCTTCGTCACTAGGCCATCAAGACTATCGACCATATGCAACTGGCCCGGCTTGATGACGATTTCACGCAGAATATCGTTTTTCTGAGTAACTTCGATGACGCCGCTGCTTTGGCAGAAGATATCCTTGACAACCTCCGTACCCGCTTCGACATACTGCCCATCTTCGACCATCAGCAAAGAAATATCTTTGTTGACTTCATGGGCCTCTTCGGGAATCCAGATGATGGTACCACCTTGAATAATCTCATAGCCTTGCTTACCCTTGGCACGCTTGCTGATTTCGAGACCAGCAAACTTGATGATGCCCCCGGTCTGAGTGCGATAGCGATCATCAATTAACTCAGCGACGACTTCACCGCCGCTGACCTGGGCACCAGGTGTCGCTTTCAGCGCAAAAATTTGGCCGTTATCGGTTTCAAGTCGATACTGATCGCCTCCTTGAAGGCTTTCCACCCGATTGACTTTGGCCTTGTCAAGCATCACAGAAGCCGTGATGATCTCGACCTCACAACCACTTTGTCGATCAGGGTTATTGTCGCTGAGGCGCACAATTCCACCATTCTCGGTTGTCACTTTAGTCTCGGCAATCACGCCATCCGCATCTACCTGATCACTATTCTTGACCGTTGGTTCAGCTCCAGGTGGAAGATTATATACATCGCCGGATAAAACCCACATCAGGCCACCTCGCTGGGCAATGCGGGTTGTGTTGCCTTGACGGTCCGTTTTTTCTTCTGGAACCACATCGGCAAAGCGGACTTCGCCAGCCAAGTCAGAAGCAACGTCTTTCGCCGCTTTCTCGGTTGTTTTACGCGCCCGACCAGTCAATGGAATCTCGGCCAGAAGTTGTCCCTGTTTGACCTGCTGTCCTTCCTGGACAAACAGCATGGCACCCTGCGGTAGGGTAAAGTTCTGATCTTTGCTACCCGAAACGGTGATTTTATTGGCGGCCTCGTTCGACTCAACAATTAAAGCATCTACGCCATGGCTAGTACGGAAGGTACGGGTGCGAATCTTCGGCGAAAATTTGAGCGTTCCATCGAATTTAGCTTTTTCTTGGCGCGCGACTTCACCAGTGAATACACCACCTGTGTGGAATGTCCGCATCGTCAGCTGGGTACCCGGCTCACCGATCGACTGCGCGGCGATAATTCCGACCGCTTCACCAATATCCACTAAGTGGGCATGGGCCAGGCTCCAGCCATAGCAAAGCTGACAGACAGAGCGGGTTGATTCACAAGTGAGTGGCGATCGGACAACCACTTCTTTGACCCCAGCCGCCTCAATCGCATCGGCTAAATCGGCTGAAACATCTTGGTTTTGTGCCGCAATCAATTCGCCTGTTTCTGGATGCATCACATCGGCACCAAGCACACGCCCGAAAATCCGATCGCGCATTTTAATCAGCGTTTTTTCGCCATCGGTCATGTCGCCAACCAAGATACCGCGCTGGGTACCACAATCGATTTCCCGAATAATCACATCCTGGGAGACGTCAACCAAACGCCGCGTCAAGTAACCAGAGTCAGCGGTTCGTAGTGCCGTGTCAACCAAGCCTTTGCGCGCACCATAGGAAGAGATAATATACTCGGTTACGGTTAGACCTTCGCGAAAGTTGGTTTTAATCGGCAAGTCGATGATTTCTCCTTGCGGGTTGGCCATCAAGCCACGCATCCCAACTAGCTGACGCACCTGGGAGACATTACCCCGGGCACCAGAGAAGGCCATCATGTAAACGGAATTAAGCGGGTCATTCGACTTAAAGTTCTTGACCACCTCGTCTTTCAGATTTTCTGAGGTGGCGTTCCAAGTGTCGATTACTTTTTGGAAACGTTCAACTTCGGTAATTTCACCACGAGTATACTTGTCTTCTGTGTCCCGAATGGTTTCTTCCGCTGTTTCCAGCAGCGCTTTCTTGACCGGTGGAATTTGTAAATCGTCGACACTAATCGAGACCCCCGCGCGCGTCGCATAGCGGAAGCCCAATTCTTTGATCTCATCGGCTAAGTTAGCCGTTCGAGCTGTACCGTAGTTGGTAAATGCCCAAGCGACCAGATTCTGAAGCTGCTTTTTATTGATTACCCGATTACGGAAAACTTGCGTACGTTCCGGTTGTTTCTCTGTCATGACTTGTCCCGCTGTTGAGTTTGGCTGCGTCGATTGTGGATTACGTCGGATGCTCACTGGACGATCCTGATATTGTCTGATCGTTGTATGGCGGTGTGGAATGTGATGGTCGCGTGGCGCCCCCGCCGGGGCGAAAACCACTACACCATCGGCCTCAATCGGTTAACGCATCAATTACCGTTTTGTTGTAGATAATCCGGCCTGGCGTTGTTTTAATGTACTGGGAGATGAGTACGCCATCAGGGTCATGACGCTCGCGACGCAATTTATAAGTTTTGGTGACGATGCCGTCATCGGTGCGCGCTTCATTCAATACGGTGTCATCGACTTCGTCCGTTTCCACCGTGCCATCGAACCGCACCCAAACATAGCTGTGTAAAGCAACTTCACCTTGGTGATAGGCAATGATTGCGTCCTCGAGACTGGCAAAGTAGCGCCCGTCAGCGTTGGGGGCAGTCGGGTTTTCGGCGGTGAGATAGTAGCAGCCCAACACCATATCCTGTGACGGTGTGACAATTGGCCGACCTGTGGCTGGCGATAGAATATTGTTAGAGGCCAACATCAGCAGTCGAGCTTCCGCCTGAGCTTCGATCGACAGCGGTACGTGGACGGCCATTTGGTCACCGTCAAAGTCAGCGTTGAATGCGGGACAGACCAATGGGTGCAGTTGAATCGCGCGACCATCCACCAAAATTGGTTCAAACGCCTGAATCCCCAAACGGTGTAACGTCGGTGCCCGGTTTAACATAACCGGATGGCCTTCGATCACCTCATCCAACACATCCCAGATCGTTGGATCATTCCGCTGAATCAGCTTTTTAGCAGCTTTGATATTATTTACCAAACCCTGGCGAATCAGCCGATGAATCACGAATGGTTGAAATAGCTCGATCGCCATCTCCTTAGGCAAGCCGCACTGGTGGATCTTCAGTTTTGGACCCACCACAATCACGGAACGCCCGGAATAGTCAACTCGCTTACCCAGCAAGTTCTGGCGGAAGCGACCCTGTTTACCTTCAATAATATCGGACAGGGATTTCAGTGGACGATTGTTGGCGCCAACCACTGTACGACCGCGGCGACCGTTATCGATCAGGGCATCGACGGCCTCCTGCAGCATGCGTTTTTCGTTCCGCACGATGATCTCTGGTGCCAGGATTTCCTGCAGTCGGGCGAGACGATTATTTCGGTTGATCACGCGCCGATAGAGATCGTTCAAGTCGGATGTGGCAAACCGACCACCATCCAACTGCACCATTGGCCGCAAATCCGGCGGAATCACGGGAATGTAATCGAGAATCATCCAGTCGGGAAACGAGCCCGTTGCAATGAAGTTATCGATTACCCGCAATCGCTTAATCAGCTTGGCCCGCTTTTGGCCCTTGGAATTAGCAATATCTTCGCGCAGGCGTTCCGCCTCTTCATCAAGGGGAATATCCTGCAACAGCCGCTGTAGCGCTTCGGCGCCGATACCGACTTCGATATCTTGCAGTTTGCCTTCCTCGCTGTACATCTCATCTTCAATTTCCATCCACTGATCTTCACTCAGTAGCTGCTTGTAGCTGAGATTATCGGCATTGCCGGCATTCAAGACCACATAGGCGTTAAAGTAGACAATCTGCTCCACATCTTTCAGGGGCATGTCTAACAAAATCGCCATGTAACTGGGAATACCCTTCAAATACCAAACATGCGCCACCGGTGCCGCCAGTTTGATGTAGCCCATGCGATGGCGCCGTACCCGTGATTCAGTTACTTCCACACCACAACGCTCGCAGACAATGCCGCGATGTCGAACGCGCTTATACTTACCGCAGTGGCATTCCCAGTCCTTTGCCGGACCGAAGATACGCTCGCAAAACAAACCGTCCATTTCTGGCTTGAGCGTGCGGTAGTTGATCGTTTCTGGTTTTGTGACTTCCCCTACGAGTTGACCGTTGGGTAGTGTCCGTTCTCCCCACTGCCGAATCCGATCGGGAGATGCCAGACCAATTTTGACATAGTCAAAGCGCTGTTCCAGCTTAGGCATCGTGTTCTACTTCCTTAAAGGTTATGCTACTTGAAAATCTTGGGTACGGGCAGAGCCGCAAGCGTCTGCCCCATAATCGACAAACAAATTAGCCGTCTTCTTCTTCTAACGCTTCCGGCGAGACGGATTCGTAGGTTGGTCGGGACGGTGGTTTACGCGCCACAGCATCCGCCATCAGATCGACCTCAATGTCCTGACTACTGCCGTCATCGCGAGTCTCGACCTTATGCACCGCCACATCGAGACAGAGTGACTGGAGCTCGCGCATCAAGACTTTGAAAGACTCGGGCGTACCGGGACGCGGAATCGCCTTGCCCTTGACGATTGCATTAAGGGCTTCGTTACGCCCCTGCATATCGTCTGACTTGACCGTGAGCAACTCCTGTAGCAGATAGGATGCACCAAACGCTTCGAGTGCCCATACTTCCATTTCCCCAAAACGCTGCCCCCCTTGCTGCGCCTTACCACCGAGGGGCTGCTGCGTGACCAAGGAATATGGACCAGTTGAGCGCGCATGAATTTTGTCGTCGACCAAGTGGACAAGCTTTAACATATAGGCTCGACCGACGGTCACAGCTCGATCGAAAGGTTCTCCAGTACGGCCATCGAAGACCTGAATCTTACCTGGATTGTTATCGTCGAAGACCCATTCGCCTTCGCCGGTATGGTCAATCCGGTGCTCCCTGGCTTCGATCAGCTTGGCATGAACCGTCTCACGGGATTTTTCTTCACCGTGCATTTCATCAAATGGCACCATCTTGAAGCGGGCATTGAGATTTTCCCCTGCCCAACCCAGCATGCATTCGTAGACTTGGCCAACGTTCATCCGACTCGGGACACCCAGCGGATTCAGAACAATGTCCATCGGGGTACCATCAGGCAAGTAAGGCATATCCTCGACGGGCAAAATCCGGGAGATAATCCCCTTATTGCCGTGGCGACCGGCCATTTTGTCCCCGACTTGAATCTTCCGCTTTTGGGCCACATAGACCCGTACGACCATATTGGCTCCCGGCGGCAATTCGTCACCTTGCTCCCGAGTGAAGACACGGACATCGACGATGCGGCCTTTTTCACCATTGGGAACACGCAACGAATTATCGCGCACGTCCCGCGCTTTCTCACCGAAAATTGCCCGCAGCAGCTTTTCCTCCGGTGGCTGATCGGATTCCCCTTTCGGGGTCACCTTACCGACCAAAATATCGCCGGACTCAACCCAGGCACCTTTACGGATGATCCCGTTATCGTCGAGGTTGCGTAGTGCATCTTCACCCACGTTGGGAATCTCGCGGGTGATTTCCTCCGGACCTAACTTCGTCTGACGGGCCTCAATTTCATGTTTCTCAATATGAATCGAGGTGTATACGTCGTCATAAACCAGACGTTCGCTGATCAGGATTGCGTCCTCGTAGTTATAGCCTTCCCAAGGCATATAGGTGACGAGAATATTCTGTCCTAGCGCCAGCTCTCCACTCTCCGTGGCGGAACCATCGGCCAAGATTTGCCCCAGTAACACCTTGTCACCGAGATTGACAATTGGCCGCTGATTCAAGCAGGTGTCTTGATTTGAACGCTGATACTTTTGCAGAATAAACTCTTGCTCTTCGCCGGTAGCACTGGAGCGCACACGAATCCGGCGGGCATCAACGTAGGAAATTTCTCCATCAAAGGGACTGACAACGACCATGCCAGAGTCACGCGCGGCCTGGGCTTCAAGACCGGTACCGACTAGCGGTCGCTCTGGACGCAGCAACGGCACAGCCTGACGTTGCATGTTTGAACCCATCAGCGCCCGGTTAGCGTCGTCGTGTTCCAAGAATGGAATTAGCGAGGTGGCTACCGAGATGATCTGGACTGGCGAAACGGCGACATAGTCGACTTCGCGTGGCTCAACCACAATGAAATCTTGGCGATAACGCACGGTAAATTTATCACCCAGCAAGTTACCGGCCTCATCCATCGAAACGTCACCCGCAGCGACCCGCAGGTCGTCTTCTTCGTCGGCGGTCATGTAAATCGCTGGCTGATCAAGCAGGACTCGGCCATCTTCGACTCGCCGGTAGGGGGTTTCGATGAAGCCATAGGCATTGACGCGCGCATGGGTTGCCAAAGAACCAATCAGACCAGCGTTCGGACCTTCTGGTGTCTCAACCGGGCAAATCCGACCGTAGTGTGAGGGATGAATGTCCCGGACCGCAAACCCCGCCCGCTCTCGCGTCAGCCCCCCTGGGCCCAAGGCACTGATGCGTCGCTTGTGGGTCAACTCGGCCAATGGGTTGGTTTGATCCATGAATTGGGACAGCTGCGAGGAACCGAAGAATTCCTTAATCGCGGCCACCAATGGCTTCGGGTTGACCAATGAAGCGGGGGTCAAAGAGTCAGCATCGGAGACGGTCATCCGTTCCCGAATGATCCGCTCGAGTCGATTCAGACCAACTCTGACTTGGTTCTGGAGCAATTCGCCTACCGATCGCACACGGCGGTTGCCCAAATGGTCAATATCATCAATTTGACCAATATCAAATTCGAGGTTGATCAGGTAATCAACGGCCGTCAGGATATCCTGTGGGGTGAGTACACGTGTCGCCTCAGGCACATTCAGCCGGAGTTTGCGATTCAGTTTGTAGCGCCCAACTTTACCCAAATCGTAACGTTTTGGATCAAAGAAGCGCGATTCTAATAATTGGGCTCCGCCCGAAACGGTCGGCGGCTCACCGGGGCGCAGCTTCCGATAAAGCTCCATCAGCGCATCATCTTCGCTAAATTCGCCTTCCTTCTCGATCGTTTTCTGGAAATAATCAGGGTGGCGCAAGGCATCGAGAATTTCCCCAGTGCTAAGTCCCAATGCCTTCAGCAGTACTTGGGCTGAGAGCTTACGCGTTTTGTCGATCCGCACCCATACCAAGTCATTCTTGTCGGTTTCAAATTTCAGCCAAGCACCACGGTTGGGAATGAGGCTGGCATTATAGGTCCGACGACCATTTTTATCCGTCTCGGATTTATAGTAAACCCCTGGACTGCGCACGATCTGGTTGACGATGACTCGCTCTGCACCATTGATGATGAATGTACCGCGATCGGTCATTAATGGCAGATCGCCAATAAACACTTCCTGTTCTTTAATTTCACCCGTTTCTTTGTTGATCAGACGGGTCGGCACATACATCTGCACAGCGTAGGTGCTATCGCGCCGCTTCGCTTCATCAACATCATATTTCGGGCGTTTCAGCTTAAAGTCTTTACCAACAAAGTGCAACTCAAGCTTGCCGGTGTAATCAGTGATGGGTGAAAAGCTATCAAGTTCTTCGATTAAGCCCTCTTTCAAGAACCAACGGAAGCTCTCCCGCTGAATATCGACTAAATCAGGTAAAACAAATGCGGGGGAATTATGGGTAAGCTCAGTCATGCGTCTCCTCTACGGATTGCGCCCAAGGCAGGTGGCAATTTTAGGACAGGTGCAGTAATGTGTCAACGTGACGAAATCTTTGGCCCTTAGCAAAGTTGCTCAGGATCCAAAGACTCAGTAAGATATTGATTTTAAACGATGGGTAATTGCGAAAAACGTTGCTCCAGACTCCAGGTCTAACACCAAATTCAATAGTACGGCCCCAAACTCATTGTCCATTATCGCGCAATGTTTGCGTTTTGTGTCTTGACATTTCCGAAAAATCTAGCTAATGCTAATTTTCGCACTGGGTCGATCCGCCCTTAACCTTCAAACCAATTTGTTGACAATGCTTGACTGTTATGGATCTAGCGGCAGCCGAAACAGCTTGCAAGCATTGTTCGTAGTCTGTGTGGCTAGCTGTTCGACCGGCACATCGCGTAACGCCGCAACAAACTGCGCAACATACTGCACATTGGCTGGCTCGTTGCGACGTTCACCGCGCTTTGGAACGGGTGTGAGAAATGGACAGTCAGTTTCAACTAGGAGCCGATCGGCTGGCACTATTTGAGCCGCAGCTTGGATCGTCTTGGCACTTTTGAAGGTAACGGTACCGCTAAAACTCACATAGAACCCCAAGTCGAGAAACCACTGAGTCTGCTGCGGATTGCCCCCCCAGCAATGCATCACGCCACGCACAGAGCCATGGGCCTGCCAGAACTGACGAAGCTGGGCAACCATAGTTTCGGCCGCATCCCGGCAGTGGATAATCACAGGCAAGTCAAGTGCCTGCGCAATCTTTAACTGGGCATCGAAGGCCGCAAGTTGCTGGGGGCGATCGTGGGCTTTGAAAAAATCTAGACCGGTTTCACCAATCGCCACAACTCGCGCATCTGATTGGGCCAAACGGCTAATCTCGCTCGCGGTCTCAGCCGTCCACTTATCCATGTCAAGTGGATGCAACCCTACAGAGAAATAGAGTTCCTCAAATCGGTTAGCTAAGGCCTGGGTTCGGGCGAACTCAGCTGGCTCGACACAGGAGTGAACCAAACGCACCACCCCGGCTTCACGCCAACGCTGGGCAATGGCGTCTAAGTCCGGCTCAAATTGCTCAAAATTGATATGAACATGAGTGTCGACAAGCTGCATAGCGATGCTTCACACGGCTATTGAGCCGGATCAATTTGCTTCCAGGCTTTGGCTAGGCCAGCTTTACGACGCGCACCAGTGTTGCGATGCAGGACGCCACGCTTGACGGCCTTGTCGATTTTACTGTAAGCCGCTGACATAGCGGCTTGGGCCGCCTGCTTGCTATCCTCAGAAGGGGTTGCCGTATGGGTATCCACAGCGGCGTAATAGTTCTTCATCAAGGTTTTAACAGCAGAGCTGTAGGTCTTGTTTCGCTGGCGATTACGCTCAGCAATTTGAACTCGTTTTTGGGCAGATTTGATATTTGGCACGGCTTCTCGCGCTTCTCTTCGATAGTTATACAGGGCCGAAATAATCCGGTCTATCATCGTAGCACGACTGCTCAGAATTGCCAATCGCTGACTTCAATGGGGCGTCCGACATTCAGCGAATGCCAAGATAGATTTAGCCGAATCATCATCATTGAAAAATTAAGTGGTTAATTCTGCCTCAAGGCATTGCACAATGATTCTCCGATGATATTTTATTGCCTTCCCCAGGAAGGTTTTGGTGAATACCTCATGACGAATCGTAACTACTCAAAGGCAATGCAGCTCTTTTTGGGCTTGGGCTTGGCCGCAACAGTCGCTGCCTGCAGTTCTGGTGAACCGTCGAAAACTGCGCCAGAAGGGGAAGCTCCCGCAGTCGAGCCAGTTCCGGAGGCCCCTGCGACTAGCAGTCCTGAGAGCGCTGCACCAACTACAACTGATCAATCCACTGAGCCGATCACGCCCAACCCAACTGAGACGGATAGCAGCGAGTCAACCACACCCGATGCATCGGCTCCAGCGGCCTCACCTGAATCCAGCAGTGAAGGTGGCGAAGGGGGTGAGGGCTAAGCCTCAATGATTTTTCCCATTCAGGACGTACTCACATCGGCGGAGTTGACTGAAATTATCACCAGTTTGGCGACGGCGGAATTTGTCGATGGCAAGCTGACGGCCGGTTGGCATGCGAAACTGGTGAAGCAGAATATGCAGCTAGCACCGCAGCAGCCGATCGCCGAAAGGCTCCAGGTGATTGTTGCACCAGCACTCCAGCGGAATCGCTTGTTCCAAGCCGCCATACGGCCTAAAGTCGTCCGTCCGGTGCTAGTCAATTGCTATGACGTGGGTATGTCCTATGGTTGCCATACTGATAATGCGCTGATGCAGAGCGCCGCTGGATTAATTCGATCGGATGTGTCGATGACAATATTCTTGAGTGATCCGACCGAATATGACGGGGGCGAGTTGGCGATCGAAACGAGTTTGGGTGAGCAAAGATTCAAGCTGCCGGCGGGGAGTGCGATCGTCTATCCGTCGACGATGCTGCATGAAGTGAGGCAAGTGACACGGGGGAGACGGCTGGCAGCGGTCACTTGGATTCAGAGTCTGGTGCGCGATCCCGCACATCGGGAAATTCTGTTTGATCTTGATACCGCGCGACAGGTGATGTTTGAGCGGCAGGGTAAGACTCCCGAGTTTGATCTAATCAGTAAAAGCCTGTCGAATCTGCTGCGTCAGTGGTCAGAAGTTTAAGCGAAGTCGCCCGAGCTTCACAGCACACAATAATATTCTGGATATTTTGAAATTCGCGGTTGGATCAATCTCTAGCTCGTTAAGATAGAGTCGAAAGCATTTTATTGACTAGTGTTAACTTGGCTATACTCATTAGCCAGAATCACTTAAGAGCCTTTTCACCGATCGTCCTTCGCGAATTTCTCAACCATGCTGCTGCGAATCATCAATCACTGGACTGAAGCTCAAGCAGAATTGCGCCGCATCTGCGATCGCGCCCATGATGAGCAGATATTCAATAAAGAGGCGACGGTGCGTGAAGTACTCCAAGCGGTCAAACGTAAGGGGGATGAAGCCCTCCTCGCATATACATTAGAGTTTGACAAACAAGCGTTTACGGCGGATCAGCTGCGTGTGACGGGATCAGAGCTAGATGCCGCTTATCGTCAAGTGCCTGACCAGCTGATTGAAGCAATTCGGTTGGCCAAAAAGCAGATCGAGGAATTTCATCTGATGCGAGTGCCCAAAAGTTGGGTGCACTTTGGCGAGGACAGCACTGTCCTGGGTAAACGCTACACGCCCGTCGATCGCGCAGGGCTTTATGTGCCCGGTGGCCGCGCGGCTTATCCTAGTACGGTTTTGATGAATGCGGTGCCCGCAAAGGTGGCGCAAGTGCCCCATGTGGTAATGGTGACACCACCAGGCGCTGATGGACGCGTCAATCCAGCGGTGCTGGTGGCGGCGCAGGAAGCGGGCGTGGATGAAATTTACCGCGTTGGTGGGGCCCAGGCGATTGCGGCTTTGGCCTATGGCACCGAAACGCTGCCGAAAGTCGATGTAATCACTGGGCCGGGCAATATCTACGTGATGCTCGCTAAAAAGCAAGTCTATGGCACGGTCGGAATTGACTCGTTGGCCGGTCCTTCTGAGGTTTTAGTGATTGCGGATAGCCATGCTGATCCAGCCCATGTTGCCGCCGATTTGCTCGCCCAAGCAGAGCATGATCCGATGGCGGCCGCGATTCTGATTACCGATTACGAAAATTTGGCCCACAAGGTGGCGCAGTCGGTGGAAGAGCAGCTGCTCGACCATCCTCGCCGCACATTGACGGAAAAAGCAATCGCTCACTATGGCGCGGCCATTGTGGTTGATTCGCTGGAAGCGGCCGCCACGCTTTCCAATCAGTTTGCGCCGGAGCACTTAGAGCTAGAAGTGGCCGCTCCCTGGGACTTATTACCGAAGATTCGGCATGCCGGTGCGATTTTCCTCGGTTATGCTACTCCGGAAGCGGTGGGTGACTACCTCGCTGGACCGAATCATACCTTGCCGACTTCGGGCGCGGCGCGCTACGCTTCACCGCTTTGCGTTGAAACATTCTTGAAGCACTCTAGCTTGATCGAATACTCACCTACGGCACTCCGCAAAGCTGCCAAGGCGATTGATGTGATGACTGCCGCTGAGGGCCTACCATCGCATGGTTATTCGGTCCAAATACGAATTGATGAGCAATCCTAATCGGTAACGCCAGTATTTGCGAAGTTCTTCTATAAGGACAATCAGCGACGATTAGATCAGTAGACAGGCGCCGCGAAATTCCCGTGAAATCATTAAGATATAAGCCGAAACTGGCGAGGTGGTGTATTTACAGTGCTAGTTTGAGGGGGTCAATATCACGCTCGATTGGGGGCATGTGTGATGCTGAAAACCGTTTTGTTAGCTCTGGATGCTGAGCCGGCTGCCCAGCGATTTACGGATCAGATGTTAGCAACGCTACAGGATCTACAGCTTGGGCCAGATTGCCGTGTCATCCTTTCTCATGTGGTACCGACTGATTCGGAGCACTTAGATATCGTTGCCGATCGTCCCCAGTCAGATATTGAGCGGTCCCCCCACCACTGGCTGGAAAGTCAATTAAGGGACTACGGTAAGCACCTAAATTGTCACACTGATGTGGAGGTTGTGACGGGTGATCCGGCGGAGGAAATTGTGCGATTAGCACGCATCCATCACACGGATTTAGTCGTGGTCGGTAGTCGTGGGCTTAAGGGGATGGAGAAAATCCTTAAGCGATCAGTCAGTGCTCAGGTATCAGAGGACGCACCCTGTTCGGTGCTGGTGGTGAAACCAGAAGCATAAACCCCGCCGATAGCCTCGGCGGGGTGAGAATACTGATAATCACTCCAGCGATCGATTAGGCCATCACCATACCGCCATCGACATTGAAGATTTGGCCCGTAATGTAGCCTGCCGCTGGGGCCGCCGCAAGAAACTGAATCATCCCAGCGACATCCTCTGGCTGGCCATAGCGCCCCAACGGAATCATCTGCAAAATTGGCTCCGCCTGCAGATTCTCGGTCATATCGGTCGCGATAAATCCTGGTGCGACCCCATTTACCGTAATCCCACGACTGGCCAGTTCCCGTGCGACGGTACGTGTAAAGCCGATCACGCCAGCTTTAGCAGCACTGTAGTTAGCTTGGCCCGGATTGCCCATCTGACCAGCGACGGAAGTGATATTGATAATCCGACCCGACTTTTGCTTCAGCATCAGCTTGCTAACCGCCCGTGTACAGAGAAATACGCCGGTCAAGTTGAGATCAATCACGGCCTGCCAATCGGCGGGCTTCATGCGCAGCAGCAAAGTATCACGGGTGATGCCAGCGTTATTGACCAAAACATCGATTTTGCCAAACTGCTCAACTGTGGTGGCGACCATTTGATCGACTTCGGCTTCTTTCGAGACATCGGCCTGAAGTGCGATCGCCTGCCCATCCATAGCGACAATTTCGGCAACCACAGCATCAGCGGCACTACTAGAGCTAGCGTAGTTAACCACCACCCCCGCACCTTCCGCTGCGAGTGCCAGGGCCGTTGCTCTACCAATGCCGCGGGAGGCGCCCGTCACGATCGCGACTTTGCCTTCGAGTAGTTTTGTCATGGTGGTTCTCTAAATGTTGAATGCGTTGCAGATGTCCTTCCGGTTGATGATCATATCGGGTTCGGGGATCGGCGTCATCCAGTTCGGCGCTTGTCAGGGGCCAGTTAATTGGTTGCGCGGGTTGCTCAAGTGTCTGAGGTATGAGTCTGATCGCTGTGACCGGATCACTTAATTTCTAGTGTGAATTTTGAATCAGCAATCACGCAATTCCGCATAAAAATTTGGTTTTTTTGATGGAGCAGAGTAGGATCAGGGCATTTCAGATGTACATGGCCACTAAAAAATCGCGACTGAAGCCGCGAGGCTGGGTAAGACGATCGGCTGTACCGCTAACATAAATTAAATTTGGATTCTGTGGCGATCGTCTTGTCTCAAGATTTGTTCAATAGCATGCGTGATCAGTAATTAATACCTATGAGCAGAGAGCGCGGAATTCCGAATCAAACTCCCGCTAGGGGCAATGCTGGGGCGCGCCAAACGCGATCGATGCATCCCACTAGCCCGCGTCTCTCTCCCGTCGATCGCCCTAACCGCCCAAAACCGCATCCGCAGAAGTCTACGGCATCCACCGCGCCGAAACTGTCGCATGCGTCCGAAAATGACACGCGCCGCAAACGCTTCCGCTGGTTGACTGACTGGCGAGTTTTCACCCTTTTGGGACTGACCTTGACCGGTGGTTTGACCGCTTTATCTTTGGCTTTTCTATTCAAAATGCCCGCACTGCCAAATTGTCCGGCCGTCTTTTGGCCTTTAGCTTCGGCTTCTTTGCGCTTGCACTGTGCCCAATTGGCGGCAAATAAGGAGACGGTGCCAGATTTGCTCGAAGCGATTAAGCTGCTAAATACCTTGGGCGAAGATCATCCGCTCTATCCGCAAGCTAGCGAGTTGATTGAAGATTGGTCAGCACAGATCTTGGACTTGGCCGAGGCGGATTTTCAAGCTGGCGAGCTGCAGGCAGCGATCGCATCGGCACGACAAATTCCACCGGATTCGGCGGCGGCAAAGCTAATCGACGATCGGATAAAACGTTGGCAAGCGATCTGGACAAAGGCAGAGAAGATTTATAACCAAGCCGGTGAATGGCTCAAAAAGGGTAATCTGCGACAAGCCCAGGACGAGGCGGCACGCCTGTTATCGGTCAACAATGAATATTGGCAAACAACTCAGTATGCGCAACTCAATCAACTAATTTTGTCTACCCGTAAAGACATTACGCGTCTAGGCAAGGCGGAACGGGCACTCAAATCCAGCACTGTCGATGATATCGTTGCTTCACTGCAGGATATTTCTGGCATTCTCAAGCAAAGCTTCGTCTACAAAGATGCGCAAGCACTGATCCCAAAGCTGGGGCAGAAGTTGCTCGATCTGGCAGAAGCGGCCCTAGAAAAGCGTGACTATAGTGTGGCACTGGACATCGTGAATCGCATTCCCGGGAACGTCAATCTTGATAAGGAAGTTGATGATTTTCGGATGATTGCCCAGGCACAGTCGAAAGCCTGGAACGGTGGAGTATTGAACCTTGAAGATGCAATTGCTGATGCCCAAAAGATTCAGCCCGGTCGACCGCTTTATGCGAGAGCCCAGCAGTTGATTGATCGCTGGCATGTGGAGATTCGCGAAGCGGCCTCCTTAGATCAGGCGAAGCAGCTAGCCCAAGCGGGCGATTTACAAAATGCGATCGCTCAGGCGGCAACGCTCAGCACATCCAACCAATCCGCACAGACATTTTTGCAGGAAACGCGTGGTCAACTTCAGGAACAGATGGACCGGCCAATTCTAGCGCAAGCGGAACAGATGGCAATTTACGGTGATGCAACATCACTGGAAGCTGCGATTGCCCAAGCGCAGCAAATTGCTCAAGGTCGATCACTATACGCTGAAGCACAGCAGCGTATTCGA
Organism: uncultured cyanobacterium; assembly: GCA_963704065.1. GTDB lineage: Bacteria > Cyanobacteriota > Cyanobacteriia > Leptolyngbyales > Leptolyngbyaceae > Romeriopsis. The sequence continues at coordinate 4,472 of CAVPGX010000032.1, read as the reverse complement.
CTATGGACCGATCAGTTGCAAGGTTTGCGCAATCAAGCAGCGGCAATGCAAAAACCGACTGTGGCAGATGTCGATCGATTAGAAACGATTGATCCAAGTTTACTCCCGGACGAAATCGCGACAAGATCGGATGAGGCTGCCCCTTCACCCCAAGAGGCGACGCAACGAAATGACCGTTCGATGTTCCAGCGGGCGCGCCGCCTAGCCAGTTCTGGTGCGCCTAATGATCTACTGCAGGCGATCGGCTTGGCTCAAGGTGTTCCTGATGCTAGCCCTGTGCGCGCCGAGGCGGTGGCCGCGATTGACCAATGGAGTCAGCAGATCTTACAAGCAGCGCAGTATCAGGCAGAGTTTGATGTTCCAGGTGCGATCGCCATTGCCCAGCGGGTGCCACCAGGAACGAGTGGATACGCTGATGCACAAGCATTTCTAACCCGTTGGCGGGCGTCGATTGGCCAGTAGTTCTGGCCAATGATTTTATAACTGGAGATGCTTGGAACTGTGCCTTAGTTTTGATGCATCGGTTATCGCTTGATGCAGCAGTATCGATCAAAGTAGTTGCCAGGAAAATCGACCGTTGCACTTTTGCTTTGAAATTTAGTGGGTTAAATTTCAAAGCTCTCTGAGATGGAGACTTCACCAAGTTTTACGACAACGCTGAATTGTTGCCCGACATTGCCACGAAAGGATTTGAGTTGAATATAATTATCCCGATCGCGTGATGTGGCACTCTGGAGTACTTTGGCCGACCGTGAGACTAGCGATAAGCTCAGCGCGGGTGGCAAAATTCGATCGCTCCCGGTGGGCAGCAGTTGAATCAGAATGCTAATCTTTTCATCCGCTTCCGGTGTAATCGTCAACACTAACGCTACCGATTGTTCGCCGACATCAAGCCCCAGATTCAGCAGCTTGCCGCGTTTTATCCCATCAGCCAGACCGCGTGTTGTAGCGGCTAATTGTGGCTGCTGTGTCAGAGCTTCGATCGTCTGCCACCCTTCGGCAACAATGTTGTCAAACCACTGGCTTAATTGGTTACTAGTAGTAATCAGCGAATCTGATAGAGTTTGCGCAACGGTACTTGCTTGCGCGATATTGCCTTGCGCGACTGGTAACGGAATCGCACTAGGTTCTAAATAACGGCAGTAGTGCAGTAAACGGCGGCATTCTGGCTCGAATGCTGATAATGGCAATGTGATGTCGCCACTGGTTGAGGCGAATTGGGTCAGCCGATCGTGGCGTATTAAGCCCCGAAATATGACCTCGGCCTGTTCTTCTGCTACTTCCAGCAAGATATAAAAATGCGCCGTCCATGCTGGATCGTGGATAACTTGATCGGGCAACGTTGCACAATCACTCAAGCATTCTTCCGTTGTGATGATACAGAGTCGGAAGCCGTTGAGCGTGAGATAGCGAATTGGGCCAGTACTTTGCGGCAACCGTACTGGAGATTGATGCGGCACAGTTTCTGTGAGCCACTCTTCAAAGGCAAGTAGACCTAATGCGCTTAAGTGGCTTTGCCACTCGGCCAGTTCATTACTGCTGGGGGCTTGCATTGTCTGAGCTTGGCTGTAATGTTCGGTATCGAGCTCAAACACGGTGGGTAATAGTAAAGGGACAGTGGCGTCGGCACGATCGCGGAAAGAAAGCATCGGTTTATTCCTGGGTGGGTGGGTGATATGTATCGAGGACAGATAAAAGCTGCTGGGCGTAATGACTATCGAAGGCACGATAGGAGCCGGATTTCATCTCGGATGCGGCGGCGGCAAAGATTTCGGCATCGGCGAAGGCTTCCAGCTGTTCGGTCAGCTGTTGCAGATAGTCGGGGGTGGGTGGCCACGGGGCTAAGGCATTTTTCTGGACAATTTCGAGCATGTGATCGATTAATTGCGTCAGCGTTTGGGCTCGGACTTGATTGAGCAACTCACCCGGATTAATAATTCGCCTTGCTTGGTCCCAACTACTCATACCCAGAATGGGGACAAGTTCTTTGAGCGATCGGCCATCGCGATAGTAATGCTGTAGTCCGATCACCAATTTATCGGCGAAGGCCGCATACTTACGGCTTTTTGCGAGTTTGGAAATCCGGGCTTCTAGCACCATTTGGAGACTGGCGGGAAATGCGGTCGCAAGCTGTTCATGTAGCGATGTGAGGATTGCTTGTTCTTCGCCGGATTCAATCGTGATCGTCGCCGTTGGTAAATCCGATCGCGTTTCGTATTGTCCGGCTGCGGCATCAAAGTAATCTAATGGTTCGCGTGATTGCCAGATGTCAAATTGGCGCAGTTGAGTCGCGATTTGCTTTAGGTCATGTAGCAAATCCCGTTCGGTGTTAAATGTGTTAACCGTTGATGACAATTGTGCTGCCATCTCTGTGAGCTGCGCGGTGGTGGGTTCCGGACAGCGTTTTGGTCCTTTGACTGCTTGTTGTCGCCGATCGCGCCGATACACAGCATGAAATACTTTGACCAAATGCTGATCGCGTTCCGCAAGACTTGCCAATTGCCGCGATCGCACACGATTGAGCATGGCCCAATCACTTAAATGCTGGAACCCAAACTCAGCTAGAAATTGCTTGAGTTCGGGATGTTGTTTGGTTTTCAAGTACGTCCAGTTATCCAGGCTCATTGATGTAGCGGAGTCTGCCTGGTAAGTCTTGATCACTTCAATACTGAAAGCCTTGTAGGCGATCGGCTGGGTATTGTTTTGCTCATCGATTTGTAGATGCGCTTTCTGATCAGCGGACAGGACAACCAATTGCCGCCCATCATCATTCAGCACAAAGGGTAGCAGGTCGCGATAGCTAAACTGTTGAGCGGTCCCAAATAGGTTAGCGAGCTTTTGGCAGGCGCGGACGATCGGTTGGGAGACATAGCACCGCAGACATAAACCCGACTGTGCTTGAGTCTTAATTTCTATGGGAGATGCGGGGGTTTGAAATAGCCGAATCAGCTCTGTGGGTAGGTGGGTGCTGGCTTGTTGCTCAAGGAAGGTTTTGGCCATGGGCAGTGCGCGGACATCATAGCCCCGTTGTCCGCTACTTATACTGAGCCGGTGTATTTGCCAATATCTAACGGGAATATCCATCACGATCGCCCCCTCTATACAGTAGTTGATCAATATTGCCGTGGGTGGATAGGAAGCATTAGATGCCGCTGTTGCCAACTAATGCAGTTTAAGCATCAGTAACGTAGTGCAATTGTGACAGTATTTTTCGTGACATCTCGAAAAATTTATGTCGATGATCGAAACATTGAACCGATGCTGACCTGTAGCGTTTCAATCTCCCCGCTGAGAGCACCTTCAACTGGAAAATATGCAATATCTCATTGGCGCAATGTTTCACCAAGGCTGTCTTGCGCTGATTTCAATCTTATGGAAGATTGCCCCGATCGCGTTCATACCTCGGATCAAGCCTGGAGCGGAAAAGCGCGACATCCACTCTCGAAATAACTACTGCCACATTTAGGCAGCGCCCGCCATCATAGAGTTATGATTAGGAAACTGTGAGTATTGCTGGATCTTCACGCTGACGCTAGTAGGCGCACACAGTAATGCCAGCTCTATACTGCATCCATTCTCTGTGGCTAATCAAACAGATATTAAAGCGCAATCACACCCGCAAGCGATCGCGGCTAGGCAACTTGCCTTTCAAGTGTTGAAGCAAATTCAACGGGGAGCCTTTGCCGATGTCGCCCTCGATCGTACGCTCAATCAAGTTAACCTTCCAGAGCGCGATCGCAAGCTAGCGACTGAATTGGTCTATGGTGCGATCCGCCGCCAACGCACCCTCGATGCAATTATCGATCAACTGGCTAAGAAACCGGCAAATCAACAACCACCTGCTCTGCGATTAATTTTGCACTTAGGCCTGTATCAACTGCGCTATCTTGATCAGATTCCGGCATCGGCAGCGATTAATACCACCGTTGAACTGGCTAAACAAAATGATCTCGCTGGACTATCGGGGTTTGTTAATGGCTTATTGCGGCGATACGATCGGCAACCGGATAAGGCGCTGCCACAATCGTCTCACGGCGCAACCAATATTGGGATTCAGTACAGTTTCCCCGACTGGATTGTGCAGGTTTACCTCGACCAGTTTGGCCTAGCTGAAACCGAGAAACTATGCAATTGGCTCAATCAACCACCCACAATTGATCTGCGGATAAATACGCTCAAAACCTCAATTGAGGCCCTGGAAATTAAATTTCAACAGGCCAATATTGCTGTCAAACGCCTGTCACATCTACCCCAGGCGCTCCGCTTAACCAGTCATGCTGGGGCCATCCAAAATCTGCCAGGATTCGCAGCAGGCGAGTGGGTTGTTCAAGATAGCAGTGCTCAGTTAGTCGGCTATCTACTTGATCCACACCCCGGAGAAACCATCGCTGATGCCTGTGCTGCTCCTGGTGGTAAAACTTTGCATATTGCGGAATTGATGCAGGATCAGGGAAAAGTTTGGGCAATCGATC
>CAVPGX010000031.1:0-7128 GCA_963704065.1 uncultured cyanobacterium | reverse complement strand
GGGAGTCTCGATTGTTTGGTTGCAACCCGATCGCGCAATCGCGGAGAACGACTTGGCTCGGCAGCCAGTACATTGCTTTGTAGGCCAGAATTAAATCCGAGCAATACCAAAGTAGCGCTAAATCGATACCAATCTGACCGAAGCAATGGCTACCTCTCAAGTCATACTAAATTCATTACTATTATGAAATATTAAGGCTGAAAACAACTTGGAAGATGGATGCCGACGGGAATCTCTGTAGGATGTAGATCACCAAGAATATTTACTTCACTTGGCATGAGTCTGTGCTTAATACGGCGGCCCCACGAATTTTGCCTTGCCGCAACACTTGCAGTGCCGCATTTGCTTGGTCTAGACGAAAACGCTGCACGGATGTCTCAATCGGGATCTGGGGCGCAAGTTGCAAAAAGTCAATGCCATCCTGACGCGTCAGATTCGCCACCGATTTCGCACCACCCGCTCACCCCAGAGAATAGCGTAAGGGAAACTCGGAATATCGCTCATATGAATCCCCGCACAAACAACGGTTCCCCCTTTTGCGACAGCACGTAAAGCCGCTGGCACTAGCTCACCAGCCGGGGCAAAGATAATTGCGGCATCGAGCAATGTCGGCGACTGTTGATCAAAGGACCGGCCCAATCGGCACCGAGTTCGCGCGCGAAGGATTGTGCTTCTAAGTCCTGTGGACGGGTAAAGGCAAAAACTTCGCGACCTTGATACTTTGCTACCTGGGTGACAATATGCGCCGCTGCCCCAAACCCATATAGCCCGATTTTTTGGGCGGCACCCGCTAACCGCAAGGAACGATAGCCAATTAATCCCGCACAGAGTAATGGTGCCGCTTGCACATCAGGATAGCCCGCTGGAATCGGAAAACAAAATCGTTCATCGGCAACGGCGTACTCCGCGTATCCCCCATCGATTTGATATCCGGTGAATTCCGCTTGGTCGCACAAATTCTCACCGATCGCCGCGGCAATATGGGCAATGGTTACAGGTATGGCCGAGCCATGGGACGCCGACCCGCATCGCAACTGGAAATGTGGGGTTTCTGTGGCTGGCTGCACGATTGTCCCGACGATTTGGTGCCCGAGGACAAGCGGTAATTTCGGCTGGGTGAGTTCCCCATCGATAATGTGTAAGTCAGTGCGGCAAACCCCACAGGCATGCACCTTCAGCAGTACCTGATGGGCGGTTGGCTGCGGTATGGGTAGATCAACTAGCTGCAGTGGCATCCCCACTTGGACAAATTGCATTGCGCGCATCACTACCCTCCAGACGGCACGATCACTGATCAATATCGCCGCCAGCACAATTTGCTGCTATTAAGTATGAACTTTGCCATCCGGCATAATCGCGCCGGTTAAATTGGCATCGGTGAGATTCGCACCAGCGAGATTTGCGCCCACCAGATTCGCCTCACTCAGATTGCTATGGCTCAAATTCGCATTACTCAAATTCGCCTTCTGAAAATTGGCCCGGCACAGATCCGCGTAGGAGAGGTTGGCTGAGGTCAGCACCGCCCCACTCAGATCGGCTTTATACATATCTGCCTCTTTCAGAATCGCTTGATAGCAATCCGATCGCCGCAGATCGGCCTGCTTCAGATTAGTCTCACTCAAATCCGCCCCAATCAGCTCTAGTTGATGCAGATCGGCATGGCTGAGATTCGCATTGCGCACATCAATCCGAATCAAGCTGGGAGATGCATCAGGATGCTGACTACGCCACTCATTCCAAGCAGCACTGCCACGCCTGAGGATGGGGACTAATTCGTCGATTTGAGCGGTCATAAGTCACATTTCCTCTCGCTAAATTATCAATGCCTGCCACAATCTGAGTCAAGTTAGGCCAACTGCATCCACTGAAAGGCCACAATATTGAGGGCAATGCCATTCAGGAAAACAATGAACATCAGAGCGATCTGGTACCATTTGATCGGGCGCACCATTAAATCCGCAACTCCGTGGGCCAAGTTCATCACGCTGTAAAAAAGGGTTAAGCCAAAATGGATCATGCGATAGGTCGGGGAGGTGTACAAAACCGTCGCCGTAATTGCCAGCATCGGAATCGCAAAAAACCCTAACATCCCCCACAGATGGAACAGTGGCATTTTTCCTTGCGACTCTGGCATGGCGACGTTCTCGCCATAAAGTGCTGGCATAAATGCCAACTGGCTGTGGAAGACCATCCCAAATAGGAACACCGACCACAGGGCAATGATTTGGGTTTGCAGGCTAAGTCCCATAATCTCTCCCCCTAAATTTTCATGACAGGCTGCGCATGAATGAATTGAAGTAATTCATCTAGATTCTGCTCGTACTTACGTTTAAATACATAACCGAAAAAGTTGAGAAACCTGTGAGGATCAAGGCAATGGCAATGGATATCGTATCGGTGCGTTAAGAGTAATTGAGATCGCCACTATAGCCAGCATCAGAATTATTATCATTATCTTTAGAACGCCACGTATTCTTGCGTTGACTAATCTCGGAGGCATCGCCTTCTATGCACTACTGTCGGATACTCCAACGGATTCATCGTCGAAATTGTCGTGCGGTTTTGCTATTCATGATGTTGATCGGGGCGCTCGGACTCCACGCCTGTCAGCCATGGCGATCGCTGCCGTCACCGAAATCATTGCCTGACAAACTGAATGTTGCAGTGAGTATTGCACCGCAAAAATATTTTGTTGAAAAAATTGGCAATGGCTATGTCAATGTCAGTGTGATGGTACCGCCAGGTGCAGAACCCCATACTTTCGAACCAAAACCGGAACAGCTCAAAGCACTCAGCCGATCGCAGGTCTATTTCCGGATTCAGATTGATTTTGAGAAAACTTGGATTAAGAAGTTCATCGCCGCGAATCCGACTATGCAAGTTGTGGACACGACAGAGGGCGTTCAGCTAAACGATGCAAATCACGCCAACCATACAGAAGCAGCGGCAAAACCCGACCCCCACATCTGGCTATCCCCGCGCCGGGTCAAGCGCCAAGCAGAGACTATTTACAGTACTTTAGCGAGTCTTGATCCCAGCCATCAAGCTGCCTATAAAGCAAATTTTCAACGCTTCCTGCAAGAAATCAATCAGTTGGACCAGGAAATCAAACGATCGCTCACTAACCTAGCCAACCGCAAATTCATCGTCTTCCATCCATCCTGGGGGTATTTCGCCGAAGATTATGACCTCGAAATGCTGCCGATCGAAGTGGGGGACAAGCACCCAGTGCCGCCGAACTAGGAAACTTAGTACAACGTGCTAAGGCGGAGCGGATTCGGGTGATTTTCGCTGAACCGCAATTCAGTCCCCGCGCCGCCAACCTCCTCGCCAAAGAAATTAACGGCAAAGTGCTAATGATCGACCCGCTGGCGGAAAATTGGGCCGTCAACCTGCGCAAAATCGCTCAAACCTTTGCACAAACAATGCAATCCGATCGTCGCCAACGGCAGTTGATCGTCGGATTGCTCCCCACCACCAAACATGAGTGACGAAGTTACCCATTGCTATGAAACCCACCTCTCAGGACTCGCCGATCGCCCCACCAACAGAAATCATCTCGGTGCAGCACCTGTGGGCCGGGTATGACCATGAGCCAATTTTAGAAGACATTAATTTATCGGTGCGTGAATATGATTTCATTGGCCTCTTCAGGACCAAATGGCAGTGGCAAAACAACGCTATTTCGCGTGCTACTAGGACTGCTGCGCCCGCTCCAGGGAACCGTAAAGATCATGGGACTCCCCCCGAACAAGGGGCGACGCCATATTGGGTATGTGCCTCAAACCGTTTCATTCGATCGGGCGTTTCCCATTAGCGTTTGGGAAGTGGTCATGCTGGGGCGCCTCAGCCAAAGGCATTTACTCCAGCCATTTACGGCGCACGATCGGCAAGTTGTACAAGATGTTTTAGACCAACTCGAAATTGCTCACCTGCGCCATCGGGCGATCGGTCAACTGTCTGGGGGGCAGCGGCAGCGGGTCTATATTGCCCGTGCACTCGTCACAGAACCGCAGGTTTTGTTGCTGGACGAGCCGATGGCGAGTGTTGATCAAGCTGCCAGTAGCAATCTCTATGATGTGCTGCGCGAACTGAATAAAAGCGTGACAATCGTCATGATTTCCCACGATATTGGGGCGATCGCCGCTGTCGTGAAAACGGTCGGTCTCAACCGTCGTTCGTATTACCACGGCGATACCCGGATTACACCAGCGATGCTAAATTTCGCTTATCAATGCCCGGTTGATCTAATTGCCCACGGCATCCCACATCGAGTCTTTGCCCACCATGCTGATTCAGGGAATAACGATGATTAGTGAAGCGCTCCAGTTTGACTTTATGCAAAATGCCTTGATAGCAGGCATTTTAGTCAGCATTGCCTGCGGCATTATTGGCACGTTTGTGGTGATCAATCGGATTGTGTTTGTCAGTGGTGGCATTGCCCATGCTGCCTATGGTGGGATTGGGCTGGGCTATTACCTAAACTTTAGCCCGGTTTTGGGCGCTGTTTTGTTTAGCATTTTGGCATCGCTCGGTATGGGCTTAGCGCAACGAAAGACGCACCAGCGATCGGACACAATCATTGGAGTGATGTGGGCGATCGGGATGGCGATCGGGATTATCTTAATTGACCTCAGTCCGGGCTATAAGGCCGATTTGATGAGTTATCTATTTGGCAGTATTTTGACGGTGTCGCGGCAGATCCAGCGATGATGCTGACTTTAGATGTCGTGATTGTTGCGTTGGCAATCTTATTCTACAAAGAACTACTGGCAATTTCCTTTGATGAAAACTTCGCTGTGGTGATGAATGTCCCAGTTGATTTAATCTACTTAACTCTGATGTGTATGATCGCGCTAACGATCGTCATGATGATGCGGATTGTCGGATTGATCATGGTAATTGCGTTGTTGACGATTCCGGCGGCGATCGGGAGCGCGTTTGTACGCAATATGAAAGGCACAATGGTCATTGCCAGCCTTTTAGGTATGGTATTTACAACGATCGGGTTGGGCCTATCCTACGCACTAGGTACAGTCGTCTAGGATTTAGTATTGTGTCATTTCGGTACCTGCAATGAAAGCCTATTCGCTTGACTTACGCCAAAAGATTGTGGCGCGATATGATGCCGGTGGTATTTCGCAACGGGGACTGGCGCAGCAATTTGGCGTGGCCTTGAGCTTGATTGAGAAATTACTCAAACAGCGTCGTGAGACCGACAGCATCGCCCCGAAAGCACGTCCGACACAAACGCCGCTCAAACTCAGTCCCGCGCAGTTGCAGGTGCTTCAGGCACTGGTTGAGGCCAACCAGGATGCGACCTTAGCCGAACTGCGACAACTGCTGGCGCGTCAGACTGGGGTATTGATTGGTCGTTCGACGGTCGATCGGATGCTGACGAAACTCGGTCTGAGCCGTAAAAAAAAGCCCTGTATCCCGACGCCAAAGCAAGTGACCGTGTCCAACGGCTGCGTTATGCCTACTGGCAGATGGTTCGAGGCATCCTGGCCAAACAACTCATCTTTATTGATGAATCGGGGATTAACTTGGCCCTGACGCGGCTTCACGCCCGTGCCCCCAAGGGAAAGCGGGCACACGCAGCGGTGCCCGCGCGCGGTCAGAATGTTTCTTTGATTGGGGCAATTGGGCTGCAGGGCCTGGTGACCCAAGTTGCCTTGCTGGGTGCGACCAATGGGCTGACGTTTGAAGCCTTTATTGCCCGCCGACTGGTGCCAAAACTATGGCCTGGCGCTTATGTCGTGATGGACAACTGTTCAATCCATAAAGACGCGATGATTGAACAGTTGATTCAACAAGCAGGTGCGCATTTAATCTATTTACCGCCTTACTCGCCAGACTTTTCGCCGATTGAAAATTGTTGGTCCAAGATCAAAAGTATTCTCCGCAGTGTTGTGACTAAGACCTACTCCGACTTAGCCCAAGCGATTGAACGTGCATTCGCCAAAGTATCATTACAAGATTTGCAGGGATGGTTCACACATTGCTGCTACTGTACCTCACTAGACTAGGAACCGCTATATCAATTCAGCGGCGCTGACCCGAGTTCTGAAATCACAACCATCACTCCAGAAGCGAGCCTAACGTCTTAGTAAATTTAAGTGGCAGCGCCACAAAAAACGACCATCCTGCACATTATTGGACGCCTGTGATTCGAGTTCGATTAGTATGTGTAGGAGCAGATTGACTATGTCTCAATATCAGGCAAATCACGAAACTTGTTTATTTACTCCCACTTTTTGCCGGACACTGGGAATTAACGCTACGGTGCTATCTACCAGGCTGGATGCTTCCTTGATGCTCAAGGGAACTCTTGTGAGCCATTGCAGTTCCTGTCATCGCTTTTAGGTTATCTGCGCTGTAGAGTGCGCTATCTGCGATGCATAGCCCTTCAAATGTCCACTGCTCCTTAAAGGTTTGCAATAGCCCAGCAAATTTTGCTTTGTCGTTGGTTGCCACTGGCAAATCTCCGATTAATACCGGAATATCGCCGTCCCCAACACAGATTAAGTTCATCACGAATTGCTTGAGGTCTCGTAATAGTCTTCTGAATATCCGCGCTGATTTCGGGGCGGAGCCCGGCTCTCGGTTCTCTGTTTCTCTCTTCATCTCTCATCGACATCAAAACGAAGTCGAATCCAGGTGAGCTCTCTGAAACTTTACCTTCGAATCGTTGCGCGGCTTGAAGGCTGACGCTTAAAAATAAGTCGCTCAATCCTGTCGCGTAAAGTTCATCCAGTGCTTTGCCTAAGCGGTCGTCGTTCAAGTGTTCGGCCTTTATCCCCGTGCCTAATAACTGCTCGGTCGCTTTGCCTTTGAAGAATTCCTCGAATAAATACAGCGGAGCTGATACAAAGCCTAATCCATTCAATAGCATCGCTTTGACGACTACGCCTATGCTACACTACTTTACTCTGGGGTCTATCCCTAGACGTTCCGTTCAGTGAGCTCTCCGATCCCTATCTCATCAATCAATCCCGCCACAATCCCCAGATGGTCTAGATTCTCTACCCTTATTCCTGAAGTGATTGCAACCTCTTCGCTCTCTAGCACTAATTTAGCTACATTTTTAATTCTCTACTGGACTCACCGAACAGCGGAAGGTGGGCT
>CAVPGX010000030.1:0-57130 GCA_963704065.1 uncultured cyanobacterium | reverse complement strand
GGCATCCAAGTTCCCTCGGCACGGCAACTATTGCGCGGTAAGCGTTTTGGGGGCATTGACAAAATGATTGCAATATCTTGCCCCGTATAAATCGTCTTAGCATCCGGCAGTTTTGCTCCGGTTAAAGTTGCCCCCTCGAGATTCGCTTCCTCCAATAAGGCCCCACTCAAGTCGGCTTGGGTTAAGTCAGCATTCCTCAGATCGGCGCCTTTGAGGTTTGAATCGACAAAGTTTGCATTGGTAAAGACACTGTTGGAAGATCCGCTCCGGACAAATCGGCACAGGTAAAAAAGGCTGCGTCATAGTTGCCATTGCTCATATCACTATTGGCAAAATTGGCCTGACGGAATTTCCCCTTGGGATGTTGTCCACCCTTAATATTTGTCAAATCCTGACCGCTCAAATCGCAGCCTTGACAGGATGTATAGCCCCCTTGAATGTACTGTTCCGGTGTGCGGGCATTTTGTGCGGCAGCAAAATCAGACGCGTTGATGACGGCAAAAAGTGGGAGTAAATAAACAAGTTTCGTGATTTGCCTGATATTGAACATAGTCAATCTGCTCCTACACATACTGATCAAACTCGAATCACAGGCGTCAATAATGTCCAGGATGAGTCATTTTTTTGTGGCGCTGCCACTAAATTTACAAGACGTTAGGCTCGCTTCTGAGTGATGGTTGTGATTTCGGAGACTGGGGTCAGCGCGCTGAATTGATACAACATTGCGATTAACTGAACCAGTTCTACGGCGATGTCAAACTGTCTGGACGCCCACGGTGCTTCATCCTAGCGCGATATCCAGGATCGCATTTGAAATGCCTGCACCGTAGGGATTTTGCTACACTCGATTTGGTTAGTGCTACAGGTGCACGATTGGGAACCCCGAAAAATATCTTAAGAAAAGCCTGAAGTTACGATTGCTATGCAACGATCGCATCATGCATTATCCGTGCTCACAGTTTATGGCACGACGGGTTCAAGCTGAAGTCGCCCTAGCTTAACGGCTTTTGAGTGCTTGATTTGAGTTAAACCGCAGTCTAATGAAGCGCGCACTTATCATCTATGCAATTTGATCCGAATATCCATGCCAGACGGCCCACATCCGAAGTTAATGAATTAGGGCGCATTTCCCAACGATTGCAACAGACAGTACAGCGTGACCAACTAGTACAGGACACCACCAACGAACTCAGACAGTTCCTACAGGTCGATCGGGTGGTCATCTACTATTTCTACACTGAATGGGAAGGGCAAGTCACCTTCGAAGCGCTCAGCGACAACAAATTCTCGATCTTTGGCTCGACGGGGCCGGATCAATGTTTCAGCGATGAATATGCGGCACTCTATCTCGCCGGGCGAGTGCGGGCGATCGCGGATATTGAGGATGAGCCGATCGCGGAGTGTCATCGGGATTTCTTACGTTACCTGCAGGTTAAGGCCAATCTTGTGGTGCCGATTTTGACTGCCCGCGGTCTGTGGGGATTGTTAGTTGCCCATAACTGCCAGAGTCCACGATCGTGGTCCGAATCAGACATTGATCAGATGCAAGCCGGTGCTTTAGCCCTGGCTGAGTCGCCTGCGATTAATCGCTTGGATTAGACCGGCATAGATGGCGGTTATACCGATCGACTCCGGGCATGCCGCAACGCTGATCGGCTGCGGCTAAAAAATACAGCGGCTGAGTTATCGGCTCAGCCGCTGTGGACGTAATGCTACACCGAAGGATTTTGAACTTTGGGAAGCCATTATCAAAACAACTGGAACGCTATTGAACCCCGGTTCCCGCCTCTGTTGCATCGGAATCAGTTGCTCGAGTCGCTGCTTGGTAGGATTTTTCCAAGGCAGTCAGCTTTTCTGCTTGTGCGGAGGAAAGTTTGTTGGTCAGCCATTGTCCAACCAAAGCATCAATCGAGAACGGACCACCACCATTGATTGTCAAGAACAGGAAACAGGACGCATAGACTGCAGACAGCTCCAAGTAAGGAATATTGAAGCCTGCCACCAAAATGTGGTGATACATGGCAACGGCCATCGTGGATAGCAAGCCCAAAGCTGCAGGCCGAGTTAAGCAACCGATCGCGACCAAGGGAGCGCCAAGCAACTCAGTAAACGCCGCCACATAACTGAAAAAGATTGGGAATGGCAGTCCGATGAGTTCGACATAAGCCTGGGAAAAGCCTTCGATATCAGAGAGCTTATCAAGGCCGTTATGCATCATAACTGTGCCAACCACCACTCTGAGAACGGTGAAGCCGATCTGAGAAGCTTTGGTTTGCTCCAGATTGGGGCGCAAGATTGTCGCCAGTGGTCGAATGGCTTGCATGGAGAGAGTCATAAGATTATTGTCAATTCCTAAACATGATTGGAGAGTTGTTAATAATTGTAACGAATATTAAAAGGCGTGTCTGCACGATCGGCAAAGTCGTGAGTCGATCGGATGGTGTCATCGGCTGAATGACCTCATCGGATGGGTAAAGCAGTTCACCATTTGGCAGCGAACCTGGCGTGCCATGAACTGACAAATAAATGTAATACTGCGTCTAAAACAATCCGCGAACACTGCGATTCAAGTCACGTAGCGTCTCTATGTGGGGTTCATCCGGTTCGACTGGAACGATTGGCGCTAGTTCTCCCAACCCAAACTGCCGCACAACCGCATTGGCCGCCTCTAGTCCGGTAACATAAGCTTTTTCCTGAGACCAAGAACCATGATCGGTGACAATCCAATCACCACTCATAAAGAGATTCGTGATGCTCGTTTGGCGGGGTAAGAGATATTGATAGCTGCCTGGTGCAAAGTGGGTCACCGCACGTCGAAGTCGAATCACACTGCGATCGACGACTTGGGCATTCCCCACAGCCGGCACACAAGTGGCAATATCACGCTGGACTTTGGCAATGATCGCCTCATTAGACATCGCAATCAGCTGATTGGCATGGTAAAAGTCCGCTTCGATGACCGTCCCCTCAGCATCGCGATACTCATCATGCAATGCATTCAAGTCAAAGAACGTCCAGCCGGTGGTTTGGTCAAAGCCAAAGCAAGCGTTTGATGCCCGTGGAATGCGTACCCGACGATCGAGCCATAGCCGCGTGGCTAATACATCGATCGAGCCCAAATTCATCACATTCGCAAATTCCGGACGATCGCCTAAGCTCTGACTGCTGGAGATAATGTTCTGCAACCCACTAATGCCGACGGCAGAGATCACCGCGTCTGTGGGGAAGCGTTCCTCCCCACAAATCACGGCATTGGTACGACCTTGTTCGTCGAGCGCAATATCGGTGACGCGTTTACCCGCTAGCACTTTGCCACCGAGGTTTTCGATCGCGTTGCACCAAGGCTGAAAAATCTGTTCCCCGACGGTACCGCGACACCACACCACATCAAAATCGGGCTGGTGCGCAATGATAAAGTAGTACAACATGCCCAAGGTCGCGGCGGCCGAGCACTGTTCCCCTGGCGCAAAGAGTCCAACCAGCAACATCGGCTCGAAGGCCTCTTTATACAGACGTTCGGACACGCCGTATTGGCGGAATAGCTCCCGCGCGGTCAACTTGTCATAGCGTCGCCATGCGGCATCGGTGTTGTCAAAATCGATCATGGCGTACAGCAGCGGTAAGGCCGTCGCTCGATCCCATAGTGGCAAACGCTTGAACTGAGTGTAGAGAAAAGTCCCGATGGGCGCCGGTAGTGGTGGGCAGTCTTGGAAAATTGGTGATTCGACTTCTAAGCCCTGAGGCGAGTATTGTGCCGATCGAGTCCAATCGGTAAATGGTTTGAGCCCCAGCTCATCCACCAAGTGAAAAATATTGCGATAGGGATACCAAAATCCATGAATACCGGCTTCGACGGATTTACCCTGGGCCGTTTTCCAGCCCGCCACCAGGCCGCCGGGATAGGCACCGGCTTCGAGTAACGTGACGTCATAGCCGTGCTTGGCCAGATGATAGGTCGCCCCGAGTCCAGCCCAACCAGCTCCGATTACTGTGATTTTGGGAGAAGTCATAGCGACTGCGTGATCTTAGAGTGGGCCTGGCTGACGGCAATAAAACGTCACTATTCACAGCATCGCATTCTTCGATAGAAATACCAACACAACTTCGCGGCTATCGCCATTCCATGGGTAGATGCAATTGGCACTTCGGCCATCTGGCGCATTTGAAACTTCAGGAATCATCGCATGACAGTCCGTATTCACCTATGAGCAATCACCCACAAACGCTAAAACGTCATCGAGGAAAATCCCCCCATGAAAAAGTCACAACTCATGACAATTATTTTTGCCAGTGCAATGTGTGTGGGTGGAACGATGGGATTTGTCGCGGCACAGATGTCAAATTCTGCCGATATGGCTGCAGTGGCAACATCAGCGCCGAAGGCGTTGATTGATCCGAGGGAACCGCTACAGCCCCAACCGAAGGCTTTGAGCAAACCGAGCTCTGACCCGATCGAACCCGTTGTCACGCCGAGTCCAGCTCCACCATCGAAAGAAATGAGCGATAACGACATGATCAAAGTGGTGATTGATCGTCAGTCGGATCTACAACTCTGTAGTTTTGACTTCGATCGCGCCGCCGCACTCCGAGGTTCAGAAGTCTTTGCCAAACAGGATGGCATCTATTTGGTCAAACTGTTTTGCTGGATGGCGGCTTACCAAGGTGTGAGTACGATGGTTAAAGTTGATGCCACACAACCGGAGTTGAAAATTACACCGCTCGATTTCGAATTGGCTGGCTTCATTAGCTTTGACCCGAAAACACAGATTGTCACGAATGAGTATAAGTACAATGGTCCAGGGGTTTGTCGAGAGTTGACGCAATATCACTGGAATAACCACTACCTTGCTTTGGTCAGTTCGACGGTGCAGGATGGTCGGCCCGGTGGCTGTGATGAATTTGGTGCGCGATCGCCCCATGCGAGTTTCCTAATTACTCCAAATAGTGTTGGCGTGGCGCAACTCGGCATGACATTGGGGGCGCTGAAGCAAGCGCTTGGTCGCGAAACTACGTTTAAGCGCGTACCGCTAGGTGTCGATATGGGCGATGGGATGGAAGTACGTCAGTATGGCCGTGTGCAGTTTCGCGTTGGATTTTTCGATCCCCGTCCACCCGCACAGCAAAATCCGAATCAAACCCCAGTGATTACTGACCAATCAGTGATCGATTTAATCATGGTGAGCAATCCTAATTTCAGAACAAAGCAAGGAGTTGGTCCTGGTACACCGCTTCAGGCTGCGATCGCTAAATACGGTCCAGCGACACTCTCATTTAGCTATGAAAATGAAAGTCGCGAATATATCAAATTTGCGCGGGAAATTGACCCGAGTATCCAGATACGATCGAATCAATGGACACTTACACCCTTTGCTGGAATTTACCCTGAAGCGGAGAGTGGAAGTTCGTTTCATCAAACGCAGCGATACCAAGAACATGCAGGAATTGGCTCGATTATGATTACCAAACGCTAGAATATCGGTCGTCGATGCAATTGAGCACTGCCGCGCCTGAGGTTAAACAGCACGATGCGGTTTTTCATTCATATCAGCCCGAATTAAATGTCCCCAAAACGCGTAAGCACCACTTATTCGTCAATCCCTATCGTTAACCCTATATCGCCCCAAAGCCGCATCCAAAAGGTTAAATTAGAGCAGTTTAGCTTTGATTCACCAGGCACATACCATTAAATTCAGTTATGGACGATCAGACAACTGCATCAAACTGCACGATCGA
Organism: uncultured cyanobacterium; assembly: GCA_963704065.1. Lineage (GTDB taxonomy): Bacteria > Cyanobacteriota > Cyanobacteriia > Leptolyngbyales > Leptolyngbyaceae > Romeriopsis. The sequence continues at coordinate 51,397 of CAVPGX010000030.1, read as the reverse complement.
GACAAGTGATTTAGCTACCGAGCAGCCCCGCCCCACCGATGACATACCAACTGACACACCAACTGACACACCAACGGTAGACGCTGCGCTCGAAACGGAAATCGCCACACTGACCGAAACACCGACTATCCGCGATCGGGCGGCCATGCGCGCTTGGCTGACAGAACAATCCCAAAACACCACTCAATGGGTAAAAAAACGCCCTTGGTTGGGACTGCCATTCCTGGCTGTATTCCCAGTAATCGCCTGGAGCCTGGAGCAAAATCGTCCACCTGCACCACCCCAACCGGCGGCCATCGAACCGACCCAGATGATCGGGCGGAGCGCTCTCACCCCAACCGCCACGCCGCCCCAAACAACCACTCCCGTCCCATCCGCAACCGCGAGCTTACAACCCGTTGACCTGAATCAGCTCACGCCCGCACAAAAAGCGATGAACGCAAAGGCGAAAGCCGCCATTCTGGGCGCTGCTGCCTTGGTCGATTCCCATATTGAAATGCAAGTTGCGATCGCCACGAAAGCCCCGGCAATTGCCCTCGGTGGTGCCAGTCCCGTCGAAGTTTCCGACGAAAAAGGCAAAGTCCTCTATCAACTTGCCGCCAACGAAATTTATACGGCCCAACCCGACAGTCAAGGCATGACGATCGGCAATCAAGCGCTACCGGCGATCGTCTACCTCAACGCCCCCGAAACGGGTATCATCATCATCAGTGGGCGACCCTACCGCGGACGTCTGCGCCTGACCGCCGAAGCCGGTCGGCTGTGGGCCGTCAACCACGTCAATATGCGCAACTACCTGCAAAGCGTCGTCGCCAGCGAAGTCTCCCCCAATTGGGGACCAGAAGCACTGAAAGCCCAGGCGATCGCCGCTCGCTCCTATGCCCTGACCTACTATTTCAAGCCTGCTCACAAGTTCTATCATCTCGGCAACGACGAATACTACCAAGTCTACAGTGGCATCGAACGCGAAGCCCCCGAAACGAACGCTGCTGTTGATCAAACCAGCGGTGAATTTGTCAGTTACAAAGGTGGTATCGTCGAATCACTTTATGCCGCATCGGACGCGATCGTCATGGAGGCGTTTCAAGGCAAAGGCATGAGTCAACTCGGAGCCAAGGCCTTAGCAACAGAAGGTTTTAACTACGCGCAAATTCTGTCAAACTACTACCCAGGTACAGCAGTCGGTAAGATTGTTCAGGAGTTTTAACAGATATCCCCAAGCTCCGCCTGCGACAACCACAGCCGCATCGCCTGACTATCGCCTTATGACAGATGACTTCGCCGCCAACTATCGCTTAATTCCCACTGCGCCCGCCGATTTTCGATCGGGATTTGTCGGCATCATCGGTCGTCCCAATGTGGGCAAATCGACCCTGATGAACGCCCTCGTGGGCGAAAAAATCGCCATCACCTCGCCCGTTGCCCAAACCACGCGTAATCGACTGCGGGGTATTCTCACCACGGACCAAGCCCAAGTTATCTTCGTTGATACCCCGGGAATCCACAAGCCGCACCACAAGCTAGGCGAGGTTTTAGTCCAAAATGCTCGCATCGCAATTCAGTCCGTCGATGTTCTCCTTTTTGTCGTGGATGGTGCTTCCGAACTGGGTGGGGGCGATCGCTATATCGCTGAACTGCTGCAAAAATCGACCGCCCCAATCATTCTTGGCATCAATAAATCCGATCAGCAACCGACCGAGCAAACCGCTGAACATAACCCCCTGAGCGCCCATCCCCTAGACATCGGTTATCAAAACTTAGCCACTGAGTACAACTGGCAAGTGATGAAGTTTTCCGCCCTGACTGAAGCGGGTTTAGGCGAGTTACAAACGGCGCTGATCGACCAGCTCGATCATGGTCCCTACTACTATCCACCCGATCTGATTACCGACCAACCAGAACGGTTCATCATGGGCGAGTTGATTCGCGAACAAATTCTCCGCCTCACCCGCGAAGAAGTCCCACACTCTGTGGCGATCGCGATCGACAAGGTCGATGAACAGCCGAACATTACTAACGTCTTCGCCACAATCCACGTCGAGCGCGACTCTCAAAAAGGCATCATGATTGGCCGCAAGGGTTCCATGCTCAAAGAAATCGGCACGGTATCACGCCAACAGATTCAGAAACTGATTGCTGGCAAAGTTAATCTACAGCTCTTCGTCAAAGTTCAACCCAAATGGCGGCAGTCACGCACGCGGCTATTGGAATTAGGCTATCGCGTGGAGGATGAGTAATGCATAGATATCGCCAGCGCCAAACCTAACTGGCCAACAGTGCTTGGTCCGTCTCTTGCACAAAATTCACGAGCCATTCCTTAATATGATGGGTCGCGCGGCAATCATCCTCGTTATAAACCACGATCGAATCTAAGAACGCCCGCTCCTGCGTCGCCAACCATTGGGCATACCAATAAATCGACTGTGCCCCGTTGGCACTGGCATCACGCCAGTCAAATCCGATCCAACGGGCAATATTTTTCAGGGCATAACTTTCCACGGGTAATGTCGCCACGCGCGTCGCCAGCTGATGCAAATCGACAAATCGCGTCAGTAATGGTTGTATCCGTTCTTCGGGCGTATCGTACAGCTTCGCTAGCTTCGTCACTGTCTGCACCTCATAGGGGCAGAAATGGAAAATTGGCGCGGTGGGATAATCCCAGACAAACGCTAAAAACTCATGCCACACCCGCTGCTCATCCTCGGGGTTATCCGCAAGAAACGCATGAAACTGGGTTTTTCCCTGCGTCCGATCGACGAGCAAAACGCCATGCAGATAGATCAAATCCATCGACGGCTCCGACTCAATATCGAAATAAAGCTCGATCGGGGCCGTTGGCAATTCTTCCTGCAAAAACCGCCCATACTCCATCCCATGCGGGAACCCCTCCGCTGGCAAAGCCCGATTCGTCAGGGTCACTTGTGCTTGTCGTGCAATTCGCGTTGCCGCTTCAAGACCAAACCCTGGCAGTGTTTCCAGTCGCTTCGGCGACATGGATGCCAGGGTTTCAAGGGTGGTGATATTAAGTTTTTGTAATTCCGTGTATCGACCTTGGGTCACACCGGGAAGCAGCGAGAGATGCTGCTGGGTACTGGCAATGTCATAACAATGCCGATACCAATGGCATAGGCTACAGCGATTTCGAGAGATAAATATCTCAGGTTCCTCATCCCCGCGTAAGGTCGCCAGACAACCCTGAACCACTTCCTCCATGCGGGGTAGCATTTCCCACAAATCAACAGCGTACAACCCCTTATCCTTCAAATTCAGAAAGGCCTCTTCCGGCCATGCCCCCTGAACTTCCGCTAAAACCCTTGTATGATAGGCAACCACAATTTGGTATTCTGTTTTCGCCCGTTTACTGAGCTTGATTTCCTGGGGCACATATAGCCAATCGCCGAAATACGATCGGCCCGGCTGCTTAATCAATAAGTCCGGCACACTTAGCCAAGACACCCCATTGATTTCTGCCAACAAAACTGGACGATAGATCGTTTCCACACCTTGATGCATCAACTCCCGCGTTTTCTCGGCCCCAACCTCCCAGCTACCCGATTCAAAACTGGGCCGATGATAGTCCGTATCGCCTAAAAGCGAACGGCGATTGCCCGCACTGTCTTGGATCAGCTTCTGGAGATAGTCACTGGGCGCATCTTTTTGCCCTGTATCACCGTAGACATCGAGAAAGGCGCGACGGTTACATCGCTGATAATTCAGGAGCGTTTCGGCAGTCAGCAACATAGGGATTAGCTGAATTAAAAGGTAACGGCTAACAAAGCTTCGTCCAACAGCCTGCAACAAAACCACTGCGAAATCTAATCTGCAGCTTAATATGTCTTAGTGTAATCCAGATTGGCAAAATTCAGAAGGATAAGGTTGGCTTTTTGGCAAGCCCCTCGCGACCGAATCTGCAATTTAGTTGGTTGTCGGGCTCAAACCCACCGGACTATTCCAATCGCTCAACCCGCCCAAAAAACGGCAAATCGACTGATTTACGCTGCCATAGCAAAATTACGAGCCAAAGATTCAAGACAAAATACCCCGACGTAATCAATCCGCTCGTCAGCAACAGCGGGATATGTAGCGCTTCAATGTTATTTGCACTGACATCAAATAGGAGATAGCTGGCAAACCAAGTTAAAGCTAATTTCATCGCCACACGACTGGCATTGCGCTCGGCTCGCGTACTCCCTATACGATTCAGCGACCAAAGCGCCGGCACAATGCCAAATATCGGCATAAAGTACAGCATCAGCTTCAAATTCCGAAAATCGGATTCCTGCCGATCGAGTTCTTCCATGGAGTCACCGTTATCTTGAGATTCTTCTCGACCAGTCTGAGCTGACAGAAGCGGAACATACTGAGCTAGTTCAAGGATTAACGACCAATCAAAAATTCAACATCGACTATGAAACCTTATCTGCCAATCCAGATGACTCAATTGCTTTACTCATGGACTGGAGCCTTAGCCAACCGAGATGGAACATTCCACATCACAGAGAAAATGTACATCAAACAAGTTGGGAAATTGATTGGATTTTCCGAAAACGATGTCAATGAAATAATGATGACTGCTGCCTAGTTATGAATTAAGCACTTGCCCTGGAGATGATTTCAGGGCAATCCAGACGGTTTAGGACATTTGACAAACTCTAACGCAGGCAAGCGCCTATTGTGAAGTCGCCATATAGCTGGTGTCCTTATCCGTACGATTATTATTTACAATCGCTTGCGTGGCTCATACAAAATCAATACAAGAGACTAAAACTTAGGCGAAAACGATTCTGGTTGGGGCCACCACATCATCCGCGATCGCGCTTTACAATATGTAAACAGCAATTAAGTTAAACAGCGACTCGACCCACTGAACTCCTATGTCTCAGACCCAACCCGCCAAAATCTGCATTCTCGGGGGTGGCTTCGGCGGGCTCTATACAGCCTTACGCCTGAGCCAAATGCCTTGGACCCATGCGCCCGAAATTACCCTGGTTGACCAGCGCGATCGCTTCGTGTTTGCGCCGCTGCTCTATGAATTGCTGACTGGAGAATTAGAAAGCTGGGAAGTGGCCCCCGAATACACCACGCTACTTGCCAATACCGGAATTCGCTTCCAACAGCAACAAGTCAAAGGGATTGACATCAGTAGTAAAACGGTTCAATTTGAGGACGACACAAGCCAACCCTACGATCGCCTCGTCCTCGCGATGGGTGGTGCAACGCCAATGGATATGGTGGATGGTGCGGCCGAGCATGCGATTCCCTTTCGAAATGTGGCCGATGCCATGCGAGTAGCGGAGCGTTTGCGGCAGCTCGAAACATCAAACGCCGAAAAGATTCGAGTGGCGATCGTGGGCGGTGGCTATAGCGGTGTGGAGTTGGCTTGTAAATTAGCTGAACGGCTGGGCGATCGCGGACGGTTACGAATCGTTGAGCGCAGTGATCAGATTCTGAGCAATTCCCCCGAATTCAATCGTGAGACCGCCGAAAAAGCCCTGAGTGAGCGATCGGTCTGGCGCGATCTCGAGACAACCGTAACGCAAATTACGGCGGATACCATCACGTTGAAATACCAAGAGACGGAGAATACCATTCCTGTGGATTTGGTCCTATGGACGGTTGGCAATCGGGTGGTGCAGACGATTCAGGACTTGCCGCTAAACCATAACGAACGCGGCCAGCTTGTGATCAACACCGCAATGCAAGTGGTCGATCATCCCGAGATTTTTGCGCTGGGTGATTTGGCCGAATGTCGCGATGAAACCGGCCAATTAGTGCCGCCCACCGCCCAAGCGGCTTTCCAGCAGGCAGATTATACCGGTTGGAATGTCTGGGCTAGTTTGAGCGATCGACCGCTGTTGTCTTTCCGTTACCAGGCACTCGGCGAAATGATCACTCTGGGGACCGATAATGCCACACTCTCGGGGCTGGGGCTGCACTTAAATGGCGTGCCCGCCCACGTTGCACGGCGGATGATTTATCTGTTCCGGATGCCAACTTTAGAACACCAAGTCAAAGTCGGGATTAGCTGGATGACGAAACCGTTGGTCAAGTTTTTGCAGCAGGTTTCGTAGATGGAATATCCGCAGGTGATTTTCTTTGATGCGGTGGGGACACTGTTTGGGGTGAAGGGCAGTGTCGGTCAAGTCTATGCAGACATAGCCCAGCAATACAGTGTAGAAGTGGCACCGCAAGCCCTGAATCAAGCCTTTGGCACAGCGTTTCGGGCTGCCGGGAATCCGGCGTTTCCGGGGGTTGAGGCGAGTCGGCTGCCCACCCATGAATATAATTGGTGGCGGGACGTGGCGATCTCTGCGACATTCAAGCAAGCTGGTGTCCTATTGCAGTTTGATGATTTTGATGCGTTTTTTGACGCACTATTTCAGCATTTCGCCACTGCTGCCCCTTGGTATTTGTATGACGATACGCTGCCAACTTTGGAGCGGCTGCGATCAGACGGGCATAGCGCTGGCGGGGTGGTGTCGAACTTTGATTCGCGCTTGCATCGGGTATTGTCCGACTTTGGCTAGCAACATATTTTACCTCCGTCACAATTTCGACGGAGGTCGGCGCGGCTAAGCCCGATACGCTGATTTTCGATCGCGCCTTAGCCAAACATGGTTATCAGGCGGCTCAAGCCTGGCACGTCGGCGATAGCATCGAGGAAGACTATCGTGCCGCCACCGCCGCCGGATTAAACGGAATATGGCTCAAGCGATAGACCGATCATCAGCCATTTGCACTGATAATTTCAGGCACCGATCCATCACACATAACTTCTCGTAACTTATTGACGCCAATTAGAGCCATGACGGGCATCTAAAATGGGCTGAATCGGTAGCTTCAATACCCACGCAGCACTGTAGTTCGACAATAGATTAATTCCAAGGGCGGATTTAAGCAGATACAAACTGTACAAACCCAGCAGCCAGATAAACCCACGGCGCAAACTGCGCACTCCCATTTTCGATCGCTTCATTCAATTTATGTTTCAAGCAATAAACTCAGTCAGCAAGAGTTAGTCGCACCCAAAGCCTCAGATCGGAAGATTAACGCTGAGGGAAAATCCCGGTCTTGAGGCATCTACATAACTTGAAAGCTAGATTTGCACTTTGGCGTCACGATAAGAACTCGATCCGATGACAACCATATGAACACTCCGTTTCATTTCACCAGTTTCAACCACAATAAACAGAGAGCAGCATTCAAGACACTGACTCACCCAATCGCACTTTGTGGCATCGCCCCAGTCTCCGTGAAACCATTGGTCGATTGAGGTAATGCCACAATGAACTCCGCGATTTCTCGGTTATTAATCTACGGGAGAGACACCTAGACTCTACCTGTAGCGTCAGCGCTCAAAAAAAGTTGCAAGTTTAGGGTTTGCAGTATTAAATAGGGGGGCAGCTGTCAGGGCTACTTGTCACCTCATTGTGAGGATTATACCAATCTACTTCCGGTCCAGCTTTGGACTTAGATGTTAAGAGATTTCATTATGGTTTACTCAGACGCTCAACACTCAGCCTCAGTCAGTGAATTAGCCCGCCAAGGAAATCTCCAGGCGATTTCCTACTGGCTTAACTCCCGACTTGCGACCTATCGGCTTTTGGCCCGGATCAGTCAGCCCCAATCCGGTAGCCTGCGTGTTGTTGTCGAGCTGCGGCCTAGTGCCAAACAGAAGGCCAATACTCCCGCCTTCCGCAATCGTCTTGTCCGGTACATCTGTCATCAGCTTTGGCAGCTAAATTCACCCAACCTCGAGGGTGCCGTTATTGCGGCCCGCTACACCGGCCAGTCAAAAATTCTCTGGAAACAATCGGTTCGCATTATTTCTCCGGCCCGTCGCCTCTATGTGGCCAATTCGCCTGAGGCTGTCCAGCGGCGGGTTCGTCAGGCGTCCCGCAAACGCCAACAGTTTCAGGCTTTACGTTCAGTCTTAATTAGTGGCTCATCGGTGGCCGCATTCATCTTTGGCTGCTGGCTCGGGTATGCCGACGCACCATCAGAGCAGACTCAAGCCACTGCTGTCATATCACAGCTCAACCGCGGGGAAACGACGGTACAAGCTGCTTTGGAAACCGTTCCCGTCCAGAAGCCAAAAGAAATTAGTAAGACTGAAGACGTCAGCCTCATGTTTGCTGGTGACGTTGGCTTCAGTGGTAACTATGATGAGACCATTGGCAATGATCATAATTGGTCGCTCGGAGCGATGGACGATCTGCGACAGTCGGACATTAGCATGGTCAATCTTGATACGCCTTTGACCAATGCCACACAAATCCAACCAGGTCGGTCAAATAACGTTAAAGCGTCTCCTGATCGCGTCAATATTCTCAACAGTGGCGGTATTGACCTCGTCAACTTGGCTAATAACAGCATCATGGATTACCAAGGCGAGGGTTTAACTGAAACAATCAAGACACTGAATCAAGCTGGAATTACCACGATCGGGGCGGGACAAAATGCTACCGAAGCTCGTCGTCCAGTCATTATGGAAGTCAAAGGTCAACGGGTCGCCTATCTGAGTTATTACGACTCTGACCTACATGCCGCGACCGATAGCCAAGCCGGTACCAACCCACGTCGCAACGATCGGATCGCCACTGATATCAAGTCCGTACGCGATCAAGTGAATTGGGTTGTGGTGAATTACCACTGGGGTGAGGAAATGTCGAAATATCCCGGTGACTGGCAAATTGACTTAGCCCGCTTTACGGTTGATCAGGGTGCTGATCTAGTCGTGGGTCACCATTCAAAAGTATTGCAGGGGGCCGAAATTTATAAAGGCCGCCCGATCGCTTACTCCCTGGGCAACTTTATTTTTAGTGGTCAAACGCCCGATCAAATGGTCAGTGACTACAATACAGCAGTCCTAAAAGTCGGTCTTAAAGATCAAAAAATGCGGGTAGAATTTCTACCGGTTGAAGTCCGCAATTTCCAGGCGCGGGTGGTGAATGACGCGCGCGGCCAGAAGATCCTTGAGCAAATTAAGAATGTATCAGACATTTTTGAGGAACCACTCGATAGTCCAATGATCCTCGATGCCCAGTCGAATACAGCGGTACCGATCGCCCCTGCCAATGCCGACCCGATCGTTCAACCCGATCAGCACCGTTTGCAAGATCCCGTAAAGCCAGAATCCACGTTCCAACCCAACAGCGACCATCCCTGGAATCAGACAAATTTTACAGTGCCCAGCGATGATGCAGCGGCTCAGCAGGGTAATGCGCAATTGGAAGAGATGAAGCCGCGCCAGTTAGAACTGCCAATACCGGACAAAATCCCACCAAATTCCGCCGATCAACTCAATAATGATGCGTTGGAATCGCCCAAGCGGCGCTATGCCCAGAGTCGTCCATTCAGCCAATTAAGACCTTAGATGCTGATGGTTAGTGTCGATCCACTTTCCCGCGATTAAACCAATTTTCTAGCGGTGGTAATTTTACCCCGTCAAAAGTCCTGTATGGACACTGTGGCCGCTAAGTTCGGCTATCTGCCCACGCTCTTGTCTATTCCCCCTCATCGCAACATCTCTTAGAGTAATAGGTGGGTTCGTATTCGAGGGGACATTATGACCGGCGACGTAATCACTGCTATCACGGCTCTAGGAGCTTTGGCTATTCTGGGGGTAGGCTATTACCGGGCCCGGCCCTACGGGCGTTTAGGAATTTTTTCATGGCTCCAGTCGGTGTCGCTGATGGTCCCGTGGCTCGTCTTTTTCGGTTTGTTCGCCGCTGGCGTTTACCTCAGTTTTGTCGGTATCTTATTCCTTCTGGTCGGTTCGACCGTAGCCTATATTTTGCTGGGACGGCAGGTCCGCTTACTCTCACAACAAGAAATCGCCAAACGGGCCAAAGAAATGGCCGATGCGCCACAAACCGAGCCGTCCGGGCCAAATGCTACGGAAGCCATGTCCGACACTCCGGCTGAAGTGCCTGCGGTGCCTGTCTCAGTTAAACCTCAGGGACCCAATTCACCGATCGATGCGGCTTTACCCTTAATTCAGCCGATGCCGGCTGAAGATATTGCTGACGCTAAAGGCATCTTTGGGATTGACAGCTTTTTTGCGACTGAAACTGTGCCTTACCAAAATGGCGTCATCTTCAACGGCAACATGCGGGGTGATGCGGACGCAGTACATCATCAACTATCGCACCGTCTAGCCGAGAAATTTGGCGATCGCTATCGCTTATTTTTAATTGAAAATCCGGCGGGTCGGCCGACAGTGGTTATTTTGCCAAGTGAAAACGATCCACAGCCAATCACAACGCCCCAAAAGGTTGTGGCGATCGCGTTAGGAATTGCGACGATTGCCACTTGTCTCGAAACCTCTGGGTTCCTCCTCGGCTTTGACTTTTATCAGAACCTTCAACGCTATCGGGAAGTGCTACCCGTCGCGTTGGGCTTACTGAGCGTACTAATCACGCATGAGATTGGTCATTGGGTGATGGCACGCAAGTATCAAGTCAAACTCAGTTGGCCATTTTTCTTGCCAACTTGGCAAATTGGGGCATTTGGGGCATTGACGCGGTTTGCTTCCCTATTGCCCGATCGTAAAGCCTTATTCGACATCGCTTTTGCCGGCCCCGCCGCAGGTGGCCTGTTATCACTCATTCTATTGCTAACTGGTTTGGCGCTGTCCCATGTTGGCAGCAGTTTCCAGGTGCCAACGCCATTTTTTGAAGGCTCAATTCTCGTCGGCACACTTGCCAAGACACTGCTCCACGAATCCTTACAGCAGGCAATTGTCGATGTTCATCCCTTGGTCATCATCGGTTGGATTGGCTTAATCTACACCGCACTAAATTTGATGCCAGCGGGTTGCTTAGATGGTGGACGCATGGTGCAAGCCATTTATGGTCGTAAAACGGCGCAGATTACCACGATCGCGACCTTAATTCTGTTGACAATCGTCTCCTTGGTGAATCCCCTGGCACTCTATTGGGCCATTCTCATTCTGTTTCTGCAGCGCACACTCGAGCGTCCGAGTTTGAATGAACTTACAGAACCAGACGACACACGCGCTAGCTTAGTGCTTGTCGCCTTATTTATGATGATTACAATTCTGTTCCCGCTGACCCCGAGCCTCGCTGGACGCCTCGGCATTGGCATATAAGTTAAGTTGAAGTTGCATGCGGCCCAAATGTTGTTCCACAAATAATGTTGCTCCACAAATATCGCGTGGGTATGCTTAGGTGACAGCCAGATCGGCAATCGGCACCGAGATCAAGCCACGTATTTTTTGGGGTCGCATGAACTTTGATTCCCAGCCCAAACTCAAAATGTTGATTGTGGACGATGAGCCGGATAACCTTGACTTACTGCATCGCACATTTCGTTTAGAGTTCCAAGTTCTGCGGGCGGACGGTGGCTTCGCGGCCCTAGAGATTCTTGACCATCATCCCGACATCGCAATTATTATTTCGGACCAGCGGATGCCTGATATGCTGGGGACGGACTTGCTCAGCCGCACTGTCGATCGTTTTCCCGATACCATGCGGATGATCTTGACGGCCTACACTGATGCCGCAGATCTGGTCGCCGCCATCAACAGCGGTCAGGTTTTTAAGTATATTACGAAGCCTTGGAAAGCACAGGAACTGCAAGCGACCGTACACCAAGCCGCCGAAACTTACAAACTGGTCAAACAGCGGATCAATCAACTTCAGCAAGCGCTTAAACGGCAATCCACATTCAATACCGTCACCACAGCAATTCGTGAGTCGCTGGACTACAGCAGTATGTTGGCGACGATTGTCCAAGCGATCGGCCATTCGTTTGACGCTGACTGTGGATTATTGCATTCGGTCAATACAGGGCTGTGTGTCGTACCGCCATGGCTCTATATGAGTGACAACTGTGACGCCGATTTGGCAACCTTAAACGCCAATATCACACCTTTACTCGATCAAGTACTCACCACTTGCCGGACTGCCGTAAGCACAATTGAGCAAGATGATCAGATTTGGCATCATCTTGTCTTACCCTGTCACTATCAAGGTGATGTTTTAGCCGTCCTTGATCTGGTGCGATTGGGCCGGGATAACGCATGGCAACAATCTGATATCGAACTGATTGAGGAAGTGGCGGAGCCAACCGCGCTAGCAATTTCCCAGGCAAAACTACATCAACAGGCACAGCAACAAGCGGAACAGATGCAAGCTGAGCTCGCAGTCGCACAGCAAATTCAAAATAGCTTGCTACATCAAAATATTCCTGAGTTTGATCACGTCATGGTCCAAGCCTGCTGCCAGCCCGCCCGCGCCGTGGGTGGCGATTTTTTCGAAGTCTACCACCATCCTCAAGGTGACATCTGGTTAGCCGTGGGCGATGTCTCTGGTAAAGGGGTGCCTGCCGCATTATTAATGGCGAGCACCCTCTCAGTGCTTCGCCGCGAGCTGACGCAGGAAGTATCACCCGAGCCCGAAGGTGTGATTCGGTGCCTTAACCAAGCATTGATCGATGACCTAGTCAGTACCAACTGCTTTATCACGATGATCCTGGCAAGATTTAACCTGAGTACCCAGCAGCTAGACTATATCAATGCCGGTCATATTTATCCAATGATTTGGCCGACAGGGCAATTGCACCAAATGTCAGCGCCAGAATATCTCAAACATCGCGGCATTCCTTTAGGCATACTCCCAAGTTGGCAAGGCGAAGCCGGTAGTCGTCCGATGCGATCAGGCGAATGCCTTTTGCTCACAAGTGATGGCGTTACTGAAGCCACCGTGCGTGTGCCAGTCAGTGTTGGCAGCCGCGATCGATCCTCTGGCCCAGCCCAACTACAACAATCGGGTCTATGGCGACTATTACAGGAGCACAACCAGCCACTTAATTTGGCCGATTTGCTGAACAAGATTCAACAGCAGACGATCGCTCAAGAAGATGACCAAACCATGCTCTCACTGGAGGTCCTTTAAGTATGAAAACGGAACTCCATCTCCCCAGTGATATTCGCTTTTTACCGCTGGCGGAGGATTGGTTACTCAGCAGCCTGAAGCTGGAAATTGGTGACGCCGTTAATTGGTCGCAACAAACAGCGCGATTGCGCCTCGTGCTCGCCGAAGCCTACTCCAACGTTGTGCGACATGCTCACGGTGATCATCCCCATCTACCCCTCATCATTTGTTTAGAAATTCAGCACCAGGAAATCACGATCGAAATTTGGGATCAAGGCACCGGATATGACCCTAATGCTTACCACGCGCCTTCGCCAGCAAATCGTCAAGAGCATGGTTATGGCTGGATGATTCTCATCCAGCTGACGGATCACGTTGAATATCAATCAAATATTGATGGCCGCAACTGCTTGAGGATAAAAGTGAATTTACTGAATAGTCCAACCGCTGAGCTGGAATCCACCAGCGACGTGACATAAAAACGATCCCATCACCCGAAAGCATCCTGTGGCACTAACGTCTGTCATGACTACATGCAAATCTTGCTTACTTTTAACCGCAATTCAACTGAATATTTCAGCAAAACGGCTCTAGTTGAATTCACTGAGAAGGCATTACCATATTATCACCACTATCCAAGCTGTCCATATGTCATATGCGCCCTCGGCATTGCTTGGACCGACGAGACACTAGTCCAATTTCGATGATTTACTAGCTCACGTCGGTATTTCTTCGTCATTTTGCTTCTCAATTCACATTCGTCCAATCACGCAGCACTTAATCTCATCCAGCTCACCGTCCTGCCTGCCCCACGCATGCGGCGAGCTTCGCCAACCTGGCTACCATAAGTGTTTTGCGAATATCCTTCACCCAACCGATTTGGGTGAGTCAAGGCCGCGTTGGCGATCGCCCTTTAGCCACGTCAGTGCCAGTCATTTGTAGCTTGATCATATTTTTCCAGTGAGATTAGATTTATGACTAGGGCAGGAAAAGCATTAAAGCGTGTACTCAAACATTACGGAATTAGTCAAAACCAGCTAGCTACGACAATGGGCATTGATCGATCGAATATCAGTCGATGGGTCAGCGAAAGCCGCGATCCGGCGGCCGAAGCGGTGGCTCAGATCAAGCAAGCATTGGGGAAATTACAACCAGCCGCAGCGGAAGAATTTGTCCGGTTTTATCTGTATGAAGAAATGGACGATATGGGTGCGATGCATTCAACTTATAACGCCATCAACCATAATATGATTTCGGCCTTCACTAACCCGCAAACCTGGCAATATTAAGGCTCAAGGCGATTTTACTGACCATTCGAAATGCTAACGATGAGTCATTGTCGGCGCATTATATTTCGCGGGAAAGCGACCTCCATGTTTGCGGCTGTGAGACATGGAGGCAACTCCGCTAGGCACTGCAGCCAAAGCCTAGATCAGCTTGACTGCGCGCAAGCCGAATAACAGCGCAATTGCCAATCCACAGGCAGCGGCCAATAATACAAAGAAGATGACTAGAGTACCCATCGAAGTTCTCCCAAAATAAGCTCTATAAAAACTATACAGAAAGGTTGAATCTAGGGAAATATTTCTAGCAGGGACAATCAGCCGATCACCCGATGATTAATTCCGCTGAGAACTCTCCCCTAGAACCGCACAGGCAGCAGCCAACCATATGCCAGAATGGAAATCACGCAAAATTCTGCATCAACTCTGCCGCCATGTCTGCCTCTAATTTGGATTCTTCAGTTGCCCCGATCGGCCAAACCATCTTTGTCGACCTGCCCGACACCCCTTACTCGATCACGATCGGCGGGGGCAATCTGGCCACAATCGGGCAGGCGATGCAACAGCCCGATTTAAAGCTTGGACAAAAAGTCCTAATCGTCTCCAATCCCGCAATTTTTCGGCACTACGGACAGCGCCTCGAGCAGGCCATCACCGCTGCCGGTTTTACGGTAAGTACGTGCATTCTGCCCGCCGGGGAACGCTATAAAACGCCCGCTTCGATTCAGAAAATCTACGATGCGGCCTTGGCGATGCGCTTAGAGCGATCGTCAACCATGGTGGCATTGGGTGGCGGCGTGATTGGCGATATGACCGGGTTTGCCGCCGCCACCTGGCTGCGCGGCATCAACGTGATTCAAGTTCCGACCAGTCTGCTGGCGATGGTCGATTCATCGATCGGGGGTAAAACGGGCGTAAATCACCCGAAGGGCAAGAACCTGATCGGGGCATTTCATCAGCCGCGTTTGGTGCAAATTGACCCGACCGTGCTCAAAACGCTTCCGGCTCGCGAGTTTCGCGCGGCAATGGCGGAGGTGATCAAATACGGGGTGAATTGGGATCAGGAATTATTCGAGACGATGGAGCGGGCAAAGCGCCTCGATCAACTGCGCTACGTGAGCGACGACTTACTCAACACGATCATCAGCCGTTCCTGTCAAGCAAAAGCCCATGTGGTCACGCAGGATGAAAAGGAATCCGGGCTGCGGGAGATCCTGAACTATGGTCATACGATCGGGCATGCGGTGGAGAGCCTCACCGGATATCGTCTGATTAACCATGGTGAAGGCGTGGCGATCGGCATGGTTGCGGCTGGCGAAATCGCTGTGGAAATGGGGTGGTGGAGTCGTGACGAGTGCGATCGACAGCAAGCATTAATCGAAAAATGTCACCTGCCCAGCCGTTTACCAGCCGGAATCGATATCGAGGCAATCATACCGAAGCTGCAAACTGACAAAAAGGTGAAAGCGGGCAAAGTCCGCTTTGTTTTGCCCCAGCAAATCGGCACCGTTGCGGTGACTGATCAAGTGACACCCGATATTATCCAACCAGTACTCCAACGCCTTGCCTCGCTGAACAGGTTGAGACTGCGTCAGGATTCATACCGGTCTCGGCTCAAAGCATTCAGCCGCCGTCGCCACCCGAAGCCGGCTACAACAGTCATCCGATTGGCACAATCCGCCGATCGAGTCAGCTCGTTAATCAGACGGTCGGATGCAAGATGGTCACTATGGGCGTCTGGTCCTGGACTCAGGTAGTTATCAACATCGCGTGGCTGACACAGCAAAACAGCATAAATGCTCATCCAGTTAAAGAAGCGACACACTTATTTTTGAAACCCTGCTGTCGATCGCACAAGATTGGAACGAGATTCGATGCTGTATGCACCTTGACCAACGTCATCGCTTAAACCGGACAATGCCGACTATCCGAGATTAACCAGTCTCGCCGTTGGATAAGTGACCTTAGTTGATGCGTGACGCTACTTTGGCAAGCCAGTCTGAATTAACTGATCAGTAATCAGATTAGAGTCTCACGATCGCTGTTTTGAGTGTTTCCTGGAGTATTCGAAAATGTTGCAACTAATTGATCCTGCAGTGGCCATACTGCCTGGCCAGGACATCCCATTAGGCGAACCTTGGCAGTGTTTGCAGCGCTGCAGCACGCTCCACGCAGCGGTGGAACAAATTGCTGAAATTTATGAGTTTCAGTGGCATCCTTACTTCATTTGGGTTCGTTCAGCCAAGGTTGACCGTAGTGCATTTATCCGATCGCAGATGCCATTTCAATCGACCGTTGAATACTTTACTCAGGCATTGCACAGCATTTTCGATCGGAGCTGAGTTTGCTGGTCCTGAAGTGAATCAGTCATTAAATCAGCCGATTCGTCCCACCGCAACAAGCATTCCAGAACTGCCTCCAGAACCTGGATTCTAGTGCCCATGGCCCGAGTCCTTGTCCAATCAAGATTGCGGCAGTCAATCATCGCATCCTCAGTCACTGTCGCAGGCAGCCGGTTGAACTAGGCGCGGCAATGCTGGGCATGATTGAGTATCTCTATGTTGATATCACTGCCCGACTGTCTCAAATTACGCAGCAGCGGGGTTGGGCCAGTGCCGACAGCAATTTCCACTACTCGATTCATGATGTGTTAGGCGTTGATCCATCCCGTGATCTGCTCACATTCGCGAGTGACGCCTGGAATAGCCCACAGACTAAACCGCAAGTGGCTCAGTCGCTGGCACTTGGCGCACAGTGCCTATGGGAAATATATGACGGTTTATATCCTGACCAAGCACCGTTCGATGCCCCATAGCTTTCTCGTTTAACCGCACAACGCTGGCGCCGGTTGATCAAACTGATGATTTCTATCACAAAAGCAGCGGGTCATGTCTAATACCGACCACAATGGAGGTAGTGCCCCTGATACAGAATGTTTTGCGTACCAGCAGCGAATCGTGTTCGTCATTCAATCGTTCCCCCATGACCTCGATCGACAGTGCCCTCGACCATTCTCGGATTCAACATGAAACTGGCTTTTGTCCCAGTCATGATCGGATATCGCTTTACTATCAGCATTGGTGGCGTGCTGGAGAAAACTGCGCGGTACTCGTGATCGTGCATGGCCTAGGAGGACATAGTGGCTTATTCCACAATATTGTCGCGACCCTTGTCCCTCAGGGGTATCACATCTATGCACTCGATTTGCGCGGCAACGGTCGATCGCCCGGTCGGCGTGGGCATATCAACGCTTGGCAGGAATTGCGCGGTGACGTCGGTGCATTCCTTGACTTAGTCAGACAGGCACAACCAGAACTACCGCAGTTTATTCTGGGACATAGCCTCGGTGGCGCAGTCGTACTGGATTACGTCATCCACTTCTCCCGCAGGATTACAAGGCACGATCATCTCAAATCCAACCTTAGGAGCAGTCGGCATTTCCCCGGTCAAGTTCGCGATCGCCCGTCTCCTTTCCCAAGTCTGGCCCACCTTCAGCCTCAGTACTGGCGTGGCGAATGAAACTGGTGCCCGCGATCCAGTCGTTTTAGCCAGCTATCTCAACGACCCACTCCGCCATGCGACGGGCTCAGCCCGATTAGCCACAGAATATATGGCCACCGCCGATTGGCTACAAACCCATGCCGCTGACTTACAAGTGCCGCTGTTGATGGTGCAAGGTGGGGCCGATCGGGTCTCATTGCCAGAAGGCAGTCGGCGTTTTTTTGAGCGCGTCACATTGCGTGATAAAACCTGGAAAGAATATCCAGAGAGCTACCATGAAATCTACGACGACCTCGATCATGAAGCAGTTTTAGCCGATATTAGTAATTGGCTACAGGCACATTTACCCCAGCCATAAGCCATCATCTATTTTTGTCTGGTGGGAGAAATCACATGCCACAAACGATTCAGCAAGTTCAACCTGGCCTCTCACCAATTACACCTGTTTTCAATGCAACTGTTGTCAAGCTGATCCATTTGACACTGCCGTTGTTTTTGCGTTTTCAGATCTTCCCCTGGCTGCCGGCCAGGATTAACCAGATTGATGTGGTCAATGGCGAAACCCTTTTAGACTGCTACCATCAGTTCCAATCGGGCAAAATCCGTTTGATTCTAGCGTTTCGACACGTCGAAGTGGATGATCCGCTGTGTGGTGTGTACTTGCTATCTCGCAGTTTGCCCCAGCTGGCCAAGGCCGCACAAATTCCGTTGCAGCGTCCTTTACATGCCCATTTTCTCTACGATCGGGGCATGCCTCTGTGGGGTGGGAAAGGTTTAGGCTGGCTACTGTCGCGCTTTGGTGGGGTTTCCCTGCATCGCGGCAAACGACCTGACTGGCAGGCATTACGGACGGCACGCGAACTGATGGTCAATGGAGATTTCCCGTTTGCGATCGCCCCCGAAGGGGCCACCAATGGCCACAGTGAACTAATTGGCCCATTAGAGCCGGGCGTTGCACAATTGGGATTTTGGTGCGTCGAGGATTTGAAGAAAGCCGATCGCGACGAAACGGTTTTGATGCTGCCGATCGGTATCCAGTATTTCTACCAGGATGCGCCTTGGTACCGTTTGGATCAACTGATGTCAGAGTTGGAGCAGTCGATTGGTCTGCCAGTCAATCCCATTGGGGCAGTCAGCGATCGCGATCGTACTGCCATGTTTTACCAACGGTTGCTGACGATCGGTGAGGTGCTGCTCAGTAAGTTGGAGCAGTTTTATCATCAGTTTTATCCCAATAGCGCGGCCCCAGCATCACCACCTGCGGCGGAGCCTAACGCCAGTCTTGATATAGGAAAGCGCATCCAAATCTTGCTTGATCGGGCTTTGGGGGTTGCCGAATCCTACTTTGGTGTAACGTCAACGGGGACGCCTGTTGATCGCTGTCGGCGGCTGGAAGAGGCGGCTTGGACTTACATCTATCGATCGGATTTGGCACCTCGAGCGGATCTCTCGCAGCTCGATCGGGGGTTGGCCGATTGGATTGCCCAAGCAGCCAGCTTACGGATGATTCATATGCGGCTGGCCGAAAGTTTTGTCGCCGTCTCTGGTGACTACGTCGCAGCGCGAGCCCAGCTTTGAGCGTTTTGCCGAAACCACGTTAATCATGTTTGATGCCCTGGCCCGGATTCGGGGCGATAAGTTACCACGACGACCTTGGTTAGGCATGCGTCAAGCCCGCGTCACCATCAGCAGCCCATTTCGGTCAGCGATCGTTGGGAGGCTTACCACACCAATCGACGGGCCGCGAAGCAAGCGGTGGAAGATTTGACTCAAGCGATTCGGACTGCGTTAGAGGGGACGATCGTTTAAGGACAGCTATATCAGACCCCTTACAGACAAACGTTATACTGAGCATATTGCCTACTGCACATATTGCCGAACTCTCCACTGACCGAGCTATCGGAGCTGCACAACATGGTTTCCCAAACCGCAAAACCGGCCGCATCGATCGTCACAGATGAGTGGGTAGCGATCGGCTGGACAGAATTTGCACAACTGATCGAACAACCCGAATACCAAGACTGCAGAGCCTATTATCACAACCAGAGGATGAGACTGGAGACAATGCCCGTTGGTTCCGATCACGCTCAAGCACACGCGATTCTAATTTTTATTATTGGCTTATATGCAATGCTTCACGGGATCGCCTTAAGCCCCAAAGATCACTGCTCCTTCCGTAAAACTGGTTTGAGTGAATGTCAGCCAGATATTGCCTACTATATCGACGGTAATGCTAACCAAATTCCCCAAGGTACGCGCACGATCGACCTCGACCAATACCCCCTACCTGACCTGGTCATTGAAGTTGCCGACACGACTTTCAAAGATGACATCGGCGAAAAACGCCTCCAGTATGAAGAACTCGGTGTCGCGGAATATTGGGTATGGGATGTGACGAACCAAAACATCCTGGCATTTGCGATCGGCCCTGATTGTAGTAGTCGGCGAATTCGCACTTCCAGGGTGCTGCCTGATTTAACCCTAGATTTGATCGAAGCCGCGATTCACCGAAGTTGGGAATCGGATCAGTCGGCTGTTGGCGCTTGGCTCATGCAAAAATGGCAATCATTCGACGCATCATAGTCCGCCATGTCTTCTCCCTACGACTGGATTGATCGATCGCTGCACACCATCGATCGGGCTGGCTGGCAGCGCTATACCCGTACCGTTAGCGGACTCCCCAGTTCAGTCATTACCGTTGATGGACAAAAGTTGGTCAACTTTGCCAGTAATGATTACTTAGGCTTAGCCAGCGACGATCGACTGATTCAATCCGCCATCCAAGCGACCAAAGACTATGGCACTGGCACGACAGGCTCCCGACTAATCACCGGACATCGCCAACTGCACCGAGATTTAGAACTGGCGATCGCGACGCTGAAGCGAACGGAAGATGCACTCGTGTTTAGCTCTGGTTATGCCGCCAACATCGGCACGATCAGCGCACTCGTCGGGAAGCGGGACTTGATTCTGAGCGATCAATTCAATCACTCCAGCCTAATCAATGGGGCGATCGTCAGCGGCGCGACTATCCTCGACTATCACCACTGCAACTTAGACCACCTCCGACAACAGCTCACCGCCCAACGCCGACAGTTCCGTCGTTGCCTGATCATTACCGATAGTGTATTTAGCATGGATGGCGACCTCTGCCCATTAACCGGGTTATTGGATTTGGCCGATGAATTTGACTGCATGGTGTTAGTCGATGAAGCCCACGGAACCGGCGTCCTTGGCAAAACTGGTGCGGGTTGTGTCGAGCATTTTGGTTGTACCGATCGTCCGATCGTCCAAATGGGCACCCTCAGCAAGGCTTTAGGCAGTTTAGGCGGCTACGTTGCTGGGTCGGCGTCGCTGATTGATTTTTTGCGCCACCGGGCCGCAAGCTGGGTCTATAGCACCGGACTAAGTCCCGCCGATACTGCCGCCGCATCCGCCGCGATCGCCGTACTCAACAGTGAACCCGAACGACGTGATCGGCTTTGGGAAAACATTAATTACTGCAAACAACAACTGCTGCAACTGTCACACCTAAACCAATTGCCCTCCGAATCCGCGATCATCTGCCTGGGCATGCCCGACGTGCAAACCGCCCTAAATTTTAGTCAACAACTTCAAGCCGCTGGCATTTTCGCCCTTGCAATCCGTCCACCCACCGTGCCGACTAGTCGCATTCGCCTGACAATCATGGCAACCCATACCCGCGCGCATCTCGATCGACTGCTCCAGACATTAGCGAACCGAGAACCCGAA
The DNA here is from genome assembly GCA_963704065.1 of uncultured cyanobacterium. Lineage (GTDB taxonomy): Bacteria > Cyanobacteriota > Cyanobacteriia > Leptolyngbyales > Leptolyngbyaceae > Romeriopsis. The sequence continues at coordinate 29,961 of CAVPGX010000030.1, read as the reverse complement.
AGTTGGATTATGGATTAATCTCTTGGATGCCCCATTGAGAAGCCCGCCACCGCAGGCTAAGATAGATCACCCAAGCACAAGTTTCCACCGGATAGTCATGAAGCATACGCTTTCCGTTTTAGTCGAAGATGAAGCAGGGGTTCTGTCCCGGATTGCGGGCTTATTCTCCCGCCGTGGGTTCAATATTGAGAGTCTGGCCGTGGGCCCGGCAGAGCAGGTCGGTGTTTCACGCATCACAATGGTCGTACCCGGCGATAAGCAGTCGATCGAACAGTTGACCAAGCAGCTTTATAAGTTGATCAATGTGCTTAAGGTACAAGACATTACAGAAGTGCCTTGCGTCGAGCGTGAGTTGATGCTCTTGAAAGTGAATGCAACCGCTGCGACTCGTTCGGAAATCATCGAATTAGCCCAAATATTCCGCGCGCGGGTAGTCGATGTGGCAGAAGACGCGCTCATCCTGGAAGTTGTCGGCGACCCTGGCAAAATGGTGGCAATCACTCAAGTCTTGAACAAGTTTGGACTAATTGAAGTGTCGCGAACTGGCAAGATTGCCCTCACACGGCGATCGGGCGTAAATACGGAATATCTCAAGTCCTTAGAGGCAAAAGTCTAGTGCTGGTCAGCGGGCGGGGACTTGCCCAAACCCGCGCCCAACCAGTTACTCAACTAAGATGTTTGTCCGGGAACAAAGGGTTTACCACTGCGAAATTCCCCAGCAAAACGATTGCCATTCGGATAGCGCATGACGCCCCGCCCTTCCGGCAGGCCTTTCCGAAACTCCCCGGTGTAAATTGTGCCATCTTTATAGCGACAGGTTCCTTCACCCGACAGCCCACTACTGAAAAATTGGCCCGTACAGGTCACCCCAATCGTGGTTTTGTAAGTGCCGGCACCTTTGGCTTGACCCAGATAAAACGTGCCCTGGAACACTTCTCCTTGGGAAAAGTAAAAGGTTCCCTTTCCATGGGGCTGGCCATCGAGCAGTGAGCCACTGTAGCGATCGCCATTACTAAACGTGAACGTGCCAGAACCACTGGGAACACCATTTTTGACCCCCCCTTCGTAGCGACTGTTGTCCGCAAAGACAAACATACCCTTACCTTCAGGCACGCCATTACGAATTGTGCCTTCATAACGATCGTCGTTGGCAAACACTAAAACTCCCCGACCGTTGGGAATGCCATTGCTGATTGTGCCTTCATAGGATTTGTAGGGCGAGCCATTCGGTTCACCACTGACACCGTAGACGCATATCCAATTGCCATTACTGCGGCGGTTACATTTGGGTATGCCGTCCTCCGCCACTGCAGGCTGAATGGCAAAGGTAGCAGCACAGGCACAGGCAAGTACAGCTACTTTAGGAAATCGGCGATCAAAACGCATGGGACAATCTACTCCACTGAACCGCATCGAATTGCTGCAACTATCAAAAATCTTAACGAATTATCGATATAGCATTACATTCAACCAAAGGGTTCCCCATTTTACTTGATTACCCAACAGTTGCTGCACAGGCGTGATGTCATTCTGCCACAGCCGCTGGGTGCCGCTCATTGGCTAAACATTCGCCGTCCGCGATCGGACACGGTGCCCAATGTCCCGCCGGAAATATTTGCCTTCGACCTGGATTGCATCAATCGCTCTATAGGCAAGTTCAAAGGCTTGATCAAAATCGTCACCTAAAGCCGTCACGCTTAAGATCCGACCACCATCGCTGAGCAGTCGACTTTGTTTGACTTGCGTGCCCGCATGAAACACAAGTGCACCGATCGCTTCAGCATTTGCGATACCGCTAACTTCCATCCCTTTAGGATATTTTCCAGGGTAACCTTCAGCCGCTAAGACCACACAAGCGGCGACACCAGACTTCCATTCCAGTGGTGGTTGCTCCGCTAACCGACCGTCAGCACAGGCAATCATCAACCGATCTAATGGTGTTTCCAACAATGGCAGAACGGCTTGCGTCTCCGGATCGCCAAATCGACAATTAAACTCAATCACCTTGGGATCGCCCGCCGGTGTAATCATCAGTCCCGCATAGAGGATGCCACAGTAGTCGATGTTACGCTGTTTCAGCACGGCGATCGCGGGCTCTAGGACTTCCGACTGTACCCGTGCCAAAATTTCTGGCGTCACCACGGGGGCGGGGGCATAAACGCCCATGCCTCCGGTATTTTCGCCGGTATCGCCTTCGCCGATACGCTTGTGATCTTGAGCTGGGAGCAGTGGTCGAATCGTAATTCCATCAGTCACTGCCAGGATTGAGGCTTCCTGTCCAATCAGACATTCCTCGATCACAACTGATTGCCCGGCGGCCCCAAATTGTCCGGCAAAACAAGCATCCAGGGCCGCTTCGGCTTCGGCGATCGTACTCGCAACAGTAACGCCTTTACCAGCAGCCAACCCATCCGCTTTGATTACAATTGGGGCACCTTGCTCCTGAACATACTGCTTGGCCGCCTCCAGATCTGTGAATACAGCGGCCTGGGCCGTCGGGATCCCGGCCTCGCGCATTAGCTGCTTTGCCCAAGCCTTGCTGGATTCGATCTGCGCCCCCGCTTGACTCGGTCCAAAAACCTTGATTTTGTGCTGTTTGAGGTAATCCGTAATGCCGAGCGCCAAGGGCACCTCGGGGCCAACCACAACTAAACCAACATTATTGACGCGGCAGAAACGCGCGATGCCTTCGAAATCATCCGTCCCGAGTCTGAGGGTATGACAACGCTCCAGACCGACAGTTCCACCGTTGCCAGGAACACAATAAATTTGTTTAACATTGGCTGATTGGAGTAAGGACCAAACCAAAGCATGTTCTCGTCCACCGTTCCCGACAACTAAAACTTTTACCATCAAATCATTCCTTAAAATTAAGTACCGAACGCGCCAGCTGCCGCGTTGCTTGCTTGAATCGGTTGGTCAGTCGCTGCTGCTGGGTTGGCTAAGGCATGGAACACGACCACCGGCAATATTGTCAATTGCTAAAATCCAAGGCATTAATCATATCTAAAAAGAGTCGTGACACAACTGTCCGATAATTCTGGTTAACTATCAGTATCTAATAAATAGCGGCAGAATGTCGCAATTTGGAGCATCGCTATTTCTCATGAGTCGCCTTTTCATCACTGCTGCTGTGATATCACTCCCCTTGATGGGATGCATACTGACGTTCGAATTCAGTTTGAACGCTGCCTTGGCTGAATCATCATCAGCGGTCTTGCTTGCCCAAAAGGCCGATCGATTTCCGCCTAATCCGCTCACGACAGAAATTGATGATCCCCTGCCCCAGGTTTCGCGGGCCGCATTGCTGCTCCAAATGGCAGAGCTGAATCAACAGGCACTCATGCGTTTACAGGCAGAGAATACGGATGCGGCATTTGACTTATGGAATCAGGAGTTGCGCTTGAGCCGCCGCCTTGGACCAGTTGAAGAAACGAAGGCCTTAGCGCGGGTCGGCCAAATTGCCTGGGGACGCAATAACAACCAGCAGGTTGGCTATATTGGGCAGCGGTTGCAGCAGATCCAGACGGCAGCGCTACAGGGGACACCATCGGCTACATTGCTGACTGAACTGGCGATCGCCTATCAGGTCATTCGCGACCCAGAGCGGGCCTTACAAGTTTACGATCGTCAACTGGAAATTGCTCGGCAACGCCGCGACGCAACTGCAGAGTTTCAGATGCTGAATCAAATTGCCCAAACCCATTTGGATTGGTTTGGTTACGTCAAAGCGGCCAAAGTCTACGAAGACTTACTGTCCCAAGCGCGGGAGCAGAATAATCCCCAAAATCAGTTGGCCTATGCTTACCAACTGGCGTACATTTACGAACAAGCGAAGCAACCGCAGGCGGCGATCGCCGCATTAGAAACGCTCGTCGAACTTTACGCGCAGACGCCAGAACCGCTGCTCCTCGCCAACTTCCAAGTGCGCTTAGCGGATCAGTATCGACTCACCCAACAGATGCAACTGGCAGAAGTCACCTATCAAGCCGCCTATCGCACAGGCGAAGCCCAGCAGCAGTGGGGATTTGCAGGGGATGCCCTGCGCCGATTAGCGACATTCTATCGGCAGCAGCAACGCTTAGACGCGGCGATTCAAGTGTATGAATTTCTAACGGCCTTTGAGCAGGAGATTGGCTTAAATCCATACAATGCAATGGATGCCTATGATCATTTAGGACAGATCTTTGTCGAACAGGCGTCACGGGAAAACGCGATCGCCGCTTTCCAGCAAGGGTTACAGCTCGCTCAGGGGCTCGAATATCGCGTCGAATATTTCCGCGACCAGATTGCTAAAGTGACCGCCCCACCGTCTGAATCGGTTACTCCAACTGAGTAGTTTTGTCACTGACCATGACGATTAGTTGCGAAACAGCATTAGAGATTTTTCGCTGCGATAGCTTATATATAAGCGCTTCATCGGCTGATCGAAGTTAGCCGAGTAACCCAATATCGATTCAATCAATAAGGTAGGTCGCCATGTTCCAGCGAATTTTGGTCGCCGTTGACCCGACCATTGCTCCATCCCTCGTACCGTCAGCCATCGCGCTGGCAAAATTGCATGGGGCTTCATTACTTTTTGTGCATGTTTGTTCTCCCTTGGATGAAGGATATGCTGGTGCCTTTTATCCTGGGGTTGACACACTATATCCCACATTGCACAACCCAATCTTGCAGAACTATGCTGAGGAATGGACAAAAGTCGAAGCCCGAAATCTTGATTGGTTAAAGTCGCTGACCGCAGAAGCTACCCATGCGGGTGTTGCGGCTAACTTCCAACAACATTTAGGTGACCCCGGCCAATGGATCTGTCAAATTGCGCGGGATGAGGCAGTCGATTTGATTTTGGTTGGGCGGCGGGGGCGATCGAACTTGACTGAACTGCTATTGGGCAGCGTGAGTAATTATGTGATGCACCACGCCCCCTGTTCTGTCTTAACCTTTCAGGGAAACATCACTGATCAACCAAACGCCTCAGCTAAAAAACTGCAGGAAATCCGCTAAAGCTGGGATAAATGATTCTGTTTTTCCATAAAAAAGGAGACAGTCATGCCTCCCAAGTTTAGTTTGGTTGTAATGTAAATCGAATCTGAAAATTAACTTCGGCAGAGTGCAACCTCCCTTGTCACTCCAGCGGCTGTGACCAATCGGCGTTGATCATGGGTCAACTGGCGCCACGGCGCTTAAGCCATGCTATTTTCCAAGGCCCAGCGTGCGAGTTCAGTCCGATTATGCAGGCCAGTTTTACCCAGCATATTACTGACATGACTCTCGATCGTCCGTTGACTGACATTGAGTTCATCAGCGATCTCACGATTCGCCATACCTCGAGCAACATATTGGACAACGCGCAGTTCCGTCGGTGTTAGCTCCACATCAAATGGAACCTGAATTTTCGGCCCATCAGCGCCGCCTTTGCCATCTTTATGCTGAATCAGACGCGACGCCTGTTTGAGCGAAGATTCGACCTGCGCGACCAACTCCTCTGGCTCAAATGGCTTCACCATATAGACATCGGCACCAATATTCAAGCCTTTGACTCGATCTTGGCTCTGCCCCTTGGCCGACAGAAATAGCACCGGGATCCAGCTTGTCTTGGGTTCCGAACGAATGGTGCTGACCAGGGAATATCCATCCATCTCTGGCATCATCACATCACAAATAATCATATCGGGCGTTTTGGATTCGAGAATCTCCAACGCGTCACGTCCGTTTTCGGCTGTGATGACTTCATAACCGCGGAATTCCAAATAATCCTTCACCAACAGGATGAGATTTGGATCATCGTCGATCAGAAGCAACTTCTTTTGATTGCCTACACTCGTGTCCTTCATTAGTGCGCTACTCGCTGTCTGGCTTTAGATAGGGTGAACAAGGTTAACAGTTAAGTTTCAGTATCGGTTTATTCTACTTAACCAATTGCGAAATGCCGCGAATTCACTGCAATAAGATCCTCAGTATCTATCTAGAGATAGAATTTCCGAGGCGTAAATGAATCCGTAACAGTTTTAGTGGTCTATGTAAATTCTGCCCAATTTTTCGTGTCATTCTATACGACTAATCGAAAAAACACCCATGGAATTCTTGGATCAGCCGAAAATCAGTAAAACTACTGACAGTACCCACTAGGAGCGATCCCGAAATATGTTTTGAGCGTATGAAAAAGCGGTTCGGTTGCTCTAGAGGAGGCATTAGCCTTCGGTTGGGGTGGGTAACGGGTGTTGCAGTAATACGTAATCCTCAACTACCTGATTGCCAATTAAGTGTTCTTGAATGATCCGCTCGATCGCTTCTGGGGAGCTGGTCTTATACCAAACCCCATCAGGATAGACCACCATAATTGGCCCTTGATTGCAGACCCGTAAACAATTAGCCTTAGTCCGGAAAATACAGCTTGGGCGTTGGTCGCTGGGTTTATCCAGACCCAGTTCCTTCAGGCGCCTTTTGAGATAATTCCAAGCGGCGATACTGGCTGCTTTATCGCAGCAGAGGGGTTTGGTTTGGTCCGCGCAAATGAAAATATGTCGTTCAATGCGATCGATGCCCAGTTGCTGAACACATTTCTGCAGTACGATTTCCTGCGGATTTTCTTTAAGTCTAGGAGATTGGTTAGACATTGTGTGCAATGGATAAAGGAGAAATTCGGCGAATCACGGTCAGGCTGTCGTCACTAAAGTATCAATAAAATTAATTCCGTCTGGAAATATCGCAAGCAACCGGCTCCTATGGTATGCCCTTAGCATCGGTGATTTATTACAAGTATTTACAGAGCGTTAACTATTACTGCAATTTCTGGCGTCGTTTTCACCTCTTCAGCGACAATGCGGCATATACATGACCCCGTATTTAGATACAACAAGGAGAAACGGTCTTGATTACGACTTCTCTAATTGCTGCCGTGCCAACCTTTGAGTGGAGTCCTAAGGTTGCTGCTGTGATGATCACTTGCAACATCATTGCCATCGCCATTGGTAAGCTCACAATCAGACAACAGAACGTTGGTTTAGGCCTGCCCTCCAGCGCAATGTTTGGCGGTATGAGCCATGGTGCGATGCTGGGAGTGACCAGCCTCGGTCATGTGCTTGGCGCTGGCGCGATCCTCGGCCTCGCTAGCCTCGGCGCGCTTTAACGCGAATGATTGGTTGCTTCAACGGTGACTAAATTCTCTGTCCTCTGCTATTTGATGTTTGGAAAGCTAGGTTTGCCATACCTAGCTTTTTTTGATCAAACCGCTGTTTGTCCAATGGCGCTTAGCGGCGGCGCGATTGCAGCTTGCGATAGACAGCTTTAATATCCACGTCATGATGGGCTAATGCCACAAGGGTGTGATAGAACAAGTCGGCAACTTCCCCGGCAATCTCATCTTTGTCGTCGTCTTTAAAGGCCATCACCACTTCGGCGCATTCCTCGCCAACTTTTTTGAGAATTTTATTGTCCCCACCTTGCAGTAATTTATTCGTGTAGGAATCGGGGCTGGGCTGGTCACGCCGATCACAGATGACGGCAAAGACTTGCGATAACGTATCAGCATGGGGCGCGACTTTGGTCCCACTGATTTGATGAAAGCAGCTTCGTTCACCTGTATGGCAAGCAATATCACCAACTTGGTCAACGGTAATTAGTAGTGTGTCACTATCACAGTCGTAGCGGATGGTTTTGACTTTTTGCGTATGGCCGGAAGTTTCACCCTTATGCCAATATGCTTGGCGCGATCGACTCCAAAACCAGGTTTCACCGGTTTCTAAGGTTCGCCCTAATGATTCCTGGTTCATCCAAGCCATCATCAGCACAGTGCCGTCTAAATAATCCTGCACGATCGCTGGCACTAAACCCTGTTCGTTATATCGAATTGACTCGACTGGGACAGATTGGCGGGAAATGGAATCTTTAGAGGCAGCGTCAGACATGGTGAGTTGTGTGAGTTTGTGAAATCAATAGTGGATTTTTATTATCTCTGCTCACGGTACAAATTTTCCAGCTCAAAACTACTACCAGTATTCTGGCATAGCGTTTTTAGTCACTGTCAGATGCTTGTTCGCGGGGCTTTCGCCAGTGCAGGGCCAAACAAGGGAATAAGACATGATGTGACAACTCCTTGCTTGCTTTTGCACAATATTCCTGAATTTCACAAGGCAACTTATGATTCCTGTGGGAAACCGTTGGAAGTGGTCTCCAGCTAGTGAGATAATTTAGAGCAGCACCTTTAATCAAGATTCTTCCGAGGTGGATAAGGGAGAATCGCCAGCTTTGCTGTGTTCACTCTCATCAGACGCAAAATATTTTAAGGAGAGCGCTTTGATCACTGGGACTTTGAAAACAACTCAATCAGAAGAAATTTTCGCTGCAGCGCAAAAGCTCATGCCGGGTGGTGTCAATTCGCCAGTGCGAGCATTCAAGTCTGTGGGCGGACAGCCGATCATCTTCGATCGGGTCAAAGATGCCTACGCATGGGATGTTGATGGCAACAAATATATTGACTACATCGGCAGCTGGGGGCCGGCAATCTGTGGCCATGCGCGACCCGAAGTGATTCAGGCAATTCAGGCGGCGGCTGAGAAGGGGACAAGCTTTGGCGCTCCCTGTGCCCTAGAGAATGTCTTGGCCGAGGCGGTGATTGACGCAGTGCCTAGCGTTGAGATGGTGCGTTTCGTCAACTCTGGCACAGAGGCTTGCATGGCCGTGCTCCGATTGATGCGGGCCTATACTCAACGCGATAAATTGATTAAATTCGAAGGCTGCTATCACGGTCATGCGGATATGTTCCTGGTGAAAGCTGGTTCTGGGGTCGCAACTCTAGGCTTACCCGATTCCCCAGGTGTGCCTAAGTCAACAACCGCTAACACTTTGACCGCGCCCTACAACGACTTGCAAGCTGTACGGCAATTATTTGAGGAAAATCCGGGCGAAATTGCAGGCGTTATCCTTGAGCCTGTCGTCGGCAACTCGGGCTTTATTGTGCCGGATGCGGGCTTCTTGGCTGGTTTGCGGGAATTGACCACAGAGCACGGCGCTTTGTTGGTATTCGATGAAGTGATGACCGGTTTCCGAATTTCCTATGGTGGTGCGCAGGCCTACTTTGGGATCACACCAGATCTTACGACAATGGGTAAGGTGATTGGGGGTGGTTTACCGGTTGGGGCCTATGGTGGCAGAAAAGAGATTATGGAAATGGTGGCTCCGGCAGGCCCAATGTATCAAGCTGGAACACTCTCCGGAAATCCCCTCGCCATGACCGCAGGCATTAAAACGTTAGAGATTTTACGTCAACCCGGCAGCTATGAGTACCTTGATCAAATTACGAAGCGTCTGATCAACGGTCTACTTGCGGTGGCGAAAGAAACGGGGCATGCGATGTGTGGTGGTTCGGTCAGTGCGATGTTTGGGTTCTTCTTCCAAGATGGGCCAGTCCATAACTATGAAGATGCAAAGAAGTCTGACACTGCGAAGTTTGGTAAATTCCACCGGGGCATGCTGGAGCAAGGCGTTTATCTCGCACCGTCACAGTTTGAGGCAGGCTTTACCTCCCTGGCCCATACGGAAGAAGACATTGATCACACGATCGATGCCGCGCGTACAGTGTTGCAAAATCTCTAATTGGGGCTCAACCAGCAGATAGCTAGCTGATAGCCTGACTGAGCCTGCAAAATCCGCTTGAAAATGTTTTGACTAAAAAGGCGATCGCATCATTGCGATTGCCTTTTTAACTATGTACAAACGTCGATATGGATTTTGTGTGTCGAAGATTACTTAGATATGACGAGAACGATTAGATAATCTGGTTGATCAATCAATCCTGAAATAAATCTTAAAACTTACAAATCGCTGGTACTGAATGTTTTGGTTTGAGTTTCCACAGGCATTGGCAGTGATGAGGAAAAGCTATCGATGTGTTCAGAATGAAATCCGCTTGCTAGGCTGTGGACATGCTCTCAGTTAAACAATGTGAAGTGTATTTGTTACCTATCAACTCAAGGGTATTGGCCATGTGCGGTTACAAATTGGATTGCTGAATTGGACGACTGAAACTGAGCGCTTCTAGAGCTCATTTCGGGGATTGAAATCGAAATGAAAGCTGGCTCCGTATTAATTTTGGATTGCATTACTTCGAGCTGTCATAGCAGCGATTTGTCGCAAGAAATTGACGATCGAAAAACGACTGATTCTGGAGGTTTGAAATCATGGAATTTTTCCAAAAGACGGCATTAGTGACCGGCGCTTCGCGGGGAATCGGACGATCGATTGCGCTGGAATTGGCCCAGCAGGGGGCGGCACGGATTCTCTTAGTGGCCCGGAATGCTGAGCAGTTACGATGGGTTGCGTTAGAAGTAGAGGCATTAGGTGCCCAAGCCGTGCCGATCGTGCTGGACCTCACGCAAAGTACGGCGGTGGACATTGCGATTGCGCAGGCATGGCGACGCTATGGCCCAATTGACCTCTTGGTGAATTGTGCCGGTGTGGCTTACCAAGTCCCATTTCTGCAGGCAAAGCGGGCCCGCATTCAGGAAGAGCTTGACGTTAACCTGTTGGGAATGTACACAATTACGCAGCCGATCGCCCGCCGCATGGCGGCGAAGGGGCGCGGCAAGATCGTTAATGTTTCAAGTCTGATGGGCAAGTTGGCGGTGCCGACAATGTCGACCTATTCTGCGAGTAAGTTTGCGATCGTCGGTTTTACCCAAGCCTTGCGTCAGGAACTCGCGGTCCATAATGTCGAAGTTTTTGCCCTACTGCCCTCGCTCACAGAAACGGATATGACCCGCCAATTACAGCGCTTTCGCGGGGTGATTGCCCATTCGCCGCAGCAAGTGGCCAAGACGCTAAGTCGTCATCTGAATGGCCGATCGCACGAAATCATCGTCGGCTGGCAGGGCCAACTGCTGATCTGGGGACAGCGATTCCTGCCTTGGCTGGGCGAGCACATGCTGCGGGCGACGACGCCGCAGAGTTTGCGCGCTCGATTGCGCATGGTGCGCTAGGGTAGTTGCCGTTGTGGCGATCCCCACGGCGATCGCCACGACCACTTGATTCCTCTCCTGCAAGTTTGACAATTGCATGATTGTCCTTGGTCAGTGCTGCCGATCCAGCCACCATCAGAATTTTCCGGAACGGCGGGAATTATGCCTGTATCTGTTTATGCAATTCACCTGATGATGGCTTGAACATTGGCAAATTTGCATGACGGCGTCTTATACCAAATCCAAAAATTAATGCTACAGATCAGATCCCCCCTAGCCCCCCTTCAAAAGGGGGGAACCCGCTCAAAGTCCCCCTTTTGAAGGGGGATTTAGGGGGATCACCAACTGTAGCAATTAAAGATAAGTTTGGTATTAGTTGACTCGTGATCGCGGTCAATGCGGCACTTACCGGCGTCACGGAGAAGCGATGTATGAACAAAACGGTTGGATTTTTGGGCCTGTTTGGGCTTGTGGGGGGATTAGTCGGTGGGGCGATCGGTTGGCAGCAGGTGACTAGTTTGCCCAATTGGTATACCGAAAACCGCAGCGTCGCCCCACCAGAAGCTGACACGGCTGATCAGTCAGCGCGGCGAGTGGAGCAGAAACTGAAAACATTACAAAATCCTCAGACAACTGTGACGCTGAGTAATCGCGAGATTAACGATATCGTAACGGCTGTCGTGGATGAGTCGAGCCGTCAATCGCAAATTCCAGAAGCGGTGCGTGGCGTCAATGCCCAACTCGTCAATGGCAAAGTCAAAGCCGGTGCCGTGATTGACTTTGGCAAGCTCGATGCGAGTGATTTAACCACCCAGAAACAGCAGACCGTCATAACTACGTTGAAGCGATTACCGGGTATCAGTGATCGCCAGTTGTATATCGGGATCGAAAGCATTCCCACAGTGCGCAATGGCCGGTTTGAGCTGGACCCGCAGACAAGACTGCAAATCGGCAACTTAAGTTTATCTTTGGACGAAGCAGCGAAGTATACGGGAATTCAGCCGGAGCGCTTGCAGGCGGAGATTAATCGAGCGATCCCGATCGCCATGTCAGACGTCACACTGAAGGAGGTCAATATCCAGAACGATAACCTCGTACTACAGAGTGGCCAGCGGTAGAAATAGGCGCATGCCAATGGCATCCGTATAAGTTTTTGCATCTTGCGGTGAATCGGTGGTGCGGTGCGGCAGGCTACACTGTCAAGGTACCTGCCCTGTCGAGTGAGTCATGCCAAATCGCCTTGCCCAAGCCCAGAGTCTTTACTTGCGGAAGCACGCCGATAATCCGATCGACTGGTGGAGTTGGTGCGATGAGGCGGTCGAAACAGCCCGGCAGCAAAATAAGCCGATTTTTCTATCCGTGGGTTATTCCAGTTGCCACTGGTGCACGGTGATGGAAGGTGAAGCATTTTCGGATTTGGACATTGCGGCGTATTTGAATGCAAATTTTTTGCCGATCAAGGTCGATCGCGAGGAGCGCCCGGATGTCGATAGCATCTATATGCAAGCGCTGCAAATGATGACGGGGCAAGGCGGGTGGCCGCTGAATATTTTTCTGACGCCGGATGAGCTGGTGCCGTTCTATGGGGGCACCTATTTTCCGGTGCAGCCGCGATACAATCGGCCGGGATTTCTGCATGTCTTGCAGTCTTTACGACGATTTTATGACGAGGATAAGGATAAGCTCGAAGGTATCAAAGCGCAAATCATGTCGGGTTTGCAAAAGACGGCTTTATTCAACGCTGAGACTAACATCTCGAAAAACGTATTAGTCAATGGGTTGAACTACAGTACGTCGATCATTGCCGGTAAAGGTCTGGGCCCGAGTTTTCCAATGATTCCCTACGCGGATGCGACAGCGCATGGCACACGCTTCGATGTGGCGGAGTTTGGCTTGGACAGTCAGCACAATGGCTGGGCAACGGCGGTGAAGCGGGGGCTGGATCTGGCTTTAGGCGGGATTTTTGATCATGTGGCGGGGGGATTTCATCGCTATACGGTTGACCCGACTTGGACGGTGCCGCATTTCGAGAAGATGCTCTATGACAATGGCCAGATTATGGAATATCTGGCCAATCTCTACAGTGCAGGGGAAAAAGAACCAGCGTTTGAACGATCGATCTCACTGACAATTGCGTGGCTCAAGCGGGAGATGACGGCACCCGAAGGATATTTTTATGCGGCACAGGATGCCGATAGTTTCGTCACGTCCGAGGATGCGGAACCGGAGGAAGGGGCATTTTATGTCTGGAAATATGCGGCATTGGAGGCGTTGCTGACGGCGGATGAGCTAGCGGCGATGACAGATGCCTTTAGCATTACACCTGAAGGAAATTTTGAAGGGGCGATCGTGCTGCTGCAACGGGAAGCGGCTGGTGGTTTAAGTGAGGTTGTGGAAACGGCTTTGGGTAAGTTGTTTGAGGCGCGATATGGAGGCACGATCGGCGACACTGTCACATTTCCACCGGCTCGGAACAATCAGGATGCGAAGGGACAACCCTGGCCTGCTCGTATTCCAGCGGTGACGGATACGAAAATGATCGTGGCCTGGAATGCCTTGATGATTTCGGGGTTGGCCCGCGCTGCCACGGTGTTAGACAGGCTGGAGTATTACCAATTAGCGGCGACGGCGGCGCAATTTATTTGGGAGAAACAGCGACTGGATGGGCGTTTACATCGACTTTATTATGATGGTGCGGTGGCAGTAGCGGCGCAGTCGGAGGATTATGCGTTGTTGATCAAGGCGCTATTGGATTTACAGCAGGCGGCGGTGGCTTTGGCTCAGGATGGGTCGGCTTGGCTGGATGCGGCGGTGCAGTTGCAAGCGGAGTTTGACCAGTATCTTTGGAGCCCGGAGCTGGGGGGATATTACAACACGGCGAATGATGCTTGTCAGGATTTGATTATTCGGGAGCGGAGCTATCTGGATAACGCGACGCCTGCGGCGAATGGTCCGGCGTTGGCAAATTTGGTGCGGTTGGCGTTGTTGACGGAAGATCTGGGCTATCGAGATCGGGCGGAGCAGGGTTTGCAGGCATTTGGGGCGATTTTGCAATCGACGCCGCAGGCTTGTCCGAGTTTGTTTGTGGCGTTGGATTGGTTGCAGTTTCCGACTTTGGTCAGGACGACGGGCGATCGGGTTGCGGATTTGGCCCGACGCTATTGGCCAACGGTTGTCTTTCGGGTTGAAACAGATTTGCCAGATGGTTCTGTGGGTTTGGTTTGTCGGGGCTTGAGTTGTGATGCTCCGGCGGAGTCGATCGCGCAGTTGGAGCAGCAAATCACGGCAGCGATCGGGGCGTAGGCGATCGCTGTGCTTTTCGGTGGTTAATGTCCGGCTTCATCGCCCCAAAGTTGGGATAGCCGTTGATCGCGGCCGCAGCCAAAGCGATAAACCTTATATTTCAAGGAATTGGTTTGGTAGTAGTTCTGATGGTAGTCTTCGGCGGGATAGAAGGTGCTGGCTGGGCTGATTTCGGTGGCGATCGGTTGCTGGAAGCGGTCTGAATTGGCTAATTCGGCTTTGCTGGCTTCAGCGAGTTGTTGTTGTTCGGGGGTGGTGTAGAAGATGCCCGATCGATACTGTGTGCCTTTGTCGCAAAATTGGCCCTTTGCATCGAGGGGATCGATGTTGCGCCAGAAGGTTTTCAGCAGGGTTTCGTACTTGACTTTGCTGGAATCGTAGGTGACTTGGACGGATTCTGTATGGCCGGTGCCGCCGCCAGAAACTTCGCGATAGGTGGGATTTTCTTTGGTGCCGCCGGTGTAGCCGGAGGTGGTATCAATCACGCCGGGGATTTCGTCGAAGGGTTTTTCCATGCACCAGAAGCAGCCCCCCGCGAAAATCGCTTGGCTGTAGTTAGCTGTGGGGGATGGAGTGGGGCTACTGCTCGGATCGGCAAGGCTATCAGTGTTACTGCAGCCCAGGGCGAATAGTCCGATCGTGAGCGTTAGGGTGAGGGTGAGGACTTTTGGGAATATCTGTCGGAGGTTCATGGGATTCGATCGAGAGAGTTGCTAGTGTTCAGTTTTTCGGTGTCAGTTTTGCGTACTGACTGTTGAACACCTCCTATTGTCTCTGATATTTGCTTGGGGTGAGGAAGCAACGCTTGAGATAGACAGCTTTGTATTGTTGGGGCGATCGATGAAAGAAAAAGTCCAAGTGTATGAAGCAGTCTAACGGTGCGCTTGAGCGGCTGCAAACAACCTTTGCAATGTTCTAAAGACTCCTAATAGTCCGCTCCACCCGAATTGTGTACGCCCAGCATGGGCGTGAACTAATGGGGTGCAAGTCCCCTGTAGGAGAACCAGCGTCCAAAGACTGCTAGTCAGTCCGAGCGACGATAACTACTAGCTTAAGGCAAGGGCGTTTCCGTGAGGAAGGGTCTGAAGGAAGCCAGCGGCAAACCTGTGAGCCGACGGACAGAAATGTCATAGAAGGCCGAGACTCCCGAGGCGAGTGGGCACAACATCATGAAGCCTGAAGGTTCAGGGAGCACGGTAAATGACACGGTTGTGCAGGGACAGTTCACGTTCTTATCTGGGGAGGTCTGTGGGATGGCGGTTACGGCCTGCTAAGGGAGTCTGACTGAGGTCTGATGGGAAACGATCAGGTAGCCACAGAACCCTACGGTATCGGTAACAGCGCATTGTGTGGAGACGCACTTTGTTTGAAGTCTCACAGAAGTCAGCAGCGGCCATAGTAGTCCCTCGTAGGACGAAGGGCTAAACATGAACGAATTAAGGAGGAGCGATGACAAACTCAGACGCATCAATGAACCTGACCGGGGGAGATGTGGCTTGGCGTTCTGGCATAGAGCCAGCCTTAAACAGCTTGATGATGCGAATCTTAGAGCGCAGCAATATGCAGAGAGCATGGGGACGAGTAAAGTCGAATAAAGGGGCACCCGGCAGTGACGGGATGTTTCTGGAAGACTTTCCGGACTATGCCAAAGCACATTGGGCTGAGATTCGCTAATCTTTACTGGATGGTCGTTACCAACCGCGCCCAGTGCGACGGGTGGTGATCCCCAAGCCCCATGGCAAGGGGGAGCGATGGTTGGGTGTACCTTGTGTGGTTGATCGGGTGATCCAACAGGCCATCTTGCAAGTTCTGACGCCAATCTTTGACCCAGAATTTTCTGAGTCAAGTTTTGGCAGCCGACCGCGGCGCGCGGCGCATGGTGCGATCCGACAAGTCAAAGGCTTTATCCAAGCGGGTTGTCAGTTTGTCGTGGATTTGGATCTGGAGAAATTCTTTGATTCTGTGAATCACGATGTGTTGATGTCCCGTGTCAGCCGCAAGGTGGATGATCAGGTGCTTTTGGGTCTGATTGGTCGCTACCTGAGAGCCGGGGTGATGGTGGGTGAACGCATCCAAGCGACGGAAATGGGGACACCGCAAGGGTCACCGCTTTCGCCTTTGTTGTCGAATATTTTACTCGATGACTTGGACCAGCAGCTGGAGCAGCGTGGGCTGCGGTTTGCTCGGTATATGGACGACCTTGTGATCTTGGTCCGAAGTAAACGGGCGGCGCAGCGGGTGATGGCAAAGATGAGTCACTACCTGACGCATAAACTCAAGCTGACGGTAAATCGCGGGAAAAGTCGCGTGGTGAGAATCAGTCAGCTGGAATTCCTGGGGTTTCGGTTCGGGGGTTTACGGATTCACTGTACTGACCAAGTGTTGCGAGACTTCAAACAACGACTGCGGGGACTGACTTCGCGCAGTTGGGGAGTTTCGATGACGGAACGATTTAAGCGATTAAACCGTTACTTACGCGGTTGGATGAACTACTTTGGGATTTCTCAGTTTTACACCCCGATGGAGGCGTTAGATGGTTGGTTGAGGCGACGGATTCGAATATGTTACTGGAAACAGTGGCGCCGACCGAGGACGCGCATCGGTCACCTGCTCAAACTCGGGACAAGTAAGCGTCATGCGATTTTGACCGGCATCAGCCGCAAAGGCTATTGGCGCTTGTCAAAGACGTTAGCAACGCAAACTGGCATGACCAATCAGTGGTTAGAGGAACAAGGATTGTTATCGATTCGGAAACTGTGGATGAAAGTCCAAGGTTACACCGGATAAATCATCAAATTGTTTGCGCCGCTTCATGAACCGCCCGGTGCGGACCCGCATGCCGGGTGGTGTGGGGACGGGGAGGGAAAATCTCCCTGTTACCCGATTAGACCTTGTCCAGCCAGCCAACTTCATATACCTCAATGCTTTAATTGGATCACACAGACAGCGTCTTTGCTAACACATAATTCACACCGCTTGACAAATCGGTTTATCTCTTCGTAAAGCGGTGTGATGGGAAAATAACGTCTGTTACGGCGGTGGCGTTCCTGAACATGGCTTTTCGGTTGAAACAGATAATCAGAACCGCAGCGACCACAAACAAGAACGTATCATAGGGTTGGGCCTCGGGCCAGAGAGGATTATTGACCATGAAAATGGAACAGTGCAGGGAGCAGAATGCTACCGCCTGATACGTTAAATAACGCAGTGACGATGACACTTAACGCAATAGAGCCGACAAAAAATGGGGTGAATGACCAGGCGCTTTGGGGTGTTCCGCTTAACAGGAATGCAGGCAGGTGCCAGAAGCCCCAGATCACGCCCAGAATCAATCCTGACCAGATGGGTGCAAACTTTCGTTGCAAGAGCGGCAGCGCCAACCCTCGCCAACCCAACTCCTCAATCGGGCCTTTGAGTGCAGTCAATCCGAATGCCACCATCAGCGACTGAACTGAGGAAAAAGGAGATGGTTCCGCGAAAAGATTCCCCTTCAACGCTGAGCCACTGAAAAAAAGTATCGGAATGCCGATCATCAAGAAGACATACCATCCCACCGAGCAACGCCAAAGCCTCAACCGGGTCAGATAATGCCACAAGCCTCTTAGTCCACTGTTATATGTGACGACAATGAAAGCCGCGATCGCGGGTGCATCATATACCGCCAAAAAGAATAGCGGATGCTGACCAGTCAATTCGCCAAAAATTGCTACCATCGGCTTAGGAAGCAGGATAAAAAGTCCTAAGATTCCCCACGCCAAACCAAATGTCATCAGCAGAAATGGCGCGAGGGAGATAAAGGGTACATGACTTCGGTCAACGCCTGATGGGTCAATATTCATAACTAGTCCTGATTATCAGCGTGCTCAAAAATCATGCTCAGCAATAAAAATACAACTGGAGCGACCCCCACGTAACCAAGAACTCCGATCATCCGAACTTGCATGTTCTCAAGTGGCATACCGATCAACCCTGCAAGACTCAGAACCCCACTAACAATCATCAGAATTCGCACCGTTCTCTCTAGTCCGCCTCTCCTAAATACCGGTGCAGCACAAAGCATGGAGGCTGATGTTTGGCGACCACTCAATTTACCTGGGATCAGATAGGTTATTCTTTCCAACTAATATGTCCTCTTGCATAATCTGCTTCATTCTGGCGGGTTCTTCAAACATCGGGCTGTGTGCCGAGTGCTCAAACGTATAAAACCCTTTTATCGGTGCTTGCAGTTGATCGAGATATGCTTTTGCTAATGGGTATGAGACGGTGTAATCGTACTTACCGTGGAAGAAGTAGACCGGGAGGTCAAGCCTTTGCAGTTGGTTCGTTAAATCCGTGGCAATCATCTTGTCCCACAGAAGCCTGTCCGATGCAAACTTCCCACGCCAGAGGGCCAGCTTCTCACCCAAAGTGTATTGTCTGAATAGCCAAGATGCGAGGAAGACACCCGTCATCACCGATTTCATAGCATGGGTTGTGCCAACGCCGAGGCCATGCATAGCACTGTCACGCACCTTCATATAGCTAGTGGGAAGCGGGACTGACATCGTGGGTGGCGAAGCTTTTAGTTGTTTCACCATGCTGACATTTCCGATCTCTTTGTACCGCTTTACCATATATTCATACGACAGCATTTCCGACTTGAGTTGATAGGACATCTGGCCAACACCGATATAGGCATAGAACAATTCGGGCGCACGGGCAGCAGCCTGTATGCCAATCAGACTCCCGCCTGAGTGTGCCATAAGGTAGATCTTGTCCTTGTGGAAACGGCGACGTAGGTAATTTGTCACTGCCAATGCATCAGCGATTGACTGCTCTACTGTCAAGGTCTCTGGTGGCACATTGGCACTGTAGGAAAGTCCCGCACCCCGGCGATCCCACCAACAGACGGTAAAGTATCGCTCCATGCCCGTAGGGTAGTTCTGTGTCAGGAAGTATTCAGGCATAGCGGTGCCGCCATGGACGAATAGAAGTACCGGATTGTCCACATTTTTTCCCATGATGAACATGCCTTGCGGTACACCATTGATGTTTACGTGAATCTTTTCTGAAACACTATCTGGAAGTGTGCGACCCTGTTCATCAAGAAAAGGTTTGACCTCCCCAGGGCTGACCGCAATTAGCACAGCAAAAAGGATAACCATGATTCCCAAGAGGATACCTACTATGGTCAATACGCCTAGCCCCACTGTTCCAATTCTTGCCATGATGAGTTTCCCCAAGCTGTGAAGATCTCCTTCACTTTTCTAACCCGTAACAATCAGTCATCAATTCTTGCAATCGTTTGATAAAGCGGGCGACTGGCGCACCATCGGTTACATCATGGTCAAACAACACAGTCAGTCCTACGTACTCACGGATCACAATCTGCTCACGCACGATCCCAGGTCGCTTGATAATCCCGCCCACCGCAATGATTAGGGGATGAATCCCAATCGGAATTCCCCAACTCATCCCACTCTGTCCCACGATGCTCAAAGCCGTAACTGAGACAGTGCCCATCATCCGCTTGAACCGAAAAGGATTACGCAAAACGGGTTGCCAGAAGAGCCAATTGCGCAAAAAACGTGGCAGTATCGTGAAGAGTTTGGTCATCCAGGCGGCGCGGGGCGCGGCGATTTGGACTTCTCCCTCAACCGACGATCGTTGGGCAGCCCGAATTTCGGAATGGATCGCAGCCACAGTTTTCTCATTGGCTTGTCTAATGATGTAAGGCATTGGCAACTTTTCGCCTGTATCGGTGACTCGTTCGACGATGATCGTCACATCCACATCGTCAAAAATCACCAAATGTCGTTTACCTTGACGCAGGGCATGGACGTATTTATGCTCGCTAATAGCCTGGGCGAGACATTTGACAAGCCAGCCCGTAAAGCTGATTCCTTCTCCGGTTTGCGCTTTCCGATCGTGGATTGCTTCGCGGGCTGCCGTCACATCGATTTCCAACAAAATCGGGATATGATGCCGTTGGCGGCCCCAGACCAGCGTGTCGATCGTGGGGTTGCGGAACTGCGGAAAATTGCGTTTTTCAAAGCGGCCAATTCGATCGACGGGTTCCATATTTGTCCCCTATTTTCACCATGCTTAAACAATTACTGCGTCAATCGATCGGCGCAGGGAGCTTGGCATCTCTTCCCCTCGCCCGAAACGCACCACCAGGTCGGGTCTGCCCGCCCCCAGGCCCAAAGCCGTGGCAAAAGCAGGCCGCAAACTCGCCTCCTCAACGGGCTGATTCACAAAAGCATTGCGGATACCGAGGGCCGTGGCCTGGAGCGCAAATCGTTCGTAACAACGTCCCGCCTCGACCCAATGGGCCTTGTCATCAACATCAGAGACGAATACAGCAATACCTGCCGAGCTACGGATATAGCGAATATTTTTGTCATTCTCTGGCTTTACCCGGAATAGCAGCTTGGAGAATAGGTTGCCAATCCAGCGTGGGATCGAGGGATTTCCGGTAGTACGACCAGAGAGTCCATCCCCCGTGCGACTTGCCTCCTGATCATTAAAGCGAATCCAGGATTTCAACTCCCGCATAAACGCCGGATTGTTCATCTGCGCCGTGTTGCCCTGCACGACATAGTTTAGAACGGTTTCGATCGCACTGCTGGTGGTCAGCATCTTCACCCGCACGCCGTTTCCTGTCCCGGCTGTTTCTAGCAACTGAATTTCTGCCGCGCTAAGTGGCTGACCGTCATACTCGGCGCGGGTACATTGGCGATACGGGATGGCCTCGAATAGGGGTGTGATGATCGCTTCTGAAGGTTCTAGCGCAATTCGCACGGCCCCGTCATCGGAGGCATCAAAGGTACATTTTGCCGATAATCCTTGGGCTTGGGCCGCCTGAATCAGGTTCTCAGCCGCACAGCCTAAGGAGACATAAAGATGATGATCATCGGGATCGACCACGGAGCATCGCCGTGACAAATCGGGCAGGATGGAAATTGCTTGATCTTCGAGCTGAAACTTCCAGCATTGGGTGTTGTGGCTGGAGGGAGCAAGGGTAGCATAGCGAACTAGCTCTCTAAATTGTGCGGTTTTTAGATTGTTCATGGTGTCCATTTCCCTGGTTCTGTAATGTTGCGGAGAATACTGATCGCCACCCAGAGGGAGCACAAGCTGAGGGTTACGAATCCGGTTATTGGCCCCACGATCTCAGTGGGAGTGAACGATACTCCTGCCACCATCTGAAAAACTGTCTGCGCCAAGATTGTGGGAAATAGCATGATTTCTAGGACGAGGAGTGATAGCGCAATGAGATAGCCAATTGGCGCACGACGTAGAATGAGGATGCCTGCTATGACTGTAGAGGGGGTAATAATTCCCAAATCTAAAGCGTCAGTGACTCGTCCAGTGTAGTAGCTACTCAATGTTGCCGGAGGCTGCGCTTGAATCAATCCAGTAATGAGCGGACTCAACCAGATGATTGCAGTGAATATGCCACTGATCAGCACAAAAATAGCGGCTGGGTATTGCGGCAAACGGGGAGTAAAGTGGATGGATAGGTGTTGAAGATTGATCGTTTTCAATGTCAACACAAAGGTGAATAAGCTGGTAGAAAATAGCCCAATATAGAGCAGAAATAGGCGGTTATAAGCCACTGTGCCTAGCGCAAGCCCTGCATAAACATACAGAAAATAGAAAAGCGTACCGATGAGCAGCAATGTCCCTCTTAACGATCCACGCCTGTAGAGAATCAGGAAACTGATCAGCAGCGGAATTCCGAGAAAGAGCGTGACGGCATCTGTGCCCCGACTTCCCGCTCCACTGAACACAGTGTCGTAGAAATATAGCCCCTGTCCATAAATTTGCACGGTCTGCCCTTGCAGCGTCGTAAAGGGGAAAGATTGACCATCATCTTGCCAGAAAAGTCCGATGCTAGCTGCAACGAAAGAAAGAATGATGATTGCCAAGGATAGTCCAGTAATGAGGTTCGCTCTGCTGTTGGGCAACGGTTCTGGTAGTGTCATCGGCTCATTACTCCGTTAAAGGAATTGGCATGGTCACGCGATCACCACGAATCAAAAAGCGTACCGCCAACTGCATTGGCAGAGGATCGCCGGAAAATGGCTCTACCGACGATCCAGGATGCTGGGCATGGATGTGCAGGTGGGGTTCATCGCTGGCACCGGAGTTGCCGACCTCGGCAAGGTGATCGCCAACCTGAACGGCCATTCCCGTTTGCACCGAAAGACTCTGAGGCCGAAAATGGGCAAGTAAGACATCAATATCGCCACAGCGCAGAATCAAGTGATTACCCGATCGATTGACGGCATCGATCGTCGGAATTGCCATGTCTGGTAATCCATCGATCGCCTGGACGATTTTCCCTGCACAGGGAGCAACCACGGACTCACCATAAATCTGGTAAGCCGCCAGATCACGCGGAACAATCCCATTTGCCCGGAAGCCAAACCGATCAATCTCAACAGTATCGACACCGTAGCTGCCACCGCGATAGGCTCGAAAACGGGGCACTGATTCATCCAGTAGCTTCATGTGTGCGTTAACCCGAATATCATTACCGCCATTGAGGATGAGATAATTTCCTCTTTGCAGTGGAAAGGCAAGATCGACAGCAGGAATGGGGGGTGGAAATTGCCCTGCCCAACTTTGCACAGCTTCGTTTCCTGCAAAAAAACAAAAGCAGCAAAACCTACAATAGCAATCCAGCCGAGCCAGCTAGAGGGTATCCTTCGCAGGGGCTTGTGCCGCCGCAACCCCAGCACCAAAGCCAAAACAAAGAGCAGCCCATAGCCATAAGGTGTCCACCAGGGCGGAAAAACCCAGACTCCCATGCGGGCGATCGCAAAGAACGCAATTGCGGTGTCTAGGGCTTGTAGCGAAACTCCTAGTAAATTGTGGGGTGGGGCGATCTGCAAACCATGTAATGAGGACAAGCGGCAAGACAATCTGGGCCACAATCAGTGAAGCAATCATAATCTTTACCGCTAGAGATTGGTTATCGATAGATTGCCTTATCAATCGTGCAACGAAAAAATTGGCGTTGCTCAATGACGGGATGAATGGACTTTATCCAGGAATGATTTTTCTACAAGATGAATCAATCCTCTAAATCGTTAAGAGGCATCCCGATGCAATGTCCTGAGTACGGAAGTTGTCACATTCAAAAGAATGGACATCGCCGAGGTCAGCAAAATCATATCTGTGTTGACTGTGGACGTCAATTCATTGCGACCTACACCTCCCGAAGGTACAGCGATTGGATTAAGCAACTGTGCCTGAGAATGTACGTTAATGGTATGGGCTTTCGAGGCATAGAACGAGTCATCGGGGGGGAGCCTGTCACTGTCTAGAGAGAAAAATCTGCTCGGGTGAGAGCTTGCCATTAAGGTATGCACAACGATGCGCCAGCACTTGCGGAACATGGCTGACTTCCCAGGATGCTCCTGATATTTTGATGCGATTGCCAATTCGCTTGATCAAAGATTCCACATCCCCCGAGCCGATCGGCATCCCTTCGGCCTGGTAGTAACCGTAGTTGGGGATGCGTTCTCGATGACGCTCTAAATACCCCCGAAATTTTCTCGCCTCCTCCGAATTACAATCCTCGAATAGCTGACTTGCCTCATCTGCCGCTCCTCGCCAAAGTAAATCCTCGGCTTGCTTGAGCCACTGGTTCGAGCCGGGTATCTCATGCAGATTCTCCCGCAGATGATACCAATCGAGAATCTCGTTGCGCCGCTCTGGCTCTGCGATTTGGTCATAGACTCCCCAAACCCCGTCATGACCATCGCCCAGGCAATCCACTCGGTCATCCATTGGTTGGTGGTTAGCCCACCCGACCAGAGCATCGTTATCCTTGAACCAGGCCATGCCTTGCTGTTGCTCCAACAAGTTCAGCGCTTTGTACGCCCGCCACTCCGATTCTTGACCCTTGGGAGTCCGCAGGCGAATCATCCCGCCATCCAAGCTCATCTGAGTCACGGGCTCATCGCTGTTGGCCGCTTCAAACTTCTGACGCTGAACCAGCCGTTGCTGCGTCTTCTGGCTCACCCGCCTGCCCGTTTGTACTTCTACTTCTTCCATCGTCTTTTCGTAAGACAGAGAGGCGCTCAATCGTAAGCAGCAGGTCTCCAGATAGGGGCTCAAACGACTGTAACTCGAGATTCCTAGCGCTGTCGCTTGCTCACTGAGGATTTCTAATCGTCCGAGGAGGCTGTTGAAGATGCGGGGATATCCTTGGCTGGTTCCACTGGAGGCTTCGCAAAAAAAGCCCCTATCGTCGGCGAGACATGCTCTTGCAGTTGGCTGCGAATCGTCGATTCGATCCCACCCAGGTTGGACAATGGCGCTTCCTGCTCGACTGCTTCTTGGTACAGGAGCTCTGCAATTCGACGGCTACACTGCTCTAGTTCTTGGCGCTCTTGTTCTGTCATCTGACACTCCGCCTGAATCAACTCACCACAGCCTAATTTTTCTCTTCAGAATGTGACAGGCTCCCCATCGGGGTTGCCCATACCAGTGTGATCAATTGGGTACAGCAGGTAGGAGAGTACTTGCCTGACACCTACGATCCCCAGGAAATCCCACAGGTGGGTGAATTCGATCGAACCGAGAAACCTTCTTTGTTTCCTGAAGCGATGGCATTGGCCTTCGCGCGCTCCCAGAGTTTTATGGCTACACCTTTGCGATGGAATTCAGGCGCCACAAAAAGATGATGAACGTGCGTTGTGTCGCGCACTACAATCACACCGGCAAGTGCCGTCCCCACGCACCCCACCAGGCAGTTAAATTTTGGGTCATCAATGTTGCCTGCTATCGCGGATGGCGTAATGGTTGCCAAAAACCACGGTGCAGCTTCACCAGAGGTACTTGAGGAAAAGTAGTGCGCGATCCCCAAAATAAGTTTGCTAATCTGGGAAGCATCCTCAAGGCGAGCCTTCCGAATTGTGGTTCCGAATTGTGGGTTGTTCTTGCATGGCTAACGGTGAAGTTGTGCGGCGGCAGACAAACTTGAACACCTACCGACAACCTCTGTGCCGTCCGCACCAACGCAGTTATGGGAGGACGGGCAGGAAAGCGGCAAGAAGTGCTGGGTGCATTGGCGCTGGTCCTGTCCGATTTTCCTCAGGCAGACCTTCGTTGAGTGGGTGGATCAGGCCCGTCGGCATTCGGAGTGGTCCCAGGCCTTTTATGTGCAGCAGAAGCAAGCAGGCAAGACCCATCCCAAGGCGATTCGAGCTTTGGCCTACAAGTGGGGTCGGATTCTCTGGCGATGCTGGCAGGTCTGAGCCATGATGAATATTTCCTAGTACTCCAGTAAGGCAGGGAAATAATTCTTTTAATAAATTTTTTGCATATATCTGAGCTTCTCGACTTAAATCAGAAATACTTTTCTCAATGTACTCAATTACTATATTCTTGACTTGTTCAAAATTTCCACCTTGATCTAAAACTTGACCAAGGAAATAGCTCGATTTATCTTTTATAGAATTGTACAATTTAGGATAAAAAACCTTAACTCCTTCAATAAGTAATAAGTCAACTATGTTTACCTCTCCCTTAAGAAGAGGAATGGAGAAAGTGATAGTATTACCATATCTCTGAGCTACTCTTGGCGTTTTCAGTTGAATTGCTAATCCTTGCGAAAAGCACTTAACAAATCTTCTAACATCCTCTTAAGTTAACTCTAAACTGGCATTTTTTAGAGCTTCATCAACGCACTCAAAACAGAATTTTTGCAAAGAACCATAGCTGACCTGTGGCAGAGTCAATGGTACTTGAATAATTTTTTCTAGAAAGCTACGCCCTGCTTCTAAATCTCCAGAACAATATTTTTCTGAAATTGCTGACGCAACTTTTTCTTCATCAAAAGCCAAGAGGTAAATTGTATTATTAAAGCCAGCAGATAACTTGACAAGCTTAAAGATGCTTTGTATCTCAGATTTATCAAGCCTATCAATGTCGTCTATAAAAATGACAAGTCGTTTGTTTTCTTCCTCTAATATTTTCTCAATGCGCTTTTTGTTATCTTCCAGTTCAACTTGAGAAAAAAGATTGCCTAGCTTTTCAAAAATCTGACCAGAACCTCGAACAGATCCAGTCGGATCAGCTAAAGATAAAGGCGCGATAATCTCTCCACACTTCGCAAGCCATCCTCCAATATCTTGTGTTCTCGTCGTCAACTTTCGATCTAAGGCATCTGCCAATGTCTTGAAAAAGCTTAGAAGTAACTTCTCTTCATCTCTGAAAAACCAAGGATTAAAGCGAACACAAATGATATTTGAATTATTTTCAAGAGTCTTCTCTATAAAGTTAAAAACAGTAGTTTTACCTTCTCCCCATGCTCCAAAGATTCCAATTGCAATGCTGCTTGAGTCACACCGCGATACTATCACTTCAGCAATCCGCTGAGAAAATGGGAATCGATTAAATTTGTCCAACGCAGGATCTAATACAGGATTATCTGGGAACATCGTTTTTTCTCTAAATCACTGTAAGTAATCCTAGCTCTTGGAAATTGATTTAGGGGCTGACAAGCAATTTCTCGGCTGCCGTCTCCACAGATAACCCAGCAGGCTAACGTTCCCAATCACCGGACGCAGACAAACTTTATCGCCTAATGATAGGCTCACTCGTCCCGGTGCATTGGACTTGTTGGATTATGCATAATCATCGTCTATAAACTCTAGATCCCACTGCCTGTTGTTGGAAAATATGATCATACTGCCTATCTCTCGTAAAAGCCTATCTATAGATCAGTCTATTCCAGTGATAGAGACATTCCATCAAACCGTTCCCTGCAATTCTGCCCTGGAAAAGGGAATCGAACCGATGAGGAAAAAAGACGTCTCAGATTTAATACTGAGTTTTTGTCCAATCAAAAAAGTTACACAGTTACTCCGTAAATAACTCAGACTCGATTGATTATTAAGGTAGTTGGCTTTGCTCTAAGTCACAACAAGAAGCCATCTTATTCCATTGATACCTATGACTTGCAATCCATCTCTGACCCACTCGCTCGTCTCCGAGAAACCGAAATTGGAACCAGACCTACTTCGGGAATTACAGTCTCTCGATCGCCATCCCCTGCGACTGCCTGCATTTATTGGGTTATACGAGATCACCGCGCTTACCACTATCTGGTTGGTGGGGGCGATCGCTACTCCCTGGAACTATCTGTTGTGTTTACCCTTCTATCTCCTAGCTGCGGCTTCCCTCCATGGCATTAGCCTGTTTACCCATGAAGGGGTGCACGGTGTCCTCAGCCCCAATCCTCACTGGAATCGGGCACTCAGCATCGCCTGCGCATTGCCCGTGCTGCAAAACTTCTCAGCTTACAAAGTATTGCATCTCAACCATCACAAACATCTGGGTTTAGTAGGCGATCCAGATCATTACAAAAACTACACTCGCTGGAACTGGCTTGTTTTCTTGATGCATTGGGGACGGTTGCTGATCGGCTATCCCGTATACATTATCGCCATTCCCGTTCTGGGGTTTCGAGACGGCAACCTGAAGGAAAAAATGTGGGTAGCGATCGAGGTCCTGCTATTAGGATTGCTGGTGACAGGGATTCTGCTTTCCCCCATTCCGGACTCACTTCTGGTTCATGGTTGGCTGATTCCCATGATTCTGATCAATACTATGGTGAACATTCGCGGCATGAGCCAACACACCTTATTAGAGCAGGAATCGGATGTGATCCGGGGGACTCGTACTATTCTCACCAATGGGATAACCCGCTTCTTCATGTGCAACGAAAACTATCACCTGGAACATCACCTCTATCCAGGCGTACCCTGGTATCACCTGCCCCGATTGCACCAAGCCTTGAAAGACGATCTCGTGGATTGTGGCGCTCCCTTTATTCCCTCCTATGTCGCCTTTGTGCAGGATTTTGTCATGGCCAGCATTCAACGAACACCCCGTGGAAGTGTGGTGACTAATCGTTAGCGAATTGCAATTTGCAATCGCATAATCTCAACTGTTAGCCTGCGTCCCTCGTCCCAACAATCACTAAGACGTTGACGCCATTGCGTTGGGTTTCGTCCGACCATTCTACCTATGCTAAATTATCCTTTCCCGCTTATGCAACTCCTTAAACGCCCGCCTATCAACCACTCTATGACTGGAGAATTAACTGGTACACTGGCCAGTGAATTGACTGTGAATGACTTGATACAACTGCCATCTCTCGACCATGCCGTCAGGCAGGTGGCGACCAGTTATGATTTTCATCGTCATCCTTATCTGTGCTGGATGCAACAGGATTCGACATCTCGCGAGGCGTTTTGTCAGAGTCAAATTCCTTTTCGGTTTGCCGTAGAATCGTTTTCCCAGGCGTTAGCGGCAGTTCTGGCCCGGATGCCAATATTGGAGGAACGACTCACCCTAGCGAATAATGTGGCAGAAGAACATGGCCATGGCGATCGCCTCCGCTCCCATAAATTTACCTTCCGCCAATATCTACAAGCATTGGGAGCCAGTGTCGATGACCTGACATCCCCCTGTAAGATTCCTGTGCTGGCATTTAACCAATCTATCCTCTCCTACAGTTTGACCCAGTCAGGGGAGGCGGGAGCCGCGTTGTTGGGCATGATTGAGTATCTGTATGTGGACATCAGTGGAGCGATCGCCCATACCCTATATCAGCGACAATGGACCGCTCCCGGCAGCCAGTCCCATTATGCTGTGCACGAGAAGCTGGATGTGGAACATGCCAGAGAGTTATTGGCATTAGCAGAACCGAGCTGGCACGAATCTCGTTCCCGTGCTCAAGCCGCTCAGGGGATTCTTCTCGGTGCTTATTATTTCTGGAGACTCTATGGTGATTTGCAGCCCACCCGCTGATATTGCTTTTTCCCAGGTTCGGGAAGATCCCAATATCGAACTCCGGGTCATTGATCGTCTAGCAGCATCCCAGCCCTATCCATTGCGAGTGTTGGTGGTGGCATCGGGAGGATGCACGGCGTTGAGCTTACTGAGCAGTCCAGCGATCGCCCAGATTGATGCGGTTGATGCCAACCTAGCCCAATTACATCTGGTGGAATTGCGCCGACAGGCATTGTTGCGGCTATCACTAGAGGATCAGTGGCACTTGTTAGGCATTGATCGATTCCCCATCGAAGAGAGGGCAGAATACGGCGATCGCCTCACCCAATACGCCCAACTGCGATCGCGACTCCCAGAGGCGACCCAACTTTATTGGGATCAGCACTCCGAACAAATTGCCTTCGGGGTGAATCAGGTGGGACGATTTGAACAATTGTTCCGAGAATTATCGGCTCAATTCGCGGCGATCGGCTTAAATCCCCTGGATGATCCTCTGACCGCGATCCATCATCCCCAATGGCGGACTATTTTTGATGCCGTATTTGAACGGGACACACTGGCGAATACCTTTGGGGAAGCGTCGGTCACTTACTCGATGGAGCGGAGTTTTGGTGAACATTTTGCCGATGTTTTTGCGCAGGCGCTCACTCAGTTCATACCAAGAGAAAACTATTTTTTAATGCAAGTATGGCGTGATCGCTACACCACGGGTACGAATGGAGTTCCCGTCTACCTACAGCCATCTGCCCAACGGGCGATTCGTTCCCTGGGGGTCGATCGGTTACAATTGCACCACGGTATGTTTGCAGAAAAACTTTTAGAACTCATAAAACTCGGCCAGTTTGATCTGATTCAGTTCTCCAATATTTCTGATTGGATGCCAGTACAAGACCTGCATTCTATG